>DATFNF010000098.1:0-7629 GCA_035266525.1 Trueperaceae bacterium | reverse complement strand
GATGCGCGCGCCCGCGGCGGTGGCACGGTCGAGCGCGCCCTGCACCTTCTCCTGCTGCCGCTTGCTGACCATAGGCCCGACGACGGAGCGTTCGTCGAAGCCCTCGCCCACGGCCATGCCGGCGACGGCGGCGGTGAAGCGCTCCATGAAGGCCTTGTACACCTTCTCGTGCACCAGCACCCGCTCGCTGCCGGAGCAGGCCTGGCCGCTGTTGAAGTAGGCGCTGCGGAGCATGCCCTCGACGGCCTTGTCGAGGTCGGCATCGGGGAAGATGAGCGAGGCGTTCTTGCCGCCGAGCTCCATCATGCTGGGCAGGATGCGCCTGGCAGCCTCCGCGAGGATCTTCTCGCCGGTCCGGTCGGAGCCGGTGAAGGCGATGAAGTCGATGTCGGGGTGGGCGACGAGCTGCACGCCGGTGTCCACGCCGCCGGTCACCACGTTGAGCACCCCGGGCGGCAGCACGTCGGCGGCCAGCTCGGCGATGCGGAGCGAGGACAGCGGCGTTTCCGGCGCCGGCTTCAGCACCACGGTGTTGCCGGTGGCGAGCGCCAGGGCCGCGAAGTCGGCGGTGTGCATGGGAGGCCAGTTCCAGGGGATGATCACCGCCACCACGCCGTAGGGCTCGAACACGATCTTGCGGGTCTCGGTGGGGCCGTCGTAGACGCTGTGGCCGTAGAACTTGTCGGCGGCGCCGGCGTAGAAGCGGAAGGTGCGCTCGGCGTTGGTGACGTCCCGCTTGGATTGCACCCGCGGCTTGCCGTTCTCCCACGTCTCGAGGTCCACCAGCTCGTCGTGATGCTCGCCGATGCGCTGCGCGATGTCGTACAGCATCTCGCCGCGCTTCTCGGGCGCCGTCCAGCGCCAGGTCGTGAACGCCTCCTCGGCGGCGGCCACGGCGGCGGCGACGTCGGCCCGACTGGCGGCCGGCGCCTGCCCCATGACCTCGCCGGTGGCCGGGTTCGTGACCTCGAGGACGTCGCCGGCGCCTCCCGGCACGAACGCGCCGCCGATCAGCATCTTCCAGCTCCCGTGGTCCTTGAAGGGGTGGTAGGTCATGCTCGCTCATCCTCCATGGTGGCGGGCGCCGCGGGCGTCACGAGGGCGGCGCGGTGGGGCGCTGCCGACCGGCGCCGGCCGCCCAGGACGATGCAAGCGCATGCATATTATGAATTCTCTTGCAAGAAGTATGCTGGTCATACCTCTCGGGAACGTCGTGAACGTAGCACGCGCGCGTCCTCCCTGTCAAGGAATCCGGGGGCGGCGGGGTTTGACACCAGAGCCCCGTTGTGCTAGGTTGAGCGTCGTCCACAACTTGTTTTCGGTCCTCTTGCCGCAACGCTCTCGCGGCTCGAGGGTTCCCCTCGGTGCCGGCCGCGCGCCGGCCGCAGGAGTCGATTCGGTGCGACGCGAACGCTTTCGATCCAGGTGGTATGACCACCACACCACTAATACTTATCGACCTGGGTGTGTCCCCCGCGGACGCCCGGTGCCGGCCTCCGCCGCGCGCCCGCCCGCGCCTGTCCTGCGTGTTCTCCCTGGAGGTGTCCGTTCTCGTCAGCGGTCGGCCCCGTTCCACACGGTGCGCGGTCGCGGGCCGGGGAGGTGAGCGCGAGAACCTGAGCTTCTGGCGCCGCGCGTCGGAGGGGTCCGCGGGCCGCGCCACACCACGACCAACACCGGCAATGCGCTTGCCGCAGGAGGAACACATGCTCAAGAGACTCGCGATCCTGGTCGCGGTGCTCGCCGCCGTCGGCCTCGCCGCGGCGCAGGCGCCGATCAAGATCGGCATCTCGCTGTCCCTGTCCGGCGACTTCTCGGCCGACGGGCAGGGGTTCCAGAACGGCTACCAGCTGTGGGCCGCCAACGTCAATGCCAACGGCGGGCTGCTGGGCCACCAGATCCAGCTCGACATCCTCAACGACAACTCCAGCCCGGACCAGGTCCAGACCAACTACCAGAAGCTCATCTCGGTCGACAAGGTCCCGCTGGTGCTCGGGCCGTTCTCCACGCTGCTCACCAAGCCGGCCTCGGTGGTGGCGAACCGCTACGGCTACGCCATGGTGGAGGGCGCCGGCGGCGCGCCGTCGGTCTTCAACCGCGGCTTGACCAACGTCTTCGACGTGGCGCTGCCGGTCATCAACGACCTCGACAGCTTCGTCAACTACGTCACCTCGCTGCCCGCCAGCCAGCGGCCCAAGACGGTGGCCCTCGCGACCAACGACGACCCCTTCACCCAGCCGCAGGTCGAGCGCGCGCGGAAGCTCTTCGAGCAGGCCGGGCTGAAGGTCGTGAGCTACCAGACCTACCCCTCCGAGACCACCGACTTCAACCCCATCGCCGACAAGATCATCCAGTCCAAGGCGGACATCGTCGTGGGCGGCACCTTCATGCCCGACATCGTCGCCTTCGTGCAGCGCTTCCGCCAGCAGCACTACAACCCCAAGGCGATCGTCGCCACGGCCGGCCCGGACCTGGGCTCTCAGTTCATCAAGGCCGTGGGCGGGGCGCAGAACGCGGAGGGCATCCTGGTGCCCAACAGCTGGTACCCGGGCGCCGACAACCCCGGCAACGCCGCCTTCGTGAAGGCCTACATCGCCAAGTTCGGCGGCAAGGCCTCCGACATCAACGGCGACGCCGCCGAGGGCTACGCCGCCGGCCAGGTGCTGCAGGCGGCCGTGGAGAAGGTCGGCAGCTTCGACAACGCCAAGATCATCAAGGAGCTGCACTCCGGCGACACCTTCCAGAGCATCCTGGGCGCCGTGAAGTTCGACAGCGTGGGCGAGAACGTCGCCGCCAAGGCCTACCTGTTCCAGTGGCAGCAGGGGCAGTACCTGCCGGTCTGGCCGCAGCAGGCGGCCGCCGCGCCGTTCGAGTACCCGAAGGCGGCGTGGCAGTAAGGTGACCCGTTTCCGGTGCGGGGTGGGGACGCGCCTGGCGCCGCCACCCCGCCCGGCGGCGGCCCCCGAAGCGGGGGGCCGCCGCCGGGCGCACCACGGGAGCCCGGCCATGCCGACGGTCCACGCATGCATTTGATCCTCGACGCCATCATCACCGGGGTGCTCTCCGGCGGCATCTACGTGCTCATGGCCCTGGGCCTCACGCTCATCTTCGGGGTCATGGACATCATCAACGTCGGGCAGGGGGCGCTGGTGATCCTCGGCGCCTATCTCAGCTACCTGTTGCAGCAGCAGCTCCACATCGACCTCTTCGTCGGCCTGCTCATCACCATGCCGGTGATGTTCGCGCTCGGCGTGGGTCTGGAGATCGCCTTCGTGCGCCCCATCCGCTGGGAGCGCACCACCCTGTCGATCCTGGTGACCTTCGCCATCGCCCTGCTCATCCAGGGGGCGTTGTCTCTCGGCTTCTCCAGCAATCTCGTGCAGATGCACGCCTGGTACGTCGACCGCTCGTTCCAGATCGGCGGCTTCTACCTGGCCTGGGTCTACGTCTTCGACTTCCTGCTCAGCGTGGTGCTGGTGATCGGGCTGTACCTGCTGCTCAACCGCACGAAGTTCGGCGCCGGCCTGCGCGCATCGATGCAGAACCGCACCGCAGCCGAGCTCGTCGGCATCGACGTGGAGCGGGTGTCGGCCATCACCTTCGGCATCGGCGTGGCGCTGGCGGCGGCCGGTGGCATGGCCTACGGCGCCACCTCGGCGTTCAACCCCAACAGCCAGTACGACCTGATCTCGCGGCTGCTGGCGATCATCATCCTCGGCGGCATGGGCAGCCTGCGCGGCGCCGTGGTGGCCGGCCTGGGGATGCTGGTGATCGAGGACGTCACCTCGGTGGTGTGGTCGCCGGTATGGGCGACCACGGTGTTCTACATGCTCCTGGTGGCGGTGCTGGTGTTCCGCCCGCAGGGCATCTTCGGCCAGCTGGCGGGGAGGCGGCAGTGAAGGTCCTCAGGCCCGCGTCGCTGCTCGTGCTGCTGGCGCTGGCGGTGACCTTCCCGCTGCTCTTCCCCAACCCGGCGGTGGAGCAGGTGGCCGTGCTCACGTTGATGTTCGCCGCCGCGGTCACCGCCTGGAACGCCTTCTCCGGCTACAGCGGCTACATCTCGATCGGCCATGCCGCCTACTTCGGCATCGGCTCCTACGCCGTGGCCATCCTGTGCCAGGACTGGCACGTGCCCGGCGGCTGGTTGCCCTTCCTGCTGCTGCCGCTGGCCGGCCTCATCGCCGTCGTCTTCGCCATCCCCATGGGCTGGGTGGCGCTGCGCACCCGGCGGCACACCTTCGTCATCGTGACCATCGCCATGTTCTTCATCATGCAGCTCATGGCGTACAACCTGCGGAGCGTCACCAACGGCTCCCGCGGCATGAGCCTGCCCATCCCCGTGCACTGGAGCGGCGCCTTCTACGACATCCCCTTCTACTACGTCGGGCTCGCCGTGTTGCTGCTGGCGTTGCTCGTCTCCTGGTGGATCCGCAACTCCAAGTACGGCCTGGGGCTGCTCGCCATCCGCGACGACGAGGACCGCGCCCGCGGCCTCGGGGTCCGTACCGGTCCCTTCAAGCTCACCGCCTTCGTGACCGCTGCCTTCTTCTTCGGCATGGTCGGCGGTCTGCACGCCTACTTCGTGGAGTCGATCTTCCCGTCCTTCGCCTTCGACCCCCTCAACGACCTGATGGTGGCGCTCATGGCGTTCCTCGGCGGGCTGGGCACGCTGGCCGGGCCGGTGCTGGGCGCCGTCATCCTGGTGCCTGCCCAGCAGTACTTCACCATCGAGTTCGGCAAGCCCGGCTTCTACCTGATGATCTACGGCGCCATGTTCCTGGCCATCATCCTGCTGCTGCCGCAGGGCATCATCCCGGCGCTGCGCGCACGCTTCCAGCGCTCCGAGGCACTCGCCGGGCCGCTGCGGGGCGCCGACGCGGACGGTGCGGGCGGCGCCGCGCTGGCGGGCGACGGCGAGGCCGAGCGAGGGGGTGGCCCGGCATGAGCTTGCTGCAGGCCACCGCCGTGCGCAAGGCGTTCGGTGGGGTGGTCGCGCTCGACGGCTGCTCGATCACCGTGGAGAAGGGCAGCCTCACCGGCCTCATCGGGCCCAACGGCTCGGGCAAGACCACGCTGTTCAACGTCATGACGGGCTACGAGGCCGTCGACGACGGCGAGGTGGCGTTCGACGGCAAGCGCATCACCAACGCCGCGCCGGAACGGGTGTTCCAGCTCGGCATCGGCCGCACCTTCCAGCTCACCCGCATCTTCCCGCGCCTCACCGTGCTCGAGAACATGCACGTGGCCGCCCAGCGGCAGGGGCTCGGCGGGCTGTTCGGCCGCTGGAGCTCGTCCAAGGAGCACGCCCGCGCGCTGGAGCTGCTCGAGTTCGTCGGGCTGACGCGCCTCGAGGACGTGCCGGCGCGCAACCTCTCCTACGGGCAGAAGAAGCTTCTGGAGTTCGCCTACGTGCTGGTGGCCGAGCCGCAGGTCATCCTGCTGGACGAGCCCGCCGGCGGCGTCAACCCGACCATGATCCGCTACCTCACCGAGCGCATCCGCGCCTTGAACGAGCTGGGGGTCACCTTCCTGATGGTGGAGCACAACATGGAGTTCGTGATGGGGCTCTGCGACCGCGTGGTGGTGATGAACCACGGCGTCACCATCGCCGACGGCGAGCCCGAGGCGGTCCGCAACGATCCACGGGTCCTCGAGGCCTACCTGGGGGCGTGAGCGTGCTTCTGGAGATGCGCGGTCTGACGGCCGGCTACGACGGCTCGGACGTGCTCAAGTCCCTCGACCTGAGCGTCCGGCAAGGATCGGTCACCTGCATCGTGGGCCCCAATGGGGCCGGCAAGTCGACGGTGCTCAAGGTCGTGAGCGGCCTGCTCAAGCCCAGGCGCGGCGAGATGCTGTACCGGGGGCGAGCGGTCACCGGCCTCAACCCCCGCAGGGCGCTGGCGCTGGGCATCGTGCAGGTGCCGCAGAACCACAGCCTGTTCCCCGACATGACGGTGCGGGAGAACGTGCGGTTGGGAGCGTTCACGGTGCGGGACGCGGGCACCGTCGACGAGCGCCTGCGCGAGATCGAGGAGATGTTCCCCATCGTCAAGGAGCGGGCCGGCGAGAAGGCGGGCAACCTCTCCGGCGGGCAGCAGCGGCTGGTGGAGTTCGCCCGCTCGCTGATGCTCGATCCCGAGCTGATCCTGCTCGACGAGCCGTCGATGGGGCTGGACCCGCGCACGCTGAAGACCGTGTTCGAGACCGTCGGGCGCATGCACGAGGGCGGCCGCACCATCCTGCTGGTGGAGCAGAACGTGCGCGCCGGGCTGGGCATCGCCACCCACGGCATCGTGCTGGAGAGTGGCCAGGTGCGGCTCGAAGGGTCGCACGACGAGGTGCTCGGCAACCCGCAGATCGGCCGCCTCTACCTGGGGGTGCAGGTGGCGACAGGTCCGTAGCCGGCCCTCGCGAGCGGCGGCCGCCGCCCCGTGGAGCCCGCGGCGCGCCTTCCGGCGCATGCCATGGCGTGCCGGCGGCTCCCGCCGGAGCCGAGGGCGACGTGTACGCGGTGCGAGGTCGCCCGGGGGCGTGCCCGTGCCGGGCGATTAGACTGGGGCACGACCACGAAAGCCCGGGCCCCGCCTGGAGACGCCGGCGCGCCGGCCACCTGCCGGGGCGCCGGGGCTCCGGAGGGACCCAGTGCTGAGCACCCCTGAGAAACTCGTCTTCCTGGTCCTGGCGCTCGTCTCGTTGCGCTTCACCTACGTCGGCTTCGCGCAGGTGGTGCGGGTGGTGCTGCGCGGCGGGCCGGGCAGCGTCCCGAGGCTCGACCGCTTGCCGGAGCGCGCCGGGCGCGCGCTGGCGCGGTGGCTGTCCCAGCGCACGGTGTTCAAGCGGCGACCGCTGGTGAGCGCCTTCCACGCCTTCATCTTCTACGGCTTCGTGCTCTACCTGTTCGTCAACCTCATCGATCTGCTGAACGGCTACCTGCCGCGCGCCTGGACCGCGCACCTGCGCTTCGGCGCCGTGGGGGACGTCTACCGCCTGCTGGCCGACGTGCTGACCATCCTGATCCTGGTGGGCATGGCGTTCATGCTGGCGCGGCGCTTCTGGGCGCGGGACCGCAACCTGGCGCTGGGCGAGCGGACCCCGTTGCACGAGAAGGTGCAGGCGCGGGGCGTGCAGCGCGACAGCCTCATCGTCGGGGCGTTCATCCTCCTCCACGTGGGCTTCCGCTTCTTCGGGGAGAGCGCGCTGCTCGCCTCGGAGGGACATGCCGACCGCTTCCAGCCCTTCGCCAGCGGTCTGGCGTCGCTGCTCGGGTACGGGCCGGGGCGCATCTGGGGGTGGCACCTGGGCTGGTGGGCGGCGCTCGGGCTGATCCTGGCGTTCCTGCCGTACTTCCCGCGCTCCAAGCACCTTCACCTGATCGCCTCGGCGTTCAACTTCACGCTGGAGCGGCGCCGGGACGGACGGCCGCTGTCCACGGGGGTGCTCGAGCCGATCGACTTCGAGGACGAGAGCCTGGAGCAGTACGGCGCCGCCCGTCTCGAGCACCTGCGCTACCCGCAGCTGCTCGACGCCTACGCCTGCATCCAGTGCAACCGCTGCGCCAACGTGTGCCCGGCCAACCAAACCGGCAAGGCGCTCAGCCCGGCGGCCCTGGAGATCAACAAGCGCTACGAG
>DATFNF010000097.1:0-7130 GCA_035266525.1 Trueperaceae bacterium | reverse complement strand
CAGGTCCGCGATCCGATCGCGACCCAGACTCGTCGGCACCACCGCCTTCAACACCCCGAAGTTCACCACGTACAAACTGCTCGCATCCCGATCCGCCTCGAACAACACCTGACCCGGCTCCAACGTACGCGTCGGAAGCGCCAGCGTCTCGGGGACGGGTGCGGCGGGCTCGCAGGAAGAAGGATGCACGGTCTCCGTTTTCAGGGCGGACATGATGACCTCCCATCACCGGCGGCCCGGAGCTGCGACGTCGCAGCGGGCCCGCCGGCCTGAACCGGACTCGCGCGCGCTAAGGGAAGCTGCGCGAGAGCCGGTCGAGCGCGTCGATCGCCGGAGCGTAGTTCGGGTCGGCGGTGCGCGCGGACCGGTAGTTGGTCTCGGCCTGGCTGACGTTCCCCAGCTTCTCGTACACCTGGCCGAGTCGGTAGAAGGCCTCGACGTAGGCGGGCGAGCCCGGGCGGGCTCCGCCCGGGTCCGTGGCCTCGAACACGTCGATGGCCTTGTTCAGCTTCTGGATCGCGTCCTGGTACCGCCCCAGGTAGATCAGGATGCGACCCTGGTCCAGGAGCGGCCACATGGTGGTCTTCCCCTGGTCGGTGTCCGCCGCCGCCTGGAAGGCGCCGAGCGCCTGGTCGAACGCGCCCGCCTGCCACGCCACCCGACCCCAGTCCATGGCGTAGGTGTAGTCGTGGGTCTCGTTGAAGGCCGCCTGTAGGGGCGGGAGCGCGGACGACGGGTCGCCGTTCGCTGCCGTGAGCAACCCGGCGAGGTGTTGCAGGCGGGGGTCCACGTGGTCGCCCGCGAGCTTGTCCGCCGCGTCGAGCTGCGTCTTGGCAGCGCTGAGGTTCCCCGTCAGGTAGAGCGCTTCGGCGTAGAGGAAGTGCGCGTCCGGCCGGTCGGGGTAGGTCTTGATCAGCTCGGGGCCGTTGAGCTGCGCCGCCGAGTTGTAGTACCCCCGATCCAGCAGGTCCTGCATCTGGCTGAAGGCGCTCTGCGCGAACGCCAGGGGCGCCACGAGCAGGAGTAGGAATGGGGCGAACCGAAGCACGCCGTCAGAGTAGCGCCTCAGGATGAGGATTGCTTAACCAGAGGTGTGTTCCTGGACGGCTGTGGTCCCGGTGAGACACGCCTCGAGCCAGCTGAGCCCGCGGCGTGCGCGGTCCGTCAGGCGCCCGATCGCCTCGGCGTCCGGCGCCTCGCCCCGGGACGCGACGTCGGCCAGGCCCGCCGGCTCCACCGGTCGCTCGAAGGCGGGCGCGCGGGCCTCCTCCAGGAAGCCGGCGACCTTGGGGTCGTACACCAGGCCGGCGAACCCGACGCCGCAGGCCGCGGCGAAGATCAGCCCGTGCAGGCGCACCGACAGCACGTACCGAGCGGTCGCCGTGAGGCGCATGGCGTCGGCGGGCGTGGTCGCGTACCAGGCGTCGACGCACAGCGCGGCCGCCAGCCGTGCCACCTCGGCGCCGTCCTCGACCGCGTGGAGCCCGAGGACGCACACCGGAACGCCGCGTTCCAGCAGCCGCCGGCCGGCGCCGGCCAGCGCCTCGTTGAGGTCGGGGTGCCCGCCTCGCGGGATCAGCAGCACGGGGCGTACCTCGCCCGCCGGCTCGCGCTCCGCCGGCGGGGGGCAGGCCAGCAGCAACGCCGGGTCCGCCACCAGCGCCGACGCCACCCCCAGCTCGCGCAGCAGCGCCTGCGAGGCCGCGTCGCGCACGGCCACCGGGACGCCGCGCAACGCCCGCGCGACCCGCCGGCGGCCGCCGTCCGAGAGCGGCCCGACCGACTGCGCGTACACGCACGTCCGCTTGCCGAGCCGCCGTGCCAGCCGCAGCAGCGTCAGGTAATAGCTCAGGCTGCGGCTGCTGCTGGCGTCCTGCAGGAGCCCGCCGCCGCCCGAGACGAGCGCGTCGCTGCGCCACAGGGCGGCGGGGACGCCGCGGTAGCGACCCGCCGCGGCCACGCCGTGGAGCGCCCGGGTCCCCGCCGGATCGCCGGAGAGCACGCACACCTCGGCGCCGAGCGCCCGCAGCCCGCCGCTGAGACCCGAGAGCAGCGCCTCGTCGCCCAGGTTGCCGTAGCCGTAGTAACCGCTGAGCAGGACGCGCACGGCTGCCGGTGGGCGCTCAGGCGTCGCCGGCGGCGCTCGAGTCCGCCAGCCAGGCGCGCCCGAGGCGGACCACCAGCCGCGCGATGGGCACCA
Organism: Trueperaceae bacterium; assembly: GCA_035266525.1. Lineage (GTDB taxonomy): Bacteria > Deinococcota > Deinococci > Deinococcales > Trueperaceae > JASBRS01. Next base: position 4,930 of record DATFNF010000097.1, on the reverse strand, counting down.
GCACGAGGCCGACAGCCAGGCCGATGCCCAGGGCGATGCCGGTGCGCTCCGCGGAGATGACCAGCGGCGTGTGGTAGTGGCTGAAGGTGTTGAGCACGCTCGCCTGGGCGAGCACCCCGCCGGTCAGCAGCAGGCCCCGCAGCCACGCCGGCCAGCGGGGGAACGCGAAGGCCAGCACGGCCAGCGGATGGCCCACGAGCTCCTTGAAGCGTGGACGGACCGTCAGCGTCTGGGACAGCCACTGCCGTATCTGGAGCTCCAGGTGGGATGCGCCGATGATGGGCGTGTTCCCGCGCCTGAGGAAGGCGAAGCCGATCATGGCGACGGCCAGCAACCCCAACACCACGTGCGAGACGCGCACCTCGGCGCCCCAGAACTCCCGCACCCAGGCCGCAGGACGCCGATAGCGCAGGGCATAGTGGAGCAGGAACAGCGCCGGCGGCACCACCAGCGTCGCGCCCACGCCGCGGAACGGGTGGATGGCGAGCATGGTGGACCGCTCGCTGCCCACCGCGGCCAGCAGCGCGGCGCCGCACACGCTCACCGCCGTCGCCAGCACCACGCTCCCGACGTTGCGCCGCAGGTACCCGTAGCCGAGGACCGGGAACGACAGCGCCGCCAGGAGCGCGAGCGCGTCCCAGCTGGCGCCGCCCGCCGCCACCCCGAGGAGGGCCAGCAGCGCCGCCACGATCCACCCCCAGGGAGCCGGGAAGATGCCCGCCAGGAGCAGCACGCCCGCGAGCGCACCGACGCCCGCCAGCGCCCGCAGCACGGCGCTGGTGCGGTAGTGGAAGGTCTGCTCCCGGAGCGGCGCCACCGTGTAGCCCGCCTGGCGCAGCGCCCGCGAAAGGCCCCCGACTAGCGCGTCGGTGTTGGCGAGCATGTCGCCCTGGTCGGTGGTGGTGTAGGGACGCAGGTACAGCAGCCGGATGTTGCGCTCGTTCACGGCCAGCATGTACTTGTCGATGAGGTCAGGCGGGCTGAGCCGGCGGTTGATGTAATCCTGGTTGAAGGACAGCAGACGGACCGTCGGGACCTTCGACAGCAGCCCGTCCAGGCCCTGCTGGGGCGTGCCCTCGATCAGGGCCGTGAGATAGGGCTGCGATGCCTTCACCAGCGGCGACACGTTGCCCGGATAGCCGGGGACCTGCGTGCCCGCGTAGATCAGGTAGCGCGCCTGCGAGGGGAAGTCGGAGCCGGGGTCGAGCAGACGGTAGGGCGCGTTGCGGGGGCGGTAGGCGATCTCGAAGCCCATCTTCGTCCAGGCCCGGATCTCGGCCATGTCGGGGCCGGCCGGCAGGCTGTTGCGCACGTCGCCCGGGTACACGTACCAGTCGCGCCCGCCGAAGCGGACGCTGGTGGGCTTGGGCACGTTGTCCTTGAGGAGGGCGTCCAATGCGCCGGGGGCGGTGGCGGAGACCAGCGTGGCGTCGCCGGGCACGTTCGGCGGGGTCTCACCGCTGGCCGCCGCCTGCGCCCGGGCGGTGCCGCCCAACATGGCCACCGCCCGGCCCTTGGCGACCAGGCTGGCGATGGTGTCCTCGTAGACGGCGACACCCGTGAGGCCGAGCTTGCGGTAGCGCTCGGCGAGCGCCTCGGGGGTCATGCCGAGCTCGTGCGCCTGGTCGGTGAGCGCCTGGGCGTCCATGACCAGCGCCACGCGCTCGCTGATGCCCTCGGCGCGGATGCGGCGTGTCACCAGGATGCCGGCGGGGATGAGGCTCAGCGCCACCAGTAGCCACAGCAGGCGGCGGACGGGCGGGTTCAACACCGGTTCAGCCTCCGTTCCGTTGGGTGATGGTGCGGCCCACGTAGCTCGCCAGCACCTCCAGGGCGACGCGGTTGCGTCCGCCCTCGGGGACGATCAGGTCGGCGTGCTGCTTGGTCGGCTCCACGAACAGGTCGTGCATCGGTTTCACGGTCCGGCGGTACTGGGCGATGACGCTCTGCGCCTGGCGGCCCCGCTCGCGCACGTCGCGCTCGAGCCGCCGGATGAAGCGCTCGTCCGGCGGCGCGTCGACGAATACCTTGAGGGTCATGCGTTCGCGCAGTGTGGGCTCGAAGAGCACCAGGATCCCCTCCACCACCAGCACCGGCGCCGGCTCCGTGGTGACGGTCTCCGGCGCGCGGTCGTGACGCACGAAGTCGTAGACCGGGCGCTCCACGGCCTGTCCGCGAAGGAGCCGATCGATGTGCTCGACCAGCAGATCGTTGTCGAACGCCGTAGGCTCGTCGTAGTTGGTCATGGCCCGCGCCTCGAACGGCACCTCGGGCTGCGCCCGGTAGTAGGCGTCCTGCGGCAGGATGGTGACATTGGCCGCGCCGGCCGCCTCGACGATCGCCTCCGCCACCGTGGTCTTGCCGCAGCCGGTGCCGCCCGCCAGCCCGATGACGAGCGGCTCGGCGGGGTTCACCGGCGCGCCCAAGCCGGTCTCACAGAGGCGCCTTGCCGGGGACGGTGGTGGGCACGTCCTCGCCGAGCGAGGGCGTGCCGTCGCCGCGCTGGATGCGCGCCAGAGCGCGTTCGACGGCGGCATGGATGAACCCGCGGAAGGGAGGGCTGGGCCGCATCAGGCGCGAGCGGAACTCGGGGTGCGATTGCACGCCGAGGAAGAAGGGGTGCCGGCGGATCTCGATGGCCTCGACCAGGCCCTCGCCCCGCCCGGCCATGCCGGGGGTGATGCCCGAGATGGTGAGGCCCGCGGTCTTCAGCCGCTCGACGTAGCCGGGGTTCACCTCGTAGCGATGCCGGTGGCGCTCGTAGACGACCCCGCCGGAGGTTTGCGCGGCGTGTTCGTACAGCGAGGCGAGGAGCGTTCCGGGTGCGACGCGCATAGGCCAGCGACCCAGTCGCATGGTGCCGCCCTTGTCGGCGACCTCGAGCTGCTCGGGCATCAGGTCGATGACCGGGTGGGGGGTGTAGGGATCGAACTCGGTGGAGTTGGCCGCTTCGAGCTCGGCCACGTGCCGGGCGTACTCGATGACCGCCACCTGCATGCCCAGGCAGATGCCCAGGTAGGGGACGGCGTGCTCGCGGGCGACCTCCGCGGCTCGCACCTTGCCCTCGATGCCGCGCACGCCGAAGCCGCCGGGAACGAGGATGCCGTCGAATCCCTGGAGCGGGCTGAGGTCGGCTTCCACCAACGCCTCGGCGTTGACCCACTCGATGTCGACGCGGGCATCGTTGGCGATGCCCGCGTGCTTGAGTGCCTCCATGAGGCTCAGGTAGGCGTCCGGCATGGCTACGTACTTGCCCACCACGGCGATGGTGACCTCGCGGGAGGGGTCGCGCAACACCCGCACGGCGTCCTGCCACACGCGCAGCTCGGGCGTGACCCGCTCGAGGCCGAGCATGCGCTCGACGAACCGGCCCAGGTTCTGCTGCTCCAGCATCTCCGGCACGGCGTAGACGAAGTCCGCGTCGTAGGCGTTGAACACGGCGTCGGCCTCGACGTTGGTGAAGAGCGCGATCTTGCGGCGCGCCTCCTCGGGTACGGGCGTCTTGGAGCGCAGGATGAGGCCGTCCGGTTGGATGCCGACGCCGCGGAGCGTCGCCACGGAGTGCTGGGTGGGCTTGGTCTTGTACTCCTCGGTGGCGCCCAGGTACGGCAGCAGCGTCACGTGGAGGTACAGGGTGTTCTCGCGTCCCATCTCGAAGCGGATCTGGCGGATGGCCTCCAGGAAGGGGAGCGACTCGATGTCGCCGACCGTGCCGCCCACCTCGACCAGGACCAGCTCCGCCTCGGCACGCTCGCCGGCGTCGAGGATGCGCTGCTTGATCTCGTCGGTGACGTGCGGGATCACCTGGACCGTCTGTGACAGGTAGGCTCCCTGACGCTCCTTCTCGATGACGCTCTGGTAGATCTGCCCGGTCGTGATGTTGTTGCCGCGCGAGAGGTCGACGTCGAGGAACCGCTCGTAGGTGCCGATGTCCAGGTCCGTCTCGGCACCGTCGTCGGTCACGAACACCTCCCCGTGCTCGTAGGGACGCATGGTGCCCGCGTCCACGTTGATGTAGGGATCGATCTTGACGGCCGTGACCGCATATCCCCGGGCCCTCAGCAGGGCTCCGATGCTGGACGTGGCGATGCCCTTGCCCAGGCTCGACACGACCCCGCCGGTGATGAAGATGTACTTGCGCTCCATGCCTCACCTTCCCGGGACTTCATGCTACCACCCGCCCCGCGCGGCCCGAGCGACGGGCGTCCGGCCGCAGGCCGCCCCGCCGCGCAGGATGATACACTCCCGCGGGCGATGGCGTTCGCCCTCGATCAACCGCCACGCGTTCGGCTGATGACGCCTTACCCCCACTCCGGAACGCCGGGAGTCCGACATGCTCATCCTCGGGGTCATGCTGGGCGGCGCCCTTGGCGCCCTGACGCGCTACGCCACCACCAACGTGGTGCAGGGAGCCCTCCAGACCACCGCCTACGCGGGCTTCCCGCTGGCGACCCTGGTCGTCAACGTGGTGGGCTCGTTCCTGCTCGCGTTCGTCACCGAGCTGGGGCTGCGCGGCCTGCTGTCGCCGTCGGCGCGCGTGGCGGTCGGCACCGGCTTCCTGGGCGCGCTGACCACCTTCTCCACGTTCGAGCTCGAGAGCCAGATGCTGGTCCGCGAGGGCGAGCTGGTGCGGGCCGGGGCGTACGTGCTGCTCAACCTCGTCGTCGGCTACGTGGCCATCCTGGCAGGACGCGCGGCCGCCCTCAGGCTGGCAGGGGCGTCGTGAACGGCAGGCTGCAGGGGCGGCGGGCGTGAGCGCGCCGACTCGCCGCGTCGGCGCCCGGGCCGAGCTCTTGCGCGTGTTCTTCGGCGAGGGCGATCGCGTGGCCGGACGGCCTGCCTTCGAGGCGCTCCTGCGGGGCGCCCACGACGCCGGCCTGGCGGGGGCCACCCTGCTGCGTGGCAGCCTCGGGTTCGGCGCGGAGTCCGT
>DATFNF010000096.1:0-33184 GCA_035266525.1 Trueperaceae bacterium | reverse complement strand
ATCCTGAATCTCCACCGAAGGATCCGCCGCCGCCGCCGCAAACGTAATCGCAGCCGTCAACGTCGTCTTCCCATGATCCACATGCCCAATCGTCCCCACATTCACATGCGGCTTCGTACGCTCAAACACACCCTTAGCCATCGTGCATGTCCTTTCCCAGCCGAAACGAGCCCGCTCGTCCTGGATCAGGGCGAGCGCGACTCGATCCGGCTCCGGGGGATTTGTCTTGGAGCTCGTGGACGGGATTGAACCGTCGACCTCTCCCTTACCAAGGGAGTGCTCTACCACTGAGCTACACGAGCCCGCTCGTCAACCCCGTTCACCGTCCCCCTCCCGCCCGCGCCCACGGCCGCGGCGCCTGCCGCGAACGGGAGGAGACTGGAGCGGGAGACGGGATTCGAACCCGCGACATTCAGCTTGGGAAGCTGACGCTCTACCAACTGAGCTACTCCCGCACTCCTGCGCGGCCCCCGGGGGACGCGCCTTACCGGCCGGTACGGCCGCAGGGGCCGCCGGCTGTGGTGGGCAGGGCTGGATTCGAACCAGCGTAGGCAAAAGCCAACGGATTTACAGTCCGTCCCCTTTAACCACTCGGGCACCTACCCGCACCCTGGACGCCCGCTCTCGAGAGCGGCACCGCGCCGTGGAGCCACCCATCGGAGTCGAACCGACAACCTTCCGATTACAAGTCGGATGCTCTACCGGTTGAGCTAGGGTGGCGCGCCGCTCCTCACGGCCTCGCCGACGCTGGCCCCCCGCCGCGAGACGGGAGCCGGGCTGACGTCCGGATGCCTAAGTTAGCACGCGCGATTTTTCCCTGTCAACGGAGCTTTTGGCGTTCTTGACGGGAAAAGCTCCGGCCCGGGTGCCGCTCGCCCGACGCCGCGTACCGCGAACCCGGGCCGGCCTCATGGTCGGGTACCATCGAGGGACGACCGCGGAGGGAGGAGCGGACATGTGGGTGCTCAAACCGGCTGGCATCATCATCCTGGTCCTGCTGGGATATCTCGTCTTCAAGCCTGGTAAGATGAGAGAGGTGTCCCGCAACGCAGGCAGGTCGGTCCGCGCCTTCAAGGAGGAGGCGGGCGGCCAGGCGGATCGTCGCCCGGAGGAACGCGACGACTGAGGCAGGCGCCGCGCACCGGCCCGGCGCGCACCGGCGCCGGCGGGTCCCAGGGGCACGACCCCGGAAGGAGCAGGCATGTTCGGGCTTCAACCCATCCATATCGTGGTCATCATCGTGCTGGCGTTGTTGATCTTCGGGCCCAAGCGGCTCCCCGATTTCGGCAAGAACCTCGGCCGGAGCATCCGCGAGTTCCGGCAGGCGAGCAAGGAGATGGCCAACGACTTCCAGGAGGCCAGCTCCGAGCAGAGCCAGGAGCCGAAGCCGGAGCCGGCGAACGTTCCGCGCGAGAACGGCTAGTTCCAGGAGACGCATCTAGGTCGTGGCAGATCGAGGCAACCGCGGGAGCGGCAACGCCGGCAGGGCGATGCCGTTCCTCGATCACCTGGAGGAGCTGCGCCGGCGCCTGTTCGTCGGAGTCCTGGTCGTCGTGGCGGCCACGGTCGTCATGTACTTCTTCTCCAGCGCGGTGCTGGCGTTCCTCGAGCGCCCTCTGAACGGCACCAAGCTGGTCGGCTTCGGCCCCGTGGACGGCTTCACCATCCGCCTGCAGCTGGCGTTCTGGTCGGCGCTGATCTTCACCTCGCCGGCGTGGCTCTACCAGATCCTGGCGTTCATCCTCCCGGGCCTGACCGACGGCGAGCGCAGGGTGGCGGTGCCTACGCTGCTCTCGGTGGTGGGGCTGTTCCTGTGCGGCGCCGGCGCGGGCTACCTGCTGCTCTCGCCGACCATGGGCTTCCTGCTGTCGCAGTATGGGCCCAACATCCAGTACCTGCCGGGGATCACGAAGTACGTCAACATGGCGCTGTTCATGATGGTCGCGCTGGGGGCGGCCTTCGAGTTCCCGGTCGTGATGGTGCTCACGATGCGCCTGGGGCTGGTGCCCCCGAGCCGCTATCGCCGTTCGCGGAAGGTCGCCTACTTCATCCTGTTCTCCTTCGCCGAGCTGATCACGCCCGTCGCCGACCCGATCGTGATGCCGCTCCTGGTGTTCCTGCCGCTCCTCGTCCTCTACGAGGTCACGCTCCGCATCGGCACGCGCCTGGCTCGAAACGCCGAGCAGGAGCCCGCCGACGCCGCGGCTTGAGCCGGACCGGGCGGCTGGCCCCGGTGCCGGCGGGAAGAGCCGGCGCACGCCGTAGGATGGAGCATGGACGGAAAGATCCACAGCCTACGCGCCCGCATCGACGGTCTCAACCTCGAGATCCTCGAGTTGCTGTCCCGCCGTGCCGCCATCGCCGAGGAGATCGGCGAGCTGCAGACCGCCATGGGGCTGGCGCACTACGACCCGGTGCGCGAGCAGGAGATGCTCGAAGCCTTGACCGGCGCCAACCAGGGGCCTTTCAGCGACGCCGCGGTCAAGAGCCTGTTCAAGCAGATCTTCCAGGCGAGCATGCAGTTGGAGGAGACCCAGGAGAAGCGGCGCTACCTGACGTCGCGCACGACCCACGGCCAGGACACGGTGGTGATGGTCGGCGACGTACCCATCGGCGGCAAGCACGCGCCCGTGCTCATCGCCGGGCCGTGCGCCATCGAGTCGGCGGCGCAGGTCGAGGCGGTGGCCGCTCATGTGGCGTCCCAGGGCGTGACCCTGTTCCGCGGCGGCGCCTTCAAGCCGCGGACCGACCCCTACAGCTTCCAGGGGCTCGGCGAGGAGGGCCTCCGCCTCGCCCGGGAGGCGTGCGACCGTCACGGCCTGGCCTTCGTGAGCGAGCTCATGGACGCCGGGCTGCTGCCGCTCTTCGAGGAGTACGTCGACCTGCTGCAGATCGGCGCCCGCAACATGCAGAACTTCACGCTGCTCAAGGCGGCCGGCCGCAGCCGCAAGCCGGTGCTCCTCAAGCGCGGGCTGTCCGCCACCGTCGAGGAGTGGGTGATGGCCGCCGAGTACCTGATGAGCGAGGGTAATCCCAACGTGGTGCTGTGCGAGCGCGGCATCCGCACCTTCGAGCGCTACACGCGCAACACGCTCGACGTGTCGGCGGTGGCGCTGGCCAAGCTCGAGACGCACCTACCCGTGCTGGTCGACGTCACCCACTCCGGTGGCCGGCGCGACCTGCTGGTGCCCCTCACCAAGGCGGGTCTCGCCATCGGCGCCGACGGCATCATGCTCGAGGTCCACCCCAACCCCTCCGTGGCCCTGTCGGACCAGAAGCAGCAGATCGACTTCGACGCCTTCGACCGCTACCTCGCGGATACCGGCTACCACACCAAGCTCTCGGAGAAGCGGCTCGAGGTGTACGGCTTCTAGGTATCCTGGACGGCAGGTACGCGCATGCCTGGATTCGAAGACCTCCTCAAGTTCGTCCTCAAGGCCACCAACGTCGCGCCGGCGTACGCGCCGGAGCGCTGCATCGCCGTCACGCAGTCCAGCACGGCCTGCCATGCCTGCGTCGCCGCCTGTCCGCACGAGGCGATCGAGCTGGGACGCCAGATCGATATCGACGAGGTGGATTGCAGCGGCTGCGGGCTGTGCGTGCAGCTGTGCCCGTCCCAGGCTCTGGAGCCGAAGGTCAGCTACGAGCCGGGGAGCTCCGTCCGCTGCTCGGAGGTGGGCGGCAGCGCCCAGAGCGTGCTGTGTCTGGGCCGGCTACAGGCGAGCGACATCGTGCGCCTGACCGCCAGGCGCGGCGAGGTCACGCTGGCGCACGGCGATTGCAGCGATTGCCCCATCGGCGTGCCCGCGATCCTGGAGGGGCTCGCCGAGGCGGTCGAGGAAGCGCGCGGGCTGCTGCGGGCGCACGGCCGCGACATCGAGGTCCGCATCGAGCAGCGGGAGCGGCTGGACGAGGACGGAACACCGCAGGGCGTGAGCCGCCGCGACCTGCTGAGCGGTGGCATCCGGAGCATCCGTCGCTCGGCCGCAGGTGCGCTCGCGCCGCTGGAAGCGGTCCTGCGGGTTCCCTCCGAGGACCAGGGGCCCAGAGCGCTTCCGCAGGAGACGCTGCGCCGGTATCACATCCTCGAGCTGGCGCGGCCCGAGCCGGGCGAGCAGGTGCACTGGCGTCTGCCGCGTGTCGACGACGGCTGCATCATGTGCCCGGTCTGCACGCGCGTGTGCCCGACCGGCGCCTTCTCCCGCGACTTCGAGCCGGCCGAGGGCAGCGGGCCGGTGTTGCGGCTCGAGCCCGAGCGCTGCCTGGATTGCGGGGCCTGCGTCGAAGCCTGCCCGGTCAAGGTCATCCACATGGACGACGAGGTCACCTGGGGAGAGCTCTCGGGGGGCACCATCGAGGCCTTCCGCAGCCCCGCCGGGCACGGGCCACAAGGCATCCTCTTCCACTGACCCCGGCGGTTCCCACGGTGGCCGCCGGCGGCGCCCGGCCGCGCCGGCCGGGAGGCCCGCGCGGCCTCTCGCGGATGCCGCTCTGTTTACCGCCCGCTCGCGAGTGCGCCCCGGCCGCGCCTCGCCACCGGGCGTACACTGAACCATGACGGTGGACGATTGGGTATACGACGCCGTGGAGTCCTCCGGGACCAAGGGCGCCACGCTTAGAGACGTCCAGCGCTACATCGACGAGAGACACTTCGAAGAGCTGGCGGTCGACACCATCGAGTCGTCCCTGGCCTCCCTGGTCGACCAGGGTAAGCTCGCGCGCGAGGGGACCCGCTACTCCGTCGCCCACAAGACGACGAAGGAGGACGCCCTCAAGAAGCTGTTCGGCGACAGCTGAGCCGCCGGGGAGCGGCCCGACCGACCACATCCCAGACCCGCCGACCGCAGGAGGACCCATGACCGCTCGAACGCAGGCCGCCTCGGCCCCGTCCCTGCAGGACTTCTACGACCTGGAGTCGCTCTACACCCCCGAGGAGCGCATGATCCGCGACAGCGTGCGGGACTTCGTGCGCTCGGAGATCCTCCCGCAGGTGGGGGACTGGTGGCGCGAGGACGTCTTCCCCGAGGACCTGCCGAGGCGCTTCGGCGCGCTCGGCATGCTCGGTGCCACGCTGCCCGAGAGCTACGGCGGGGCCGGCGCGTCGCCCATGGCGTACGGGCTGATCAACCGCGAGCTGGAGTACGCCGACTCGGGCATGCGCTCGTTCGTGAGCGTGCAGTCGAGCCTGGTGATGTACCCCATCCACCGCTACGGCTCGGAGGCGCTCAGGCGGCGCTGGCTGCCGCCGCTCGCCAGCGGCGAGGCGGTGGGCTGCTTCGGCCTCACCGAGCCGGACGCCGGCAGCGACCCCGGCGCCATGAGCACCCGCGTCCGCAAGGCGGGCGACCGCTACGTCATCAACGGCGTGAAGCGCTGGATCACCAACGGCTCGCGCGCCGACGTCGCCATCGTGTGGGCCCGCGACGAGGACTCGGGCGAGGTCCTCGGCTTCGCCGTGGACACCTCCAGCGAGGGCTTCCAGGCGCGCGACATCAAGACCAAGGCCTCGATGCGCGCCTCGGTCACCTCGGAGCTGTACCTCGACGACGTGGCGGTGCCGGCGTCGGACAAGCTCGAGGTCAGCGGCCTCAAGGGAGCGTTGAGCTGCCTCAACCAGGCCCGCTTCGGCATCGCCTTCGGCGTCCTCGGCGCCGCCCAGGCCTGCTTCGACGAGGTCACGGCCTATGTCGCCGACCGGCCCAGCTTCGGGGCGCCGCTGGCGCACAAGCAGATCGTCCAGGAGCGACTGGCCGACATGCTGGCGGGCATCACCAAGGGCAGCCTGCTGGCCTTCCGGCTGGCACAGCTCAAGGAGGCCGGCGGCGACGCGCCTTCGCGCGTGTCGCTGGCGAAACGCGACAACGTCCGCACGGCCCTGAGCGTGGCCCGCGCCGCCCGCGACCTGCTCGGCGGCAATGGCATCACCACGGAGTACGCCACCATCCGGCACATGCTCAACCTGGAGACCGTCGCCACCTACGAGGGCACCGACACCGTACACACGCTGGTGCTCGGCAGGCAGATCACCGGCGTGAGCGCGTTCTGAGCGCTGTACGAGGCGGCGGGTGGCCGGCCGCTCCGGCCACGGACGGCACCCGCCCCGGACGGCGGCGGCCACGGCGCCCCCCGTCGACGACCCGCCCCGGCGCGTTCAGCGCAGCGCCACCAGCCCCAGCACCATCAGCGCCGCCAGCGCCAGCCCCCGCAACAGGTGGTAGCGCCAGATCACCCGCCCCAGCACCCGGCGGGCGTTCAGGTAGGAGGTGAGCCACGCCAGCAGCAGGCCGCCGCCGAGGATCCAGGCGGCGAAGCGCAAGCCGTAGCCGACGGCCACCGCCGCCACCACCAGCACCACGGCGCTGAGCAGGAACAGGCGGGACACGTCGGGCCTGCGCCGGCTGACCGCCCATGCCCCGAAGGCGTTGACGGCGACGACGCCGAGCACCACGACGACGACCAGGGCGCGCACTGGGCTTCAGTCTACTTGCGTCACGAGCACGATGTCGACGGGATCGGCGCCGGCCAGCACGTCATCGAGGTAACGCACCTCGAGAGGCTTGCGCACTGCCGCCCGGAGCCGCCCCGCCAGCCAGGCGTCGGCTCCGGAGGCGCGGTCGGCGAGGAACCTCACGGTGTCGACGCCGCCGCGGCGCGCGAACAGGCGGGCGGCGCCGAGCGCCTCGGCGTCGGTGGCCGCCAGGCCGCTCTCCACGCGCGCTCCCTCTGCCCGCAGCAGCGCCGGCTCCAACCGGTGCTGGGCCACCAGGTGCTCCCCCTGGCGGCCGGCGCGCGCGGCGAGGGCGTCGGTGAGCAACCAGGGCTGGGCCACCAGCCCCACGGTCGTGCGCTCGCCGGCCGCCGGCTCCCAGCGGGCAGCCGGCCGCCGCTGCGGCCGCGCCTCGGCCCGGCGTCGCCCCCAGATCCGTCTGACGGCGTGCGCGTCGTGGAGGAGGTTCTGGAGCGTCGTGACCACGACGCGCTCCACGCCGGGCCCGAGCGACGCCGGCACCGGCACCAGCGGCGGCAGACCGGCCACCGCCGAGCGCAGAGCGGCGGGGAAATCGGCGATCCAGGGGTCGGCACCTCCGCCGCGCGGGGTCGCCACGACCCCGTCGAGCTCGCCGTTGAGCTCGGGAACCACCAGGGTGTCCACCCCGGCCGCCGCCAGCGCCACCGCCTGGGCGGCCGCCAGCCGGAAGGCGAGCGGTCCCACGGCCGCCACGCGCGCGTCGGCGAGCGCTCCCCGGACCTGGTCGCCGCCCGCCACCACGCTCTCCGCACCGGCGTCCTCCACCAGGTGGCGCCAGAAGGTACCGTAGCGGTCCCACAACAGTTGGGTTACGAAGCCGACCCGCACGGCTGCGAAGTCTAGCACGGCGCCGCGGCAGCGTGCGGGGCGTGCGCGCGCTGGCGCGCTCAGGCGCGCGCCGCCGCCGGCACCGCGTCCAGCCGCGCCAGCAACGCCGCGGCCAGGCGCCTGGCGGCGTGCTTGTCGAGGTACTGGTTGCCGTTGCCGCACTTCGGCGACAGCACGCAGCGAGGGCAGCCGCTCTCGCACGGGCAGCGCTCCAGCAGGTCGCGCGCGGCCCGCAACCAGGCGACGAACTGCGACGCGCCGGCCCGGGCGTAGCCGACGCCTCCGGGGTACCCGTCGTAGATGAACACCTGGCTGCTTCCGGTGGCGGGGTAGTGCGGGTAGGACACGCCCCCGACGTCGGCCCGCTCGCACAGCACGAACGCCGGCAGGAGGCCGATGAGGGTGTGCTCGAGCGCGTGCAGCGCGCCCGGCAGCTCGGCCGGAGCGACCGCGTCGGCCACGCCGTCCGCGCTGAACCACAGGGCCTGCGTGGGGTAGCTGAGCTCGGGCAGGTCGAGCGGACGCTCCTCCAGCACCGCCCCCGACACGTACCGCTTCTTCACGTAGGCGGTGATGTTGGTGGCGACGCGCACGCGCCCCAGGTGCACGCCCGTGGGCCAGGGCGCCGCCGCGCCTGGCGTCACGGCGAGCACCTCGATGTCGGTCTCGCTGCGCGGCTGGGTGTAGTAGTCCTCGATGTGCGGAAGCAGCTCGGCGATGCCGCGGCCCAGGTCGAGCCGCACCACCTGGTAGGGCTCGCCCTGGTGGAGGTACACGGCGCCCGGGTGCAGCTCGCGCAGCGCCGTGGCGAGGTCGGCGCTGCCCAGCGAACGGCCGCCGACGTGCCTGAGCCTGATCAGCCGCCCCGCCTGCCCGCGGATGCGCAGCCGCCGATGCGGGTAACGGCCCATGTGGCTCCAGGCGCCGTCCACGCGGTGGAGCCCCGGCACGCTCGCCGGGTCGAGATCGGGGCCGAACACCCCGCGCTCGCCGTCGCGGATCGGCAGCTCGGCCGCCGCACAGGCGACATGGAGCGGGTGCAGCTCGCTGTTGAAGGGGTCGGCCACGGCATCCTCGACCGCGTCCTCGGTGAGCAGCTCCGGGTGGTGCAGGTAGTACTCGTCCAGCGGGTCGTTGCCGGGGATCAGCAGCGTCAACGCCCGGCGGCGCTCGCGGCCGGCCCGTCCGGAACGCTGCCACAGCGCCATCTTCGAACCCGGGTACCCCACCAGCACCACCGCATCGACACCGCCGATGTCCATCCCCAGCTCCAGCGCACTGGTCGCGGTCAGCACGCGGATGTCCCCGTTCTTGAAGCCTGCCTCGATGAGCCGGCGGTCCTCGCTGCTGTAGCCCGCCCGGTAGCTCTGCAGCAACGGGGCCTCCTCGCCGCTGAGCCGTGCGCCGGCGTAGCGGCGGAGCAGCTCGGCGACCTTGCGCGAGTTGCAGAAGAAGATGCTCTTGATGCCGGCGCGCACGAACCTGGCCGCCAGATCGGCGGCCTCGCTGGTGGCGCTGCGGCGGCGCGCCCCACCGGGGACCTCCGGCGGTTGCCAGAGGATGAACTCGCGCGCCCCGCGCGGCGCCTCGTCCTCGTCCACCAGCGTGAACGGCTCGCCCGTGAGGGCCTCGGCGTGCTGACGCGGGTTGCCGATGGTGGCGCTCGCCGCCACCAGCCTGGGGTCCGCGCCGTAGTGACGCGCCAGGCGCAGGAGCCGCCTGAGCACGTTGGCGACGTGCGTGCCGAACACCCCACGGTAGCTGTGCAGCTCGTCCAGCACGACGGTGTCGAGGCGCGACAGGAACCCCGCCCAGCGCGCGTGGTACGGCAACACGCCGTAGTGGAGCATGTCGGGGTTGGTGAGCGCCACGAGCGCGCCGTCGCGCAACCGCGCGCGACGCGCTTCCGGGGTGTCGCCGTCGTACGAGGCGATGGCATCCTCCCCCAGCTGGAGGTCCAAGGCCGTGGCCATCGCCGTCAACCGGCCCAGCTGGTCGTGCGCCAGCGCTTTCGTCGGGAACAGGTAGAGGCTGGCACGCCCCGCCGCCGCCGCCCGGAGCGTCGGGAGCTGGTACACCAGCGACTTGCCCGAAGCGGTAGGGGTGGCGACCACCACGTTCTGCCCCGCGCCGAGAGCGATGAGCGCCCGGGCCTGGTGGGCGAAGGGGGTGATGCCCAGACGCTCGAGGTCGTCCGCGAAGGGTCCGTCGTAGCCGGCTGCGAGGCGCCCCGCCCGCGGCGGGTAGAAGGCGTAGCCTGCGACCTGCTCGGCGTAGTCCGGGACCCCCGTCAGGCGAGCATGGAAGCTCTCGTCGCGCGCGTCGTCCACCGGCGTCAGCGTACCCCGACCCCGCCGCCCGGTCGGCGCCGGCACCGGACGCCGGCCGTCGTGGCGCTGCGGGCGGCCTCACGAGCGGCCAACGGGGCCGGTGGTACACTCCATGTGCCTCGGACGGCCCCGTCCGGGCACGCACTCATGTGGTCGGAGGCACCCGGCGTGTCCGCCTCCGGCACGGCACAGACTCGGCGCTCGGCGCCCATGGATGCGCGCCACGGGATCGGCTCCGTGAGCGGCGCGTGCCGGCGCCGCCACCGGCGCCCGGAGGTACGCATGAAGATCTTCGTTCTGGGCGGTGACGGCTTCTGCGGCTGGCCCACCAGCCTGCACCTGAGCAAGCTCGGTCACGACATCACCATCATCGACAACCTGAGCCGCCGCAACATCGACAACGAGCTCGAGGCCGGCAGCCTCACCCCCATCACGCCGATGGGCACGCGCCTCAAGGCCTGGCAGCAGGCCACGGGGCGGGAGATGCGCTACGAGCGCCTCGACATCGCCGGCAACTACCACCGCCTGCTCACCCTCATCGGCGAGGAGCGGCCGGACGCCATCATCCACTTCGCCGAGCAGCGCGCCGCGCCCTACAGCATGAAGTCGAGCTGGCACAAGCGCTACACCGTCAACAACAACCTCAACGCCACGCACAACACCCTCGCCGCCATCGTCGAGTCGGGCGTGGACGTGCACCTGGTGCACCTCGGCACCATGGGCGTGTACGGCTACGGCACCGCCGGCATGAAGATCCCCGAGGGCTACCTGCCCATCGAGGTCACCACCGACGACGGCGACAAGGTCCGCCAGGAGATCCTCTACCCCCCCAACCCGGGCAGCATCTACCACATGACCAAGACCCAGGACCAGCTGTTCTTCGCGTACTACGCCAAGAACGACGGCCTGCGCATCACCGACCTGCACCAGGGCATCGTGTGGGGCACCAACACCGAGGACACCCTCTTGGGCGAGCGCCTCATCAACCGCTTCGACTACGACGGCGACTACGGCACCGTCCTCAACCGCTTCCTGATGCAGGCCGCCGTCGGCTACCCGCTCACCGTGCACGGCACCGGCGGCCAGACCCGCGCCTTCATCCACATCCAGGACACCGTGCGCTGCCTGCAGCTGGCCATCGAGAACCCGCCCGAGAACGGCGAGCGCGTCAAGATCCTCAACCAGATGACCGAGACGCACCGCGTACGCGACCTCGCCAACCTCGTCGCAGGCATCACCGGCGCCAGCATCGAGCACGTTCCCAACCCCCGCAAGGAAGACGCCGAGAACGAGCTCCACGTCAAGAACGACCTCTTCCTCGACCTCGGCCTCGAGCCCACCACCCTGCAGCAGGGCCTCCTCGAGGAGGTCACCACCATCGCCAGGAAGTACGCCCACCGCGCCGATCTCGACAAGATCCCCTGCACCAGCACCTGGACCCGCGACCAGCAACCCGGCCGACCGCAGCAGGCGCCAAGCCACAAGGAGCCGGTCTGAGCCCTACCGGCCCGCGGCCCGCCTAGGGGCCGCGCGGTCCCTCCGTCCGCGCGCCCCGGCCGCCCCGCCATGCGCATCGCCTTCTTCACCGAGACGTTCCTGCCCAAGATCGACGGCGTGGTCACGCGGCTGGTGCGGACGCTCGAGCAGCTCCGGGGCCTCGGCCACGAGGCGCTGATCTTCGCTCCCCACAACCCGCCGGAGCGCTACGCGAGCCACCGCGTGGTCCGCGTGCCCGGCGTGCCGTTCAAGCCGTGGTACCCGGAGCTCTTCCTGGGGCTGCCGCGGCCGCGCCTGGGACGCGAGCTCGACCGCTTCCGGCCCGATATCGTGCACGTCATCAACCCGGTCGTGCTGGGTCTGTGGGGCACCGCCATCGCCAAGCAGCGCAACTTGCCGCTGCTGGCCAGCTACCACACCGACATCACCCAGTACGCCGAGGCCTTGAGGCTGCGCTTCCTCTCCGAGCCGTCGCGCATCTTCCTGCGCGACGTGCACAACCAGGCGCACGTCAACCTCTGCACCAGCATGCCCATGGTCAACTCGGCCCGCGGTCTGGGGATCCGCCGGGTGAGGCTGTGGCCGAAAGCCGTCGACACCGACCTGTACCATCCAGCCAAGCGCTCGCCGGCGATGCGGGAGCGGCTCACGGACGGCCACCCGGAGGCGCCGCTGATGGTCTACGTGGGGAGGCTGTCGTTCGAGAAACGCATCGACTGGCTCTACGCCCCCGTCACCCAGCTCCCCGACGTGCGCCTGGCCCTGGTCGGCTCCGGCCCCGCCGAGGCCGTGCTGCGCGAGCGCTTCAAGGGCACGCGCACCGTGTTCACCGGGTACCTGAGCGGTGACGACCTGGCGGCGGCGTATGCCAGCGCCGACGTGTTCGCCTTCCCTTCCGATACCGAGACGCTGGGCTTCGTCGCCATGGAGGCGATGGCGTCGGGCGTGCCGCCGGTCGCGGCGCGCGCAGGCGGCATCCCCGACGTCATCGACGACGGTCGCACCGGGTTGATGTTCACGCCCGGCGACCTCGGCGACCTCACCGAGAAGCTGGGCCTGCTGCTGCGCGACACTGCCATGCGTACGCGCATGGGCGTCGCCGCCAGGCGCGAGATGGAGCGGTACGGCTGGCGTGAGGCCACCCAGTCCCTGCTGGACTTCTACCGACTGGCCATGCGGGTGCACGCGCGCTTCGATCCGCCCAGCGCGGGTTGAGCGGCCGCAGGCCGGGGCGCCGCGCCCCGTCAGCCTCGCGGCAGGCGCGGCACCACCAGCGGCCGGGCGTCCAGCGTGTGGATCTCCACCTCGGCGCCGTAGACCTTCGACACCAGCGGCGCCGTGAGCACGTCGGACGGAGCGCCGAGCGCCGCCACCCGGCCCCGGTCCAGCACCGCCAGCCGGTCGCATCCGCCGGCGGCGAGGTTGAGGTCGTGCAGGACCACCATGGCGCCCACCCCGCGGGCGACCTCTCGTCGCAGGAAGGCGAGCACCTCGAGCTGGTAGCGCAGGTCCAGGTGGTTGGTGGGCTCATCGAGCAGCAGGTAGCGTGGCCGCTGCGCGAGCGCCCGCGCGAGCAGGACCCGCTGGCGCTCGCCACCCGAGAGCTCGCTCGCCGCACGCCGCCGCAAGCGCTCCGTGTCGGTCTCGCGGAGCGCCGCCTCCACCGCCTCGGCGTCCGCCGCCGTGGGCGCTCCCAGCAGGCCGATATGGGGCGCGCGCCCCATCGCCACCAGCTCCTCCACGCGGAAGCCGGAAGGCAGCTCCGCCGACTGCGGCACCACCGCCACCTGCCGCGCCAGGCTCCGCCGCGCGATGCGGGCGAGCGGCACGCCGTCGACCTCCACGTGGCCCTCCCGCAACGGCAGCAGCCGGGTGAACACCCGCACCAGCGAGGACTTCCCCGCCCCGTTGGGGCCGATCACGCCCAGCACCTCACCGCTCCGCAGCTCCAGGTCGACCCCGCGCAGGACGTCGCCGTCGCCGTACCCGGCGCGCACCGCCCGGGCGACGACGCTCACCGCGCGCCCCCGCCGGGAACCGCCGCCACCGTGGTCGCGGCCGTCGTCGCGGCCGGCGTCACGTCCGCTGCTTTCTCAGCAGGGCCAGGAAGAACGGCCCGCCCACCAGGGCCGTGATCACGCCCACGGGCACCTCCGCCGGCGCCACCACCGTGCGCGCCGCCAGGTCGGCCAGCACCATGAAGAGCGCCCCCCACACCGCCGCCAGCGGCAGCAGGCGGCGGTGTGGGGCCCCGAACGCGAGGCGCACCGCATGCGGCACCACCAGCCCCACGAAACCGATCACGCCGGCCACGCTGACGGCCGCGGCCGTGGCGAGCGTGGCCGCGACCAGCAACCCCAGCTTGACCGCCTCGATGGGCACGCCGAGCTGGGCCGCCGACTCCTCCCCGAGCTGCATCACGTCCAGCGCCCGGGCCGCGGCCAGGATGGCGAGCGCCGCCGGGAGCAACAACGCCGCCACCGGCAGCAGCCGCCCCCAGCTGGCGTACGCGAAGCTGCCCAACAGCCAGCTCAGGATGCCCGCGGCGCGGTCGCGCGAGGCCAGCATCAGGAAGGAGGTGGCGGCCGTCAGGCTCGAGCCCACCACCACGCCGGACAGGATCAGCGACACGGAGGGCAGGTGGCTGCCCTGCCGGGCCACCAGCGTGACGGCCGCCACCGTCGCCATCGCGCAGGCGAAGGCCGCGACCGGCACCCCCAAGCGCGCCAGCCAGGGCACGGCGCCCGCGAACACCAGCACCGCCGCGGCGCCGAAGCCCGCGCCGCTGGCCGCGCCCAGGAGGTAGGGATCTGCGAGCGGGTTGCGGAACACGCCCTGGAAGGCGGCGCCGGCAAGGGACAGCGCCGCGCCCACCAGCGCCGCCAGGACCACCCGCGGCAAGCGCAACTGCCACACGATGACGTCGACGGTGCCGTGAACATGGCCGCGTAGGCCGTCCACGAGCCCGCCCATCAGCGCGGCGGGCGGCACCGGCACGCTGCCGACCGAGATGGCCAGCGCCATCACGGCCGCCAGGGCCAGCACCGACACCACCAGCGGGGCGGGCGCCGGCCGCCGGCCGGCGAGTGGACGGACGTCGGCCCGGTCCATGCCTCAGAAGCGCCCCGGATGGAGGAGCTTGGCCAGCAGCACCACCGCGTCGCCCATGCGCGGCCCGGCGCGGCTGAGCATGTCGACCTGCTGCTGGTCGAGAGCGATGACGCGGCCGTCCTCGACCGCCCGCAGACCGGACCACCCCGGCCGCGCCTCGGCCTTCGCCACCGTCTCGCCGTAGGGGGCGTCCATCAGCAGGACCACCTGCGGGTCCTTCTCGACCACCAGCTCCGGGTCCACCTGCGGGTACTGGCCCATGCTCGCGGGAACGATGCTGCGCCCGCCGGCCCTGTCCAGGAGCGTTCCCAGGTACGAGCCGGGCCCGACGCTGTACGGCGTGGGGTCGAGCTCCACGAACACGCTCACGTGCCTCTGAGCCGCCGGCAGGGCGGCGACCCTGGCGGCCACGGCGGCCACCTGGCCCTGCACCCGGCCCTTCAGCACCGACGCCTGCGTGTCACGGTCGAGGAGCCGCCCCAGCGTGCCGAAGAACGTCAGCGCCTGATCGAAGGTCTGCGGGGTGCCGGCGTAGACCGGCAGCCCCAGAGCGCGCACGCGCGCCGCCAGGCCGCTGTACTCGTCGGTGAGGACCAGGTCCGGCTTCAACGCCACCAGCGCCTCCAGATCGGGCTGGTTGGCGTTCCCGAGCTGCGGCAGCGCCTTCACGCCGGGGGGCCAGTCGCTGAGGGTGTCGACCCCCACCAGCCGGTCGCAGGCCCCCAACGCGCACACGGTCTCCGTGTCGCTGGGGATCATCGACACGATCCGCTGCGGGGCATGTTGCAGGGTGAGCGTGCCGCCGACCTCGTCGGTGACGGTGAGGGGATACCCGGTCGCCAGCGCGACTTGCAGCGCCAGCAGCAGGACGGCGAGGAACACCGCGCGCTTGACCACGAACGCCTCCTCTGCTCCTGCGATTGGAGAAAAAGAGATCCATCCCGGAGGGGATGGACGCCGTTGGCCGCGCGGGCGGCTTCTGGGCAGCCCTTCCTCGTCCTCGCAAGGGGGTGCTTTCGTCGGATCGCGGTACTCGGACTTCGGCCGCCTGGGCGGCGCCTCACCGTTGCGGGACAGTGCCGGGATCACACCGGGCTTCCCCGCGGGCCGACAGCCGTAGCCTACGCCGGCCCCCGACGGGTGTCAAACCGCGGGCCGGTGCGTGCCCTCCCGCCCGCCGCACGCAGGGTCGCCGCCCTCGACGCCCGCCACGCCACCGGCGCGCCGGGAACGGAGCCGCCGGGAGGGCCGTGGTAGGCTCCCGGTCGTGGTGCCGTTACGTCCGCTGTCCGAGCTCGGTCCCGTACCGGCTTTCAGCGCCGACCGCCTGATCCCGCCGCCGCGCTTCACCCGCGTCTCCTTCGAGAGCTTCCGTCCGCAGCACCCCACGCAGCAGGTCGCGTTGGACGCCGTCCGCGCGTTCGTCGAGGAGGCCGAGCGGCAGCTGGGCGGCCGCCGCGGCCGCCGCTGGCCGTGGCAGCGCCCCGCGCCGGGGCGGGGGCTCTACCTCGACGGCGGCTTCGGCGTCGGCAAGACCCACCTGCTGGCGGCCGCGTACTTCCATGCCGACCTGGACGCCAAGCTCTACCTGAGCTTCCAGGAGCTCGTGTACCTCATCGGCGTCATGGGGCGGGACGGCTCGCAGCTCGAGCTGGGGGGCGCCCGGTTGCTGCTCGTCGACGAGTTCGAGCTCGACGACCCCGGAAACACCCTGCTCGTCAAGACCTTCCTGAACGGGGTGGCGAGTGCCGGCGGCTACGTGGTGACGACGTCCAACACCCCGCCGGAGGCGCAGGGGCAGGGGCGCTTCAACGCCGAGGACTTCCGCCGGGAGATCCAGTCGCTGGCCGAGCGCTTCGACACGGTGTCGATGGACGGGCCGGACTTCCGCCACCGCACCGGCACCGCCGACTGGCTGGAGGAACGCCCCTTCGCCCGGGCCTGCCAGCACGAGAACGCTCCGGCCCCTCGCGTCCACGCCACCTTCGACGAGCTGCTGGCGCTGCTCGAGCGGGTGCACCCGTCACGGTACGACGGGCTGCTGCGCCAGGTGGGGACCCTCTACCTGACGGGCGTCCGCACCTTGGCGACGCAGAACGATGCGCTGCGCTTCGTCCACTTCGTCGACAAGCTCTACGACCTGGGGGTGGGCTTGCGCGCGGTGGGCGAGGTGCCTCTGGACGAGCTCTTCGACCCCAGCTACGCCGGCAGCGCCTACGCCAAGAAGCACCTCCGTTGCCTGTCGCGCGTGAGCGAGCTGTTGCGCGAAGCGCGGGCCGGCCGGGCGTCCTCTCTCGGGGGCGCCGCGGCGACGGCCGAGCCAGGGAGAACACGCGGCAGGGCAGGCTGGCCGGCGTCGTCGATCCCTGAGCGCTCCCCGGCCGTCGTGTGGCCCGGCCGGTCCCCGCGGGGCCGCCTTCAGGACCCGCCGTGCCCCGCCGGGGCGCCGCTGCCGCCGGGCAGCGCCTCGAGGCGACGCAGCAGGTCTCTGGCGATGCGCTCGGAGCCGCCGGGAGGCCCCATGCGGCTGGCTCCCTCACGCCCGCAACGGGCCCGCAAGGCGGCATCGTCCAGCAGTCGACGGACGGCGGCGACCGCCGTGGAAACGCCGCCGTCGGTGACCGTCAGGGCGGCGCCGAGCAAACGCTGCTGGTTGGCCAGGAAGGCAGCCGTGTAGTGCGGCGCCAGGGGGAACGAGACCACCGGCACGCCCATCGCCGCCGCCTGCTCGTGCGCGGTTCCCGCCGTGCCGAGGGCGACCTGGGCGCTCGCCAGCACGTCGCCGAAGCGCCCCTCCACGAGCCACAGACGGGCACTCTCGCGCTCGAAGACGCGGCTGACCCCCGACGGCCGGCGAGCCGGGCCCCCCGCCACCCAGTCGGGTAGGGGCGGCACCGGCCCGCCCGCCCAGGCGACCAGCCCGGTCACGCCCGGAAGCCGCTCCAGCACCGCCGCCATGCGCCTCAGGGCAAGCGGGGCGTAGGCGCGGGTGCCCGGCAACAGCGCCAGCACGGGGCCGGCAGGCAAGCCCGCGAGCGGCTCCCCGACGGCGCGGTCCACCATGGGGTTGCCGAGGGCTTCTGCCTGTGTCACGCCGCGTGCGCGCAACCAGCTCGCCGTGGCCTCGTCGCGCGCGTACACGACGGCGGCCAGGTGGCGCATCAGGGCCCGCTCCAAGTAACCGATGCGCTCCATGAAGTAGCGGTTGGGCCGCGGGGCCCGGGCGCCCGCCATGTGACGGGCGGAGACCAGCGGCTGCAGCACCGCCCGCCTGCGCCCCCGCGCGAGCGCCGACAGCGCCTGGCCGTAGACGTCGCCCACGACCAGCAGCAGATCGCAGCGCAGACCGGCGAGGGCGGCCGCCTGCCACAGCGACATCCCGACGAAGCCCGCTCGCAGGTCGGCCCGGAGCAAGCTGAGCGAGTGCATCATGGCGCCGCCGCTGGGCATCACCTTGCAGGGACCGAGCAGCTCCAGGCCCAGGGCGCGGTACGCCGCGCCGTCGTCCACCAGCGGGAAAGCGCGGACGTTCAGCTCGGGCGCGTGGGCCAGCAGCGCCTGCGCCAGCGCTGCCCCGATGACATCCTCGCCGTGCCCGTTGGAGACGATCACCACGCTGGCCGGCCGGCGGCCGGGGAACGGGCCCGACGTCGCGATCGGCGCCGCGCCCGGCATCCCGGCGCCCGGCACCGCGGTCAACCTCGCATCATGGTGGCCGGCGCACCCCAGCTCAGCTTCATGCGCAGGATGTCGAAGAAGCTGTGGCGCCCCGAGGAGATCAGCATCAGGTCGGTCGGCGCGGCGGTGATGCTGATGCGGTCGCCTTGCGTCAGGTCGATGCGCTCCTGCCCGTCGACCACCAGCGCCAGCTCGTTCGCCTCGCTCTCGACCCGGAAGCCCACCTCCACGGACGCCTCCACCACGATCGGCCGGTTGGTGAGCGAGTGGGGCGCCAGCGGCGTGATGACGAAGGCACGCAGCGCCTGGCTCACGATGGGGCCGCCCAGCGACAGCGCATAGGCGGTCGAGCCGACCGGCGTGGACACCACCAGTCCGTCGGCCCGGTACTGGATGGCGTGGGCGCCGTCGACCTCCATGGCGATGTTGACCAGGCGCGCCACCAGGCCCTGCGACACGACCACGTCGTTGAGCGCGTAGGTCGGCCGGCCGGACCCGTTGAGCCGCACCTGCAGCATGACGCGCGGGTTGATGCGCCAGCCGTCTGGCTGAGCGCCGTCCAGGTACTCGCGCACCTCGTCGGCGCTGAACTCCGCCAGGAAGCCGAGCTTGCCCAGGTTGACGCCGATCACCGGCGCCGAGGACCCGACCAGCCGACGTGCGGTGCCCAGCAGCGTGCCGTCGCCGCCGACCGAGAACACCACGTCGACGCCGTCGACGCGCTCGGCCAGCGGGACCGTCCCGGGCAGGTCGAGCAGCACCTCGGCGCCGAGCCCTTGGAGACGTTCGCCGAGCTCCCGCGCCAGCCCGTGGGCTTCGGGCTTGAAGCGCGTGCTGGTGACCACCACCCGCCTGAGCTCTGCCGCGGGTGTGACGAAGGCGTTCCCGGAGGCGATCGACAGGCCCGAGCTCAAGGCGCGCCCACCCCCGACAGGCTCCGCATGACGGCGTCCACCACCTCGTCCAGCGTCATCGGGCCGGTGTCGATGTGCACGGCGTCCTCGGCGGGGGCGAGCTGGCGCGCGTCGAGGCGGTCGCGGCGCCGGATGGCCTCCGCCACCGCCTCCAGGTCCGCGCTGCGCTCGCCCACGCGGCGCTTCGCCCGGACCTCCACCGGCGCCGTCAGGTAGAACTTGAACCGCGCCTCGGGGAACACCACCGTGCCCATGTCACGGCCGTCGATCACGAAGGAGCCGGGGATCTCACGGAGGCGATCCCTCACCCAGGCCCGCACGCGCGGATGCCTCGCGACCGTGGAGACGATGGCGTCGACGCCGTCGGTGTGGAGCTCGTCGGTGACGTCGCTGGCGTCCACCCACACGCGGTCGCCGGCGGTGGAAGGCTCGAGGCGCGCCCGGCGCGCCTTCAGCAGCGCCAGCACGGCGGCCTCGTCGTCAGGGTCGGCACCCATGCCGCCGACCACCCAGGCCGCCGCCCGGTAGAGCAGCCCGCTCGACACGAACGGCACCCCCAGCCGCCGGGCCACGCGCTCGGCGACGCTCGACTTCCCGGAGGCAGCCGGGCCGTCCAGCGTGATGACCGTGTCACCGCCCTCCACGCCGCTCATGATAGCCTTCCGGCCAGGAGCCCGAGGAAGTCGTCGAAGAAGCTGGGATAGGTCTTCGCGACGCAGCCCGGATC
This sequence comes from Trueperaceae bacterium, assembly GCA_035266525.1. Taxonomy (GTDB): domain Bacteria; phylum Deinococcota; class Deinococci; order Deinococcales; family Trueperaceae; genus JASBRS01. The sequence continues at coordinate 13,570 of DATFNF010000096.1, read as the reverse complement.
GCGGATCGCCACGCCCGGAAGGCGCGCGCCGACCACGGCCATCGCCATGGCCATGCGATGGTCGCCGTACGTCTCGACCACCACCGAACGCGCCGGCGCCCGCTCGAGGGGGTGCACCGTGAGGCTGCCCTCGCCCTCCTCGACGCGCGCCCCGAGGCGCCGCAGCTCGGTCGCCAGCGCGGCCAGGCGGTCGGTCTCCTTGATGCGCAGGTTCCAGACATTGCGGATGGTCACCGTCGATCCGGCGAACAACGCCACCGCAGCCAGCGTCTGCGCCTGATCCGGCATGTCGTTGAGGTCGAAGTCGCCGCCTTGGAGGCGCCCGCGGCGCGGGCCGCGCACCTCGCACGAGCCGTCGCCCCAGCGGACCTCGCATCCCATCGCTGCCAGCACCTCCGTCAGCCGCGCGTCGCCCTGACGCGTGCCGCGCCCGAGGTTGGCGACGGTCACGCGGCCTCCCGTGACCGCCGCGGCCGCCCAGAAGTAGCCGGCGGCCATGGCGTCGCCCTCGACGTCCAGGTGGCGCGAGCGGTACCGCCCCCGGGGAACCGCGAAGCTGCGGTAGCCGTCACGCTCCACCGCCACGCCGAAGTCGCGCATGAGCGCCACGGTCATGTCGACGAAGGGCTTCGACTGCAGCTCGCCGGCGACGCGCAGCGTCACGGGCGAGGCGGCGTACGGAGCCGTCATCAGGATCGCGGAGAGGTACTGCGAGCTGCGACCGCCCGCGATCTCCGCCGCGCCTCCCGGCAGCCCCCTCGCATCCACCACCACGGGCGGGCAGCCGTTGGCGCCCTCGCTGCGGGCCTTGACGCCCAGGCCGGCGAGCGCCGCGAGCAGGTCCTGGATAGGGCGCTCACGCATGCGAGCGTTGCCGTCGAGCCGGTAGCGGCCGGTACCGAGCGCGCACAGCGCCGTCAGGAAGCGCATGCTGGTGCCCGACAGGCGCACGTCCAGGTCGGCGCGTGGCGCCGGCACGCGGCCGGCCTCCCCATGGACCGCCAGGTGGCTGCCGCGGGCCTCGACGCGGAAGCCGAGGGCGCTGAGCGCGCGGACCAGCACCTCGGAGTCCTCCGCCACCAGCGCGCCGTCCAGGCGGCTGACGCCCTCTGCCAGGGCGGCGAGGATCAGGGCCCGGTTGGTGATGCTCTTCGAGCCCGGCACCCGGACGGTGCCCTCGACGGCCCCCTGCGGGCCCACGGTGACGGTGGTGGGCAGCGTCGACATCGCTCCGAAGGATACCATCGGGCCCGCGCCGCCCCCGGGGCGGAGGCCGGCGGCGCACCGCTCGCGCGGCGGCCCTCGCGACCCCGGAGCCGGGGGCCGACGCGGGCCGCGCCCGCGGGCCGGTGCCCGGGCCAGGCGCTCCCGCCGGGACCGGCGGCTGGGGACGGGCGACGTGGCCGCGTTCCCGAGCGGGATACGCTGGAAGGCGTGATGGCGCCGGAGAGCCTCGACCGTATCGTCCGAACCTTCCGCGACGCGCCCAGCAGCCTGCGCCTGCCGCTGCTGCTGGAGTACGCCGGGAAGGTGCCGCCTTTGCCCGAGGGCATGCAGGGCTCGCTGGAACGGGTGCAGGAGTGCCAGACCCCACTGTTCCTGCGCGCCGACGTCACCGCAGACGGCCGCGCCGCCCTGTACTTCTCGGCGCCGGACGAAGCGCCCACCACGCGCGGCTTCGCCGGTGTGGTGCACGAGGGGCTGTCCGGCGCGCCCGTCGACGACGTGCTGGCGGTCCCGGACGACTTCTATCAGGACATGGGCCTGGCCGAGCTGATCTCACCGCTCCGCCTGCGCGGGATGGGCGCCATCCTGGCCCGCGTCAAGCGCCAGCTCCGGGCGGCGCAGCCCGCCTAGCCGCGAGGACGCGGCTGGTCCGGGACGCGCCGAGTCTGCTAGAGTGGGCGGGCTTGACCGCGAACGCTTTCCGCCGTGCACGCGGCGGCGTCGAGAGAGGAACGCACGATGAAGAAGGACATCCACCCCAAGATGGTGCCGTGCAAGGTCATCTGTGAAGGCCAGGTGGTGCTCGAGACCTACAGCACCAGGCCGGAGATGCACGTGGACGTGTGGTCGGGCAACCACCCCTTCTACACCGGCCAGCAGCGCTTCATCGACACCGAGGGCCGGGTCGAGAAGTTCCAGAAGCGCTTCGGCGACAGCTACCGCCGCGGCAAGACCAAGGCCAAGTGAAGCCGCCGGCCCCTGGGGCCGGCATCTCCTCGAACGTATGCGGCCGCCGGATCCCGGCGGCCGTTCATGTGACGGGCCACGCCACCCGGCGCGATCCCCGCAGCCGCGGCCGGAGCGCCGTCACTGCGGTACCGAGGCCTGCACCATGGTGCCGCCGCCGGGCTGGCTGGCGATGTGGAAGCTCCCGCCGCGAGCCTCCACCCGTTCCCGCATCTGCTTGAGCCCGAGGCCGCCGGCGCTGGTCACGCGATCGCCCACGGCGCTCGGGTCGAAGCCCCGGCCGTCGTCCTGAACCGAGACATAGGCCATGCCGGCGTCGCTCACGCCCACCCGCACGTCCACCGTCCTGGCACCGGCGTGCTTGGCGACGTTGTTCATCGCCTCCTGGAAGATGCGGAACAGCACCGCCTCGGACTTCAGGTCGAGGTCCGGCAGGGCCGCCAGGTCGAGGTCGACATGCACGTCGTTCTGCTGACCGAAGTCGATGGCGTAGCGACGGACCGTCTCCAGCAGGCCGTAGCGCTCGAGGTCCACCGGGCGCAACGCGAAGATGCTGCGACGCACCTCCTTGATGGTCTCGCGCACGGTCTCGCGCGCCTGGTCCAGCTCGGACCGGGCCTTGCCGGCGTCCTTGTCCAGCAGGCGCGTGACCAGGTCGAGCTTGAGCGCGGCGAACGCCAGAGACTGCGCGACGCCGTCATGGATCTCGCGGGCGATGCGGGCGCGCTCCTCGGCGATGGCCAGCTCCTCGGAGTGGAGGTAGGCATTGGCGTTGCGCACGGCCAGGCCCACCTGGCCCGCGAGCAGGCCCAGGAACGGCAGGCTCGCCGCGTCGAAGTGGTCGCCGTCGGGGTGCGCCAGCACCACCAGGCCGAGTAGGCCGTCCTCGGCGACCAGCGGCAAGGTGACGGCGCTTCCGGCAGCGGCCAGCAGCGGCCCTCCGGCATCGCGGTCGGCCGCCGCGAGCGAGCTGACGATGCGCGGCTCGCGGGACTGCGCCGCCCGCCCGACGAGCCCCTCGCCCACCCGGATCGGCAAGCTGACGGGGTTGCGCGGCGAGCCTTCTGCCGCCTGGAGCTTCAGGACGCTGCCCTCGTCCAGCAGGTAGACGCCGGCCACCTTCGCCTCCACGCGGGACATCATCTGCACCAGCAGGGTGTGAAGCAGCCGCTCCAGGTTCCCCTCGGCGCGGATGGTGCGGTCGACGTCGAAGAGCGTGAGCAGGTCCCGGGTGCGGCTGCGCGTGGCCTCGGCGGCGGCCGAGAACTCGGACGCCAGGATGGAGAAGGCCTCCCGCTGCCGGCCATCGGGGCTGCCCGCGTAGTAGGCGTGCAGCGAGCCCTCCAGGCTTCCGCCCCAGGTCAGCGGCATGGTGAGCACCCACTGGTTGGCGCCGTCCAGCCGGGTTCGCTCGCTGCGGCCCTCGTGAGCGCGCAACGCCCCGTCCCGATCGATGGCGTCCTGTTGCTGAGCCTCGCTGAGGCCCACGCCGCTGGCGACGCCGAAGCCGACCGGCCCCACCAGCACCGCCACCGCCGTGGCCCCCGTCACCTCGCGGATGCCGCGCGATGCCGCGGAGAGGGCGGCCTCCAGGTCGGTCGCGGCGGCGAACCGCTCGGTCACCGTCTGGATCGCCGTGAGCAGCTCGTGACTGCTCCGTAGCTGCTCGAACAGGCGCGCCAGCTCGTCCTGCGCCTGCTCGCGAAGCCGGACCTCGACAGCGATCCAGTTGAGCGTCGCGAAGGTCGCCAGCGGGCCGAGGATGCTGTAGAAGAGGAGCTGCGCCCAGAACTGGTAGCGCTCGCCGCCGAGCGGGACGACCACCAGCTGATGCAGCAGCACCATGCCCACGATGGTGAGCGGCAGCCACAAGCGGGCGAAGCGGACCTGTTCGTAGAGGCTCCCCTGCCGCTGCTCGGCGCGGGGCGCGTGTCCGGCGCCGCGGATCACGCTTCCTCCTCGGCCCCCCGTCGCTGCTTCTTCGGCCGGAACTCGCTCATCAACACCGGGTAGACGATCAGGTAGGCGGCGAACACCATCCCCATCTGGACCCAGAAGTTCCCGACCGCCTTCACGTGCAGGGCCTGCAGCACCATCACCACGATGGTCAGCAGGATGGCGAAGCCGAGCGACTTGAGCAGCAGACGCACCATCTTGCCGACGGTGATGCGCCGCGCCTCCTCCGTGGAACGGCGCTCGGCCTTGCGTCGTTGGTTCTTCTTCGACATGCCCCATTGTATGCGGGCCGCCCCGGCTCGGGCTCTTGCCCGCAGGGCGCGTCAGGGGCGACACTGGCGGGGTGATCCCGCCATTCGCCGAAGCCCTCGGACACGCGTTCGCGGGCGCCGGGGGCCGGCCCCTCGCGCAGGCGGCCACCGTCTCGCCCGCCGGCCTTCCCGAGGTCCGGACGGTGGTCCTGCGCGGGCTCGGCCCCGAGGCCGACGCCTGGTTCGCGAGCGATGCCCGCAGCCACAAGTTCCGCTCGCTGACGACCACGCCGTGGCTCGAGCTGTGCCTGTTCGATGCCGCCGCCGGCGTGCAGTGGCGCCTGCGGGGTCGGGTCTCCGTCCACAAGGACGATGCCCTCGCCCGTCGGGTGTGGAGCGAGCTCCCCCCCGTCACCCGGCAGGGGTTCTTCTCACCGCCGCCGGGCGCTCCGGTCGCCCGGACGGCGGGCGACGCGTCCGCTCCCGTTGCCGGGCCCTGGAGAGCGGCGGGCGCGGACCGGGGCGAGGCGCCAGCCATCCGGCCCGCCGAGCCGCCCGCGACCTTCGCGGTGGTGCGCCTGCCGCCCGCGCGCTGCGACCGCCTCGTCCTCGGTCCGCCGCTGCTGCGCCGGCGCTGGACGTTGGAGGGTGGCGCCTGGAAGCGCGAGGACCTCGTACCCTGAGGCGCCCGGCCACCGCCTGCCGGCGGCGCCCGTCGTCGAACGGCACCTGCCATACTGGGCCCGTGGAGCCGTGGACACGACCCTGTCGGCGCGCGCCGGACCGGCCGCCCCCGAGGAGCCGCGAGACGGCGCGGGGCCGGTGCCTGCCCGGTCGGGACGCCCGGTTGGCGGGCAGGCGCGCGTGAGGCCCGCACCGACGGCCGCCGCGGGCCAGTGGGAGCGCTTCCTGCACCGTATCCGCTATCCGCTGGTGCTCTTCGCGGCGGTGGTGGTGCTGGGCACGGTGGCGTTCAAGGCCACCTGGGCGGGGTACGGCGCGAGCTGGATGGACGCCCTCTACATGACCTTCATCACGGTCACCACGGTGGGCTACAACGAGCTCTACCCGCTCGACACGGTGGGTCGCGTGGTGGCCATCGTGGTGTCCGTGGCCGGCATCGGGAGCCTGTTCTACTTGCTCGCGGCGGTCATGGAGTTCCTGGTCGCGCGGCAGGTGAGCGACCCGTTCGGGAGGAGGACCATGAAACAGCGCATCGCCGCCATGAGCGGCCACGTCGTGGTCGTGGGTTACGGCCGCATGGGCCGGCGCTCGGCCGAGGAGCTGGCGCACGAGCGCGTGCCCTACGTGGTGGTGGACAGCGACCCGGCGGTAGCCGAGTCGCTCGGCCCGGCGGGCGTGCCCTTCGTGATCGGCGACGGCGACGAGGAGGAGGTCCTCACCGAGGCCGGCGTGGCCCGCGCCAGCGGCATCATCGTCGCCACCAGCAACGACGCCACCAACGCCTTCGTGGTGATGACGGCGCGCTCCCTCAACCCCGGCGTCACCATCGTCGCCCGCGCCGACGACCCCGCCTCGGTGCGCAAGCTCGAGCGGGCCGGCGCCAGCCGCGCCATCGACCTCTACACCCTGGGGGGGCGGCGGCTCGCCAACACCGTGGTGCGCCCCGCCACCGTCGACTTCCTCCACGGCACGCTGCGCGAGCGCCGCGGCGAGCTCGCCATCGAGGAAGAGCCGATCCCCGAGGGCAGCGTCCTGGCCGACCGCACGCTGCTCGACTGCGACCTCCGCCGCCGCACCGGCGCCAGCGTGCTCGCGGTCTTCCGGGACGGGGACACCCACCCCAACCCCGAGTCCGACTTCGTGCTGCGCGCCGGCGACCGTCTGCTGGTGATGGCGACGGTGGAGCAGATCAGCGCGCTCCGCCAGCTCACGCGCCCGTAGCCCGGAGGCGCCCGGCATCCCGCGCGGACCCGCCGGACGGCCGCGGTTGGGTACACTCGCGCCATGACCCTAGACCCCGACGGGGCCGCCTTCGCCGGAGAGACGGACGACGGCGCCCATGACGACGACCGCGAGGGCGGAACCTCCGCGAGCGATGTGGCGACCCTGATCGGGGAGCAGCCCCATGCGGAGGTGGAGGCGCACGGCGTGCGCTTCACGCTGCTCGGGACCGCGCACGTGTCCAAGACGAGCGCCGAGACCGTGACGCGCCTGGCGGCGAGCGGCCGCTTCGACGCCATCGCCATCGAGCTCGACCCCGGACGCCACGCCGCCCTCACCGACGAGGCCGCCTGGGCCAAGATGGACCTCTTCCGCGTGTTCCGCGAGCGCAAGGCCGGCATGGTCGCCGCCAACCTCGCCCTGGGCGCCTTCCAGCAACGGCTGGCCGATCAGCTCGGCATCGAGCCGGGTGCCGAGATGAAGGCCGCGATCCGCGCGGCGGACGAGGCCGGCCTGCCGCTGCTGCTGGTGGACCGGGACATCGGGGTCACGCTCAGGCGCGTCTACGCCAACGTTCCCTGGTGGCAACGGGTCACCATCCTGGCGGGGCTCGCAGCCAGCGTCCTCAGCAGGGAGCAGATCAGCGAGGAGGAGATCGAGCGGCTCAAAGAGGGCGACATGCTGGAGGCGACGTTCACCGAGTTCGCCGAGCGCAGCGAGCGCATGTACCAGCCGCTGATCGCCGAGCGCGACCGCTTCATGGCGGCGCGCCTCGAGCAGGAGGCGGCAGGCACCGGGCCCCAGGGACCGCGCGAGGTTCTGGTGGTGCTCGGCGCGGGCCACCTGCAGGGCGTGGCTGCGACCCTGCGCGAGCCTCCGGGCGAGCCCGCGTGGCAACGCATCGCCGCGCTCTCCGAGGTGCCGAAGGGGCGCCCCTGGGGCAGGATCGTCGCCTGGACCATCGTCGCCATCGTGCTGATCGGCTTCGCCATCGGCTTCGCGCGCAGCCCCGCGCTCGGTCTGTCGCTGCTGGTGGACTGGGTGGTGATCAACGGCGGCCTGGCGGCCCTCGGCGCGATCATCGCGCTCGCCCACCCGCTGACGGTGGTGGTCACCGCCCTGGCCGCGCCGCTCACCTCCCTCAACCCGCTCATCGGAGCCGGCTTCGTGGCGGCGGGCGTGGAGATGTGGCTGCGCAAGCCGAACATCGGAGACTTCGCGACCCTGCGCCAGGACGTGACGAGCCTGCGCGGCTGGTGGCGCAACCGGGTGGCACGCGTCTTCCTCGTGTTCATCTTCGCCACGCTGGGCTCGGCGATCGGAACCTACCTGGCGGGCTTCCGCATCTTCGGGCGCCTGCTGGGCTGAGCCTCGTCCGGGGCGGCGCGCGCCCCCTCGCTACGGCGGCGGGCCCGGCCGCGGCCCGCTCAGGCGCCGCTGCCCTTGGCCCCGGCTGGCGGCTGTGCCGGCGTGCCGTCCAGCACCCACTGGGCATAACCGTCGACGAAGGTGAAGCTGGTGTTGCTGGCACCCGACGCCAGCAGGTAGTCGAGGAAGTCCTGCACGTCCTGCTGGGTGCTGCGCTGGAACACCTCGGAGCCGGAGAGGCCGTTGAAGCGGCCGCTGGTGGCCTTGGGCAGCGCCTGCTCCGCCTCGTTCGCGGTGGCGCGCAGCTCCTGCACCAGGATGGCGGGCAGGGCGTCAGGGTGCTGCAGGTCGGCCGCACTGTAGAGGGTGGCGCCGGTGTCGAGCGAGGTCATCACGATGCCGCGCCCGAGGAGCTGCCGCAGGGCCACCGGTCCGTCGACGACGGCGATGGTGGTGCTGGCTGTGGCCTTCAGGCCGCCGTCCGCGGTGGCGGTCACCTCCAGCACGAAGCTGCCCGGTGTGAGGTCGGCCGGCAGATCCAGCGCGAGGTCGTCCACGACGAAGCCCACGGCGTTCTGCGGGACGTTCGCGGTCTCCGTGGCCGACGCCAGCTCGCTGCCGTCACCCCCGAGGAGCCGGTAACGTACGTCCACCTTGCGCGGCAGGGCGTTGCCCTTCGTGCTGAGCTCGAAGCTCGGGTAGACGGGGTCCTTGGGGTGATAGGGAGAGGCGTCGGCCCCGTGGCGGCCCAGCGTCAGCGCGACGCCTCCGCTCACCGTCATCGGCGGCGGCGGAGCGCTCAGCGTCTGCACCCGCTGCTGCGCCTCGGCGCGCAAGGGCGCTCCGGCCGCCGTGGCGGCCAGGTAGGCCCGGTACGCCGCCAGGGCGTCCGCGCGGCGGCCGTCGGCCTCGTAGAGCCTGCCGAGGGCGAACTCGACGCCCGGCTGGTCCGGGAAGCGCGTGCGCGCCCGCTCGAGATCGTGGACCGCATCCGCATCCACCTTTGGATCGACGCGCAGGGCGGCGGTGTACGCCGCCAGGCCCTCGGTCAGGTCGCCCGTGACCACACGCGCCAGGCCCAGGTTGTAGTCGGCCACGGTCTGCGTGGGGTCGAGCGCGAGCGCCTTCTGAGACGCGCTCACGCTACGGTCCATGAAGCCCAGCAGGTAGTAGGACCAGCCCAGGTTCGTCCAGTACAGCGCGTTGTCGGGCGCGAGGTCCACGGCGACGCGCAGGGCGCGGGCCGCCGCCAGCGGGTCGTTCTGGTCGAAGGCGATGTAGGACAGGCGCTCGAAGCTGTAGGTGAGGTAGGGCGCCGCGTGCTCGAGCGCGACCAGCGCTCGCTTCTCGAGGTCCGTCGCCTTCGCCTGCTGCGCCGCGACGGAGGCCGCCAGCAGCGCCGCTGCGCCGGTATGGCCGCCCGGCCAGCCGGCCAGGACGGCGTCGATGTCGTCGGTCGCGCCCGCCACGCCGTGGTTCTGGCGGAACGCGGCGCGCGCGGCCTGCCCGAACGGGTAGGCGGCGGCCGCGCGATCGAAGGCGGCGGTGGCACCCTGCTTGTCGTTGACGTTGCTGTCCAGCGCGCCGATCCACACCTCGGCCACGGGCAAGCCGGTGGCCGTCTCCATCTTCTGGAACAGCTCCACGCTGCGTGCCTCGTCGAGCTGCGGCAGGCTGAGCGACACCACCGCCATGGTGGCGCTGTCGCTCCCTGTGCCGCCGTTCTGAACGGCCTGCAGGTCGCTGAGCAGACGCTTCGCTCGTGCCGGTAGAGCGCCCTTCTGCTCCGCCTGGGACAGGAGGTTGGCCGCGTCCTGCGGCAGGCCGGACGCGACCAGCGTGAGCGCGCGGACGTAGTCGCCGTAGACGCCCGACAGGTCGATGGTGCCGTTCACGGCCGGCGTGCCGGTGCCCAGCGCGGCAGCGATGACGGGCGCGGCCTCCACGGCCAGCCGGCCGGGCGCGTCCTTCGGCGCCTCCAGCGTTCGTTGCTCGAACCCGGCGGGCCCGTCGAGCTGCAGGGACAGCCGGTAGCCCGCGTCGCCGATGGCGACCGAGCCCGTGACCGCCACGTCGGCACCCAGGGCGCCCCGCAGGAGCGGCGCGCCGCTGGCCTCGGTCATGGTCTTGGCGCCCAGCAGCGTCACCAGGTTGACGAACCCGCCCTGCGCCACCAGCGGGGGCACCAGGCCGGGCGCCAGGTCCGGCGGGATCACCTCGGCCTGCCCCTGGAACGCCTCCGCGATGCGGTCGGCCACGGCCACTCCCAGCAACGCGTCCTGCGAGTCGAACGGATACACCACGAGGCTCGACGCAAACGCGCCCGAGCCGAGGACGAGCAGGAACAGGACGACGAACCACCTTCGCATGCGAGCCTCCAGTTGGCGCTCAGGCTAGCACGGGCGTCCGTGAGGTCCTACCATGCGGGCTGCCGCCCGCCTCAGGCTCGGGCGCTACTCCAGAAGCGACTCGAACTCGTCCAGCAGCTCCTCGGCGCGCGCGGCGCTCCGGGCCACCACCAGGATGGTGTTCTGGCCGGCCAGCGTTCCCACGATCTCCTCGCGATCGAGCTTGTCCAGCACGAAGGCGATACCGGAGGCGTGGCCCTCGTCCGTGGTGATGACGATGATGTTCTCGCCGCGGTCGATGTCGCGCACGAACAGTCGGAAGCGCTGGCTCAGCTCGCCGACCACGTCCTCCTGCGCGGTCAGCGGGGTCGAGCGGTAGCGGTGCTGCCCGTTCCCGGCCGGCAGTCGCACCAGCCGCAGCTCGTTGACGTCACGGCTGATGGTGGCCTGCGTCACCTTGATCCCGCGCCGCGCCAGATGCTCGGCGATCTCCGCCTGTGTCGATATGAACTCGTTCTCCACCAGCTCCGCGATGAGGCGTTGGCGATACTCCTTACTCGGCATATTTATTCAGTATACAGCATCCGCACTACCCGAGCGTGGCCTATCGCACGCCGCCGGCCAGGAGCGGGCGCACGCGGTCCAGCAGGGCATCCGCGAGATCCCGCTTGGACAGCCTCGGCCACGGCTCCGAGCTGCCGTCGGGGGTCACCAGCGTCACCTCGCTGGCGTCCAAGCCGAACCCCACGCCGCCCCCGGCGGCCGCAGCGCCCCGTCCCTCGGGCGAAGGGTAGTTGAGCAGGATGAACGCCAGCCCCTTGGCGCGTGCCTTGGCCGCCGCCCGCTCCACGCCCTGGTGCGTCTCCATGGCGAAGCCGACCATCACCTGCCGGCTGCGCCGCTCCGCCAGCAGCGCAAGGATATCCGGCGTGCGGACCAGCGCCAGGTCGCGCTGGCCGTCGCTCTTGGCCTCCTTGCGCTCGGACCGGTCGCGCGGCCGCCAGTCCGCGACCGCGGCGCTCATGACCAGCACCTCGCAGGCATCGAAGTGCGCGTCGAGCGCAGCGGCCATGCCGTTCGCGTCGACCACGCGTTCGACCCGCACGCCGGGAGGGTCCGGAAGGGTGGTGGGCCCGCTCACCAGGGTGACTTCGGCCCCCCGCGCCTGCGCCGCCGCCGCCACGGCGTAACCGGTCTTGCCGCTCGACGGGTTGCCCAGGAAGCGCACCGGGTCCAGGTACTCGTGCGTCGGGCCCGCGGACACCAGCACGCGCGCCCCCGCCAGGTCGTTGCCGTACCGCAGGCCGAACGCCGCGGACGCGATGGCGTCCACGTCGGCCATGCGTCCCGGACCCTCGCCCTCGTCGGCCCCTGCCAACGGTCCCTCGACCGGGCCCACGAAGCCGTGGCCGAGCTCGCGCAGGGCCGCCACGTTCCGCTGCACCGGGGGGTGGGTCCACATCGCCGGGTTCATCGCCGGCGCCCACAGCACGCGGGCCGTGCCGCCGGCGATGAGCGCGGATACGACGTTGTCGACGCGACCCTGAGCGGCGCTGGCGAGCACGTCCGCGGTGGCCGGCGCCACCACCAGCCCGTCCGCCCAGCCCGCCCAGTCGAGATGGCGGATGCCGCCGTCGGCGGCGAACCAGCTCTCGCGGTCGAACACCTCGCCGCCGGCCGCCACGGCGAGCGACAGCCGGGTCACGAAGGCGTAGGCGTCCGCGGTGGCCGCCGCACGCACCTCACAACCGGACCGGCGCAGGCGCCGGATCAGGCTGGGGGTCTTGAGGGCCGCGACCCCGCCGGCCGCGGCGACGACCAGCCGGAGGCTACTCCTCGTCGCCGGGCTCGGGCCTCGCGACACCGAAGCTGGGCTCCTCGGGGCGCCGTTCGACCAACCTGCGCAGCTCGTCGCCGCTGGGGAGGTCGTCGCCCCACACGATCCCCTTGCCGTCCTCGAGCTCCTTCATCGCCAGGGTCACGGTGTTGGTGGTGTGGGGGGCCTCCTCCGCGTCCAAGGTGGTCGGGATGCCCGCCTTGAGCTGGGCGGCACGGCGCGCCACGATCATCGACAGGCGATAGCGCGAGTCCGTCAGGGACATCAGGGTGTCGTAGCCTTCCTGGGCCACAGGATCCTCCTTCGGCAGGCGGCGCACGCGGCGTTCCGGCGCGGCGCCCCAAGCGGGGTCGCCCGCCCTCGAACAGTCGATTCTAACAGCCGGGCCGGGCCGGGGCCGTAGTCGGCCGCGCGGCGCTCTCACCCCACCTCGCGCAGGAACTCGGACACGTCCCGGTCCGACAGATGGCACGCGCGCGCCCGCTCGGCCGCGATGACCGCCAGGAACGCCCGCACGGCATCCTCCAGGACATCGTTCACGACCGCGTAGTCGAACTCGCGCACCGCCCGGATCTCCTCGCGCGCACGCCGCAGCCGCTTCTGGATCTTCTCTTCGCTGTCGGTGCCGCGCCCACGAAGCCGCCGCTCGAGCTCGTACAGGCTGGGCGGCGCGATGAACAGCATGACGGCGTCTGGCACCTTGCGCTTGACCTTGCGGGCGCCGACCAGCTCGAGCTCGAGCAGAACGTCATGCCCCTCGGCGAGCGCGGCGTGGACCGGCTTGGAAGGCGTGCCGTAGTAGTCGCCGACGTACTCGGCGTACTCCAGCAGCTCATCGCGCTCGATCATGCCCTCGAAGGCGTCGCGGTCGTAGAAGTAGTACTGCACGCCGTGGCTCTCCCCCTCGCGCCGCTCGCGGGTGGTCGCGGAGATCGAGTAGCTGAGGTTCCCCACGCGCGGCAGCGCGGCCCGCCGGATGGTGTCCTTGCCGACGCCGGACGCCCCGGTCATCACGAACAGGATCCCCTTCCGGTTCACGCTCTGCTCCACGTGGATCCGCACTCCCTCGTCCGCGCGCCCCCGCCTGCGACCCGGCCGGCCTCGCGGCCCCGCCCCGCTCCACCAACGGTTCGCGCGCTGGCCGCGACTCTACCACGGCACGAGCGCCGCACGCCGCCGCTCTGCACGGGCCGCGCGGGCCGTCCGGGAGCTCAGGGCCGGCCGTCCGCCGGGGTGGCATGGTACGCGTGCAGCGTGAGCCGCTCCAGGGTCGCGACGCGTCCCCAGCGGTCCAGACGCGCCAGCTCCTCGTCGACGAAGCGCTCGAGCGCCTCCGGCTCGTCCACCATCTCCACCACCAGCGGCTGGCGTTCCGGGCGGTAGAGCAGCACCGACAGCGGGACGTCGAGGCCGTGGCGTCCGAACCCCGCCAGCGCCGGCAGGACCGTCGCCCCGCGCAGGCCTCGGCGGCGCGCCGCCGCCACCAGCGCCTCGGCCAGGCTGGAGCCGCCGACCTTGTCGCCGGCGAGCGTGTAGACGCGCAGCAGCGACGCCCCCTCCAGGCCCGCGCGGTGCAGCACCCTCACGGCGTCTCCTCGCCGGGGACGTCGCCCGGGCCGCCGGTCTCCGCCGCACCCGGGCGCAGCACCGTGACCCGCTCCACGGTGACCAGGCCGCCGCCCGTGAGCAGGCCCTCGAGGGCCCGGACGAAG
>DATFNF010000095.1:0-15813 GCA_035266525.1 Trueperaceae bacterium | reverse complement strand
GCGTGCCGTCGCCGACCGCGATGAAGCGGCGCTGATGGCTCGTGCCGCTGGGCGCCTGGAACCAGCCGTCGCCGGCCGGCGGCGCGAGGGGCCGTTCCCGCACGTCGAAGTGGCCGTCGGCCAGCACGTGCCGGCTCCGGCAGCCGCTGTGCAGGCGGAGCCGCAAGCGGTGGTCCTGGGCGCGGTTGTCGACGCGCACGCGCAGCCGCACCAGCGGCTCGGCGGCTGCCAAGCTGAGGTCCAGGACGATGTCGAGAGGGACCCTGCCCTCGCGCCGGGAGCGGTCGCCGCCGAGCCGAGCCGGCAGCTCGCCCCGGTACGCCAGGCGCACCGTGCCCTCCACCGGTCCGGCCGCCAGCAGCTCGGGCGGGCCCGCCGGCGCGTCGAAGACGAGCGGTGCGTCGCCGGCGAGCGGCGAGAAGTCGTACTCGTCCCCGGCGTCGGCCTCGTCCTCGAAGGCCAGCCGCAGCGGGGTGCGCGCGCCCGAGGCGAGGTCCGTCACGCTCACGGCGCCGTCGGCGTCCACGTCCAGGCGCACCGCCGCGTTCTCCAGGCGGACCGCGTCGCCTTCCCGCGTGACGCCGAGCGTCGGGCCCGCCGCGGCCGCACCCTCCCCGTCGAGGCGGAAGCCGGCGACGCCGAGCGCGGGCAGCGGAGCCGTGAACCGCAGGCGCACGCGGTCGAGCGTGCGGTCGCTGCGCCCCGGCTCGTACATGGGCTCGACGTCGACCTGGCAGGGAAGCGCCCGGCCCGCGGCGTCGGCGACGGCCAGCCCGCGGCCGGTCCCGGCGGGCAGCTCGAGCGTGTGCTCCACGGTCGCGGTGCGCGGGTAGGGGAGCGGGTTGTAGACCGTGAGGGCGGTGCCGTCCGCGCCCTCGCCGAGCGCGCGCAGCGCCTTCGAGGTCACCACGCCGGCCAGCTGCTCCACGCTCGCGAAGCGCACCATCATCTCGTCGTGGACGGCGTCCACGGAGCAACCACAGATGGAGTCGTGGGGGTGGTTCTGCAGCAGCAGCCGCCAGGCCTCGCGGATGAGGTGGTCGGGGTAGGCCTGCCCCTCCAGCCAGGCCAGGCTGGCGAGGGGCTCGGCGAAGCGTTCCAGGCGCGTCTCGGCCGCGTTGTTGGCCTGCTTGAGGTAGACGCGGGCGGAGAGCACGCCCGACAGCACGTGCTGGTAGCGGCTGCCGCGGAACTCGCCCTGGAACGTCTCCAGCCCGCCCAGCGGGCTGCGGGCGGCGGCTACGAACTCCTCGATGTCGGCGTGGACGAAGCGCACGCCGGGCACGGCGGCGTTCAGCTCCGCGACGATGGTGGGGACGTTGGGCTCCGGGAAGAGGTGGTCCGAGCCGTTCAGCAGCAGGACGGCGCCGTTGGTGCGGTAGGGCGCGATGCCGTCAGGCAGGCGCTCGAACGACTCCTGCAACCAGTCGGGCAGGCCCGTCACCTCGCCATCCGAGCCGAACAGCACGGACGTGACCTGCCGGACCGCGCGGGCGCTGTCGTAGCGGTCCTCGAGCCCCCAGTCGGCGTGCCCGAGGCCGGCCGCCGCCGAGTAGGTGCCGAGCAGGTGGACGGCGAAGATGTCGGTGCAGCCGTCGGCCGCGAGCCAGCGGAACTCCCCGCGAAGCCGCTCGCCCTCGTCGCCCACGCCGCGCTCGAAGACGATGCTGTCGAGCCCGAAGCCGCGCGCGAGGAGCGGGAGCTGCGAGATGTGGCCGAACGAGTCCGGCGTGTAGCCCACCGGCAGGACCGGCCCGAAGGCGCGGCACACGCGGCGGCCGAAGAGCAGGTTGCGCACCAGCGCCTCGGGGCTCACCAGGAACTCGTCGGCGAGCACGTACCACGGGCCGATGCGCAGGCGCCCGGCGCGCACCTGCGCTTCGATCGCCTCGCCCTTCTCGGGGCGCAACGCCAGGTAGTCCTCCAGCACGATGGCCTGGCCGTCGAGGGTGAAGCGGCGGTAGTCCGGGTCGGTCTCGAGGATCTCGAGGACGCGGTCGATCACGTCCACCAGGCGCGCGCGGAAGACCTGGAAGGGCTGGTGCCACTCGCGGTCCCAATGCGTGTGGGGAACGATGAAGGCGGTCGTGGTGGCAGTGGTGGCGTCAGACACGGATCCCTCGTCTTCCGTGAGAACGTTCGCGCGTTGGGCCCGGAGCGCGGACCGGGTCGTGAGGCGGGCGCGCGCCGCGCCGCACGCCGGGACCGCCGGCACCAGGCTCGATCCGCGCTGTCAGCGCCGTGTCAGGCCGGGCGCTCACGCCGATTCCCTCAGCGCCAGGGTGTGCGGCACGATGCAGCGCTGCCCCGAGCCGGCCTCGCCGCGGACGGCGGCGAGCAGCAGCTCGGTGGCCCGGCTGCCCAGCTCGAAGGCGTTGAGCTCGACGCTCGACAGCCGGGGGTCGGTGTACTCGGCCAGGTCGTCGTTGTTCATGCCCATCACCGCGACGTCGTCCGGGATGCGCCTGCCGTGCTCGCGGAGGGCGCGCATGGCGCCCACCGCCATGCCGTCGCTGACGGCCAGGACGCTGCGGAAGCGGATGCCGTCGTCGAGCGCTCGGAGGACCTCCCGGTGCGCCGCGTCGGCGTCGCCGGCGATGAAGCGTACGAGCCGCGGGTCGGGATCGGCCCCGGCCTCGCACACGGCCCGCCGGTAGCCCTCGGCGCGGTCCAGCGTGAAGGTCTGGTGCTCGGGGCCGTTGAGCAGCAGCACCGGGCCCGGCGCGGAGCGCAGCAGGTGGGCGGTAGCGTCGCGGGCGGCGCGGACGTTGTCGTTGTCGACGCTCGGCGCCGACGCAACGGACGCACGGCCTAGCACGACGACGGGGAAGGCGTTCTCGGTGAGCTGCTCGAGGATGGCGGGGCCGGCCGAGGGGTTCATCAGGATGATGCCGTCGGTCCAGCGCTCGCGCACCAGCCGCTCGGCGACGGACTGGGCTTCGGCCTCGTCGTCGAGGATGGACAGCGCGAAGCTGTAACCCCGCTCCCGGGCGGTGTCGTGGATGCCCCGTACCAGCCGCGTGAAGAAGCCGCCCGAGAGCGCTCCGCTGCGTTCCGGGTCGAGCAGGTGCAGCGACCAGGTGACCCCGTGGGACAGGCTGCGGGCGGCGCGCATGGGGTGGTAATCGAGCGCCTCGGCGGCTTCCAGCACACGCTGCCGCGTCTCCGGGCGCACGCGCCGGTCGTCGTTGAGCGCGAGCGAGGCCGTCGAGACCGCCACTCCGGCTCTGCGCGCGATGTCCCTGATGGTGCTCACCAGCGTCTCCCGTCGAACGGTCATCGAACCGGTTCGATGAACCGGTTCGATGACACGTGGCCCGTCGATCTCCGATCTCCCGTTCCCCTTCACGGCTTGGACAACTGGGTACGACTCTAGGGCGTTCGCGGGGTCGTGTCAACAACCTCGAGCGTCGCGCGGCGACACGACCGCAACCGGAACGAAACCATGTGGATGTCCGAAGGGTTTCGAGATGGCCGATGCGTGCTTCTGTTATCGTCTCCCAAAGGTTCCGACCTGACCGGCGATCGGCGTGGCCGTCGCCCGGTCGCGGCAGGCTTCGGGGTGCCGTCTCCGCACGGGAGGGAAGCTGTGGATAGGATCCGATTGACCACGGCGCAGGCGCTGGTCCACTACCTGGCGCGGCAGCACACGGAGCGCGACGGGCGCGAGCAGCGGCTCATCGCAGGGGTGTGGGCGATCTTCGGGCACGGCAACGTCGCCGGCCTCGGCCAGGCGCTCGAGGCGTACGGCGACGTCCTCGGGCTGCCCACCTACCGGCCCCAGAACGAGCAGGCGATGGTGCACGCCGCGGCGGCATTCGCCAAGCACCGCAACCGCATGAGCACCTTCGCCTGTGCCAGCTCGATCGGGCCCGGTGCCACCAACATGATCACGGGCGCCGCCGGCGCCACCATCAACCGCCTGCCGGTGCTGTTGTTGCCGTCGGACTACTTCGCGAGCCGCGTGCCCGACCCCGTGTTGCAGCAGCTCGAGCACGAGAGCCAGCACGACGCCAGCGTCAACGACGCCTTCCGGCCGGTGAGCCGCTTCTTCACGCGCATCAGCCGGCCCGAGCAGCTGTTGTCGGCGCTCCCCGCCGCCATGGCGGTGCTGACCGACCCGGCCCGCACCGGCGCGGTCACGCTGGCGCTTCCCGAGGACGTGCAGGCCGAGGCGTTCGAGTGGCCGGAGGCGTTCTTCCGGCGCAAGGTGTGGCACGTCGCGCGCCGGCCGGCGGAGGCCGGGCCGCTGGAGGCGCTGGCGAGCGCCGTCCGAGCCGCGGAGCGCCCGCTGATCGTGGCGGGCGGCGGCGTCATCTACAGCGAGGCGGGCGAGGCCCTGCGGCGGCTCGTCGAGAGGTTCGGCATCCCGGTGGCCGAGAGTCAGGCGGGGAAGGGCGCGCTCCCCTGGGACCACCCCCTGAACCTCGGACCCGTCGGCGCCAACGGCGGCCTGGCCGCCAACCGGGCGGCCCGGGAGGCCGACCTGGTGCTGGCGGTGGGTACCCGCCTGGGCGACTTCGTGACCGCCTCGCGCACCGCCTTCGCCGATCCGCGGGCGCGCATCGCCGTGCTCAACGTCGATGTCGGCGACGCCAACAAGCTCGGCGGTCTCGGCGTGGTGGCGGACGCCCGCGCGGGCCTGGAGCAGCTGCTCGGGCGCCTGGCGGACGCCGGGTACGCCGGCGCCTCGGGGGCGCGGCGAGGCAGGCTCGAGGCGCTCCGCGGCGAGTGGACGAGGGCCGTGGACGCGGCCCGGGCCCCGCTCGACGGCGCCGCTCTGGGGCAGGGCGAGGTCATCGGCGCGGTGAACGGCGTCTTCGGCGGCCGCGCCACCATGGTCTGCGCCGCCGGCAGCATGCCCGGCGACCTGCTCAAGCTGTGGCGGGCCGAGGACGACAAGGCCTACCACGTGGAGTACGGCTACTCCTGCATGGGCTACGAGATCCCCGGCGGCGTGGGGGTGGCGCTGGCGGAGCCCGGCCGCAAGGTGGTGGTGATGGTCGGGGACGGCAGCTACCTGATGATGAACGCCGAGATCGTCACCGCCGTGGCGGAGGGGCTCGACCTCACCGTGGTGGTGGTGGACAACGGCGCTTTCGGGTCGATCCGGGGGCTGCAGCGCTCGCTCGGCTCGCCGGTGTTCAACAACGAGCGCCGCGCCCGGGACGCCGCCTCCGGGCGCACCGATGGTCCGCGGGTCGCCGTGGACTTCGCGGCGCACGCCGAGGCCATGGGCGCCCGCGCCTTCCGGTGCGCCGACATGCCCTCGCTCGCGTCGGCGTTGCGGCTCGCCCGGGAGGCGCCGGGCGTCAAGGTCCTCGACGTGAAGGTGGCCCTGGAGCCGGCCGTGCCCGGCTTCGAGGGCTGGTGGGAGGTACCGCCCGCCGAGACCTCGGACCAGGCGGGCGTGCGCGCCGCCCGGGAAGCCTACGAGCGGGACCGCGCGCGGCAGATCCTGGTCTACCCACCCGCCGAGGAGGCCGAGGAGGACGTGTGATGCGCATCGCGACCGCACCCATCAACTGGAACAACGAGGACGTGCCGGGCTACCGCCCCAACACGCCGTACCCGAAGATCCTCGACGAGATCGTGCGTGCCGGCTACGCCACGACCGAGTGGTCGGCGAGCCTGCCGGAGGACCCGGCCGAGCTGGGGCCCGACCTGCAGCGCCGCGGCCTCGGCCTGCTCGGCGCCTTCGTGGCCATGAACCTCCGGGACGAGGCGACGCGCGCGTCCGAGGTGCGCCGCGCCGTGGCGAGGGCCGCCTTCCTCAAGGAGCTCGGCGCGCGCTACCTGGTCGCCTCCGACGACGGCGACGCCGCCAGGCTGGGGGCGGCCGGGCACGCCGAGCACGCCCCGACGATGAGCGACGACCAGCTCGCCGGCATGGCGCGCGCCCTCGAGGAGCTCGCCCGCACCGTGCGGGCCATGGGCGTGACGCTGGTGTTCCATCCCCACGTGGGGACCTACGTCGAGACGCCCGGCGAGATCGACCGACTGTTCGCCGGCACCGACCCCGAGCTGGTCGGCTGGTGCCTGGATACCGGCCATCAGGTCTACGGCGGCGCGGACCTGCGCGCGCTGGTACGGGCCCACGGCGCTCGTGTGCGCTACGTGCACCTGAAGGACGTGGACCGGAGCGTCCTCGCCGAGTCGCGGCGGCGCGGGTGGAGCTTCCAGGACGCCCTGCAGCGCTTCGTGTTCTGCCCTCTGGGCAGTGGCATGGTGCCGCTCGCGGAGATCCTGGAGGTGCTCGCCGGGGACGGTTACGAGGGGTGGCTCGTGATCGAGCAGGACACCACCGCCGACGACCCCACCGAGAACGCCATGCGCAACCGCCAGTGGCTCGAGCGCCTGCTGGGGAACCTGTGAGGCAGGCGGCGCATCGTGGCTAGCATCGGTGTCGCCCTGCTGGGCGCCGGCCGCATGGGCAGGATCCACGCCGAGACGCTGCCCTCGCTCCCCGGCGTGACGGTGGTCGCCGTGGCGGACCCGCTCGAGGAGGCGCGGCAGGCCGCCCTCCAGGCGAGCGGCGCGCTCCGTGCCTACGTGGATCCTGCCGAGGCCATCGCCGACCCCGAGGTGGACGCCGTCGTCATCGCCACGCCCACCCCTAGCCACGCGCCCCTGGTGGAGGCCGCCGTGCGGGCGGGGAAGGCGACGTTCTGCGAGAAGCCCGTGGCCGAGTCGTTGGAGCGGGCGCTGGCGTTGACGCGGACGGTGAGGGACAGCGGCGTTCCCTTCCAGATCGGCTTCCAACGCCGCTTCGACCCGGCGTACGCCGAGATGCGCGACCGCATCGAGCGCGGCGACGTCGGCACCATCGACCAGTTCCGCTCGGTGGGCCGTGACCCCGCACCGCCCCCCCTCGCGTACCTGAGGGTGTCGGGGGGTATCTTCTTCGATCAGGCCCTGCACGAGTTCGACCTCGCGCGCTTCCTCGTCGGCGAGGTCGCCGAGGTGAGCGCCTGGGGGGCGGTGCGCGTCGACGAGGAGATCGGCGCCATGGGTGACGCGGACACCACCGTGAGCATGTTGCGCTTCCGGAGCGGCGCCCTGGGCGTCATCGAGAACTCGCGGCGTGCGGTGTACGGCTACGACATCCGCACCGAGGTCTTCGGCAGCGCCGGCAAGCTGGTGGCGGATGCGGTGCCCAGGACGCCGCTGTGGCGGTACGGGCAGGAGGGCGTGAGCGCAGACCACTACACCTTCTTCACCGACCGCTTCCGTGAGGCCGCGCGCCTGGAGCTGCGTGCCTTCACGGCCAGCCTGCGCGAGGGTCGCGCGCCCGCGCCTGGCGTCGATGACGCGCTGCAGGCGATGCTCATCGCCCAGGCCGCGACCCGGAGCTTCCGGAGCGGCGCCCCGGCAGCTGTGGAGGCGATCCCATGAACCCCATCCGCCCGACCTCCGACGAGGGTGTGCTGCTCGACGTGAGCCCCGAGGCCGCAGGCTGGACGTACCTATCCTTCAGGGCCGTGCGCCTGCCGGACGGCGAGCGCCTGCAAGGCGACTGCGGCGCGCGCGAGGTCGCGCTGGTACCGATCCAGGGTGCCGGGACGGTGCGCGTCGGCGGCGATAGCTTCCGCCTCGGCCGGGCGAGCGTCTTCACCGAGCTGCCCTCGGTGCTCTACCTCCCGCCCGGCACGGGCTACACGGTGGAGGCCGCCGCGCCGGGCTTCGAGTTCACCGTTGGCGGCGCGCCGGCGGAGGGGCGCTATCCGCTCAGGCTGTTCCGGCCCGAGGAGATGCGGGTCGAGATGCGCGGCGGCGCCAACGCCTACCGTCAGGTGAGCCACATCCTCGGTCCCCATCTCCCGGCGGAGCGGCTCTACCTGTTCGAGGTGTACACCCCGAGCGGCTTCTGGTCGGGCTGGCCGCCGCACCGCCACGACGGCGAGGACGGCTCCGCCTACGTGGAGGAGGTCTACTACTACAAGGTGCAGCCGGCGCACGGCTGGGGCATCCACCGCAACTACACCGCGGACGGCGAGGTGGACGACCTGATGCTGGTACGCGACGGCGACCTGGTGCTGGTGCCGCGCGGCTTCCACCCGGTGGTGGCCCCGCCCGGCTCCAACCTCTACTACCTGAACTACATGGCCGGGGAGCTGCAGGACGGGGCGCGCGCCACGCCGCCGGTCGACGACGCCGACTGGGCGTGGATGCGCGAGGACTGGGAGGGGAAGCCGGTGAGGCTGCCCATCCGGGCGAAGTCATGAGGGCCGAAGCGCGCCGGAGCACCATCATCGACCTGCTGGAGCGCGAGCGCACCGTCTCCGTGGAGGAGCTCAGCACGCGTTTCGGGGTGAGCGAGGTCACCATCCGCAAGGACCTCACACAGCTCGAGGAGCGCGGCTTCCTGCAGCGCGTCCACGGCGGGGCGGTGTTCGCGCCGCGGGTGCTGTACAACCCGTCGTTCAAGGAGAAGGAGCACATGCGCTCGGACGCCAAGCGCGCCATCGCGCAGCGCGCCCTCGAGGAGGTGCACGAGGGCGAGTCGATCATCCTCGACGCAGGCAGCACCACGCTGGCGCTGGCGCGCCTGATCCGGCGGCACCGCAAGCGCCTGGTGATCATCACCAACTCCATCCCGGTGGCGCTCGAGCTGGCGGGGTCAACCCTGGACGTGCTGCTCCTGGGCGGCCACCTGAGGCACCACAGCCTCGCGATGATCGGCCCGGCGACCGTGGACACGCTTCGCTCGTACCACGCCGACACCGCGTTCATGGGCGCCACGGGCGTGCACGTCGATCACGGCTTCACGACGCCGAATGCGCTCGAGGCGGAGACCAAGGCCGCGATGGTGCGGTCGTCGACGAGGGTGGTCGTGCTGGCCGATGCCGGCAAGCTGGCGCGCGTGACGCTGGCGAAGTTCGCGGACCTAGGCGAGGCCGACCTGCTGGTCACCGACGCCACGGCGCCGCAGGACTTCGTGGCGCTGGCGCGGAGATCGCTGCCGTGCGAGCTGGTCCCGGCGGAGGATGACGGGCGCGACGAGGACGAGGCCCGGGACGACGGCTGGGAGGAGCAGGCGCATCCGGAGGTGCAGGCGCTCGGCCACTCGCGGAGCGCCACCGACTCGTAAGCTCGTCGACGGGGCCGCGCGCGGCCCGGCGCCGGCGTCTCGCAGGCGGAGCGTACAGCCAACACGCGCGTGACCGCCACGCGCGGACGGCCGGGCAGTGGCGGAACGCCGGGAAGGATCGGGAGAACGATGGCAGCGACGAGCGATCAGGCGCAGCAGCTTCTCAACTTCGTGGCCGGCGAGTGGCGCCCCTCTGGCGCCGGCGCGTTCCAGGACGTGGTCAATCCGGCCACGGCGGAGGTGCTGGCGGCGGTGCCCCTGAGCGGGGCCGAGGACGTGGACGGGGTGGTGTCGGCGGCGCAGGAGGCGTTCCTGGGGTGGCGCGAGGTGCCGGTGGTGGAGCGGGTGCAGCCGCTGTTCCGCCTGAAGGCGCTGCTGGAGGAGCATCTGGACGCGCTGTCGCGGACGTTGACGTTGGAGTGCGGGAAGACCTTCGCGGAGTCCAAGGGGGAGCTGCGGCGTGGCATCGAGAACGTCGAGGTGGCGTGCGGCATGCCCAGCCTGATGCAGGGGTGGAACAACGAGGACGTGGCGCGGGGGATCGACGAGCACGTGTTCCGGCAGCCCTTGGGGGTGGTGGCGGCGATCACGCCGTTCAACTTCCCGGGGATGATCCCGTTGTGGTTCCTGCCGTACGCGGTGGCGGCGGGGAACGCGTTCGTGTTGAAGCCGAGCGAGCGGGTGCCGATGACGACGCAGTACCTGTTCCGGCTGATCGAGGAGGCGGGGTTCCCGAAGGGGGTCCTGAGCCTGGTGAACGGCGGCAAGGACACGGTGGACGCGCTCCTCGATCATCCTGACGTGAGGGCGGTGTCGTTCGTGGGGTCGACGCCGGTGGCGAGGTACATCTACGCGCGGGCGACGGCGAACGGCAAGCGGGCGCAGTGTCAGGGGGGCGCGAAGAACCCGGCGGTGATCCTGCCGGATGCGGAGCTGGACATGAGCACGCGCATCCTGGCCGACAGCGCCTTCGGCTGCGCGGGGCAGCGCTGCCTGGCGACGTCGGTGGCGATCACCGTGGGCGAGGCGCGGGAGGGGTTCAGGGAGCGGATCGTGGAGGACGCCACAAGCCGGAAGGTGGGGTTCGGGCTGGCGGAGGGGGTGCAGATGGGCCCGGTGATCACGGCGGCGTCGCGGGAGCGGGTCTCGGGGCTGGTGGACGAGGGCGTGCGGGAGGGAGCGAAGCTGCTGGTGGACGGCCGCGGCCGGGAGGTGGAGGACGAGGCGTTCGCGAACGGGTTCTTCATGCACCCGACGGTGGTGGACGAGGTGCCTCCCGAGGGCACGCTTGCGAAGACCGAGGTGTTCGGACCGGTGTTGAGCTTGATGCATGCGAAGGATCTGCAGGAGGCCATCGAGCTGGTGAACGCCAGGTCCTTCGGGAACCAGGCGTGCGTCTTCACGTCGTCGGGGGCTGCCGCGCGGGAGTTCCGGACCAGGGTGCGCGCGGGGAACGTGGGAGTGAATCTGGGGGTGGCGGCGCCGATGGCGTTCTTCCCGTTCAGCGGGTGGGGGGAGTCGTTCTTCGGGGATCTGCATGCGCAGTCGCGGCATGCGGTGGAGTTCTACACGCAGACGAAGGTCGTGATCGAGCGGTGGCCGGCGGAGTGGAGCCGGCGCTTCTGAACGGGCGCCCGCCTGCGCGCCCGTCCGCCCGGTTCGCGCCCGTGCCGCTGCGGGCGGCGGGCGCCCCGGGGGCCGGGCGCGTGCCTCGGCGCGTGAGTGAAGGATCGTGATGACCACGGGACATGCTTCTGACGAGAGCTTCGACCTGATCACCCTGGGCCGGTCGTCGATCGACCTGTACAGCAACGACGTGGGCGCTCCCTTCGAGGAGATCACCAGCTTCGCGGCGTACGTGGGCGGCAGCCCGACGAACATCGCCGTCGGCGCGCGCCGCCTGGGGCTCTCCGTGGCGCTGCTGACGGCGGTGGGCCGCGACAAGGTGGGGGACTTCGTGCGTCGCTTCCTGGACGGGGAGGGCGTGGAGACCCGCTTCATCCCCGTGAAGGACGGCAAGCGCACCAGCGCGGTGCTGCTGGGGATCGAGAAGGACCGCTTCCCGCTGGTGTACTACCGGGACAACTGCGCCGACATGGCGCTGACCATCGATGACGTGGCCGCCGCGCCCATCGCGCGGGCGGGAGCGCTGGAGATCTCCGCGACGGCGCTCTACGCCGAGCCGAGCCGCTCCGCGGCGTTCTTCGCGGCGGAGCAGGCGCGGCGGGCCGGCGTGACGGTGTACCTGGACCTGGACTTCCGTGCGGATCAGTGGCATGACCCGCGCGCCTTCGGGCTGGCGGCGCGGGCGCTGCTGCCGCAGGTGACGGTGGCGTTCGGCACCGAGGAGGAGATCAACGCGGCCATGCTGACCGACCCGGCCGACATCGAGATCCGCGACCAGCAGATGTCCGCGCCGATCATCCGCGGCGATGTGGAGGCGAACATCGCGGCGATGCTGTCGCGCCGCCCGGGGCCCGAGGCGTTGCTGGTGAAGCGCGGCCAGGACGGCTGCACGGTGCACCTGGAGGATGGCACCGTGACGCGGGTGCCGGGCTTCGAGGTGGAGGTCATGAACGTGCTCGGGGCGGGCGACGCCTTCGCCGCCGGCGTCATCTACGGGCGCGCCAGCGGCTGGGACTGGTACCGCAGCGCGCGCATGGGCAACGCCTGCGGGGCGATCGTGGTGACGCGGCACGGCTGCGCCAACTTCAACGCCTTCGAGGACGAGGCGCTGGCGTTCGTGGAGGCGCATGGGGGCTTCTAGGTCGAGCTCCGAGGCGCTTCGGCCTGCCCGCCTTCAACGCGTGCAGTGCCGAGATGGTGCGGGCGTGCGTGGAGGCGGCGGAGGAGGCGCGGGCACCGATAATCGTGCAGACGTACCCGGCGGACATCGAGCAGGTGCCCCCCTTCGCCATGACGGCGTTGGTGCGTGCCTTCGCAGAGCGCGCGTCCGTGCCGATCCTGCTGCATCTGGATCACGGCCGGGGCTTCGAGATGGCGATGGCCTGCCTGCGCGCCGGCTACGGGTCGGTGATGTTCGACGGGGCGGAGCTGCCGTTCGCCGAGGTGGTGGCGCAGACGCGCCGCATCGCCGAGGTAGCGCATGCCATGGGGGCTGCCGTGGAGGTGGCGGCGGAGAGCTTCGACCACGGCTCCGTCACCGCTTCCCGGCCTGAGGCTGCCGAGCGCCTGTTCGAGGCGGGGGCGGACATGGTGGCGGTGTCGGTGGGGAGCGAGCACGGCCGCGAGAGCCGCCTGGACCTCGAGGCACTGGGCGCCATCGCCGGGCGGGTGCGGCGGCCGCTGGTGCTGCACGGCGGCAGCGGCATCCCCGCGGCGGACCTGGCGGCGGCGCGGCAGCTGGGCGTGGTGAAGGTGAACGTCGGCAGCGCCCTGTACCGGGCGCTGCGGCGCGTATGGGAAGGCAGCGCGGACGCGCCGAACCATCGCGCGGTGTACGCATGGGCGAGGGCAGGGCTGACGGCCGTCGCGCTCGACCGGATCCGCGCCATGGGCGCCGAAGGGCAGGCGGTGGGCCGGTCCGCCAGGGCGGGAGCGACGCCTCAGTAGCTCGCCAGCGCAGCTACCAGGTTGGCGGCGTCGGGGCTGCCCAGCCCGGTGACGAAGTCGTAGCCGGGCGCGGCGGTGCAGACGGTCGCGTTGCCGCTGCCGCCGCCGCTGTGCGGGCCGTGACCGGGGTTGCCGCTCGAGGTGCAATCGCTCCCGGACTGGATGTCGAAGTAGTTCGAGGCGTAGACCGAGCTCGCGGCCATGGCGTAAACGGGCGAGCTGGTTGTGCTCGTGCTGGCGAGCGCGCTTCCTCGGGAAGCGTCGGCCAGCGCGATGAGGGCCGCCCACTGCGGGGCGCCGGCGCTGGTGCCCCCGACCACGAACCAGCCCGCCTGGCCCTGATAGCGGACGCTGTCGTAGACGGAGAAGCCGGTGCTGGGGTCGGCGTCGTAGGCGACGTCGGGGACGCCGCGCTTGCCCCCCGCGTAGTCGGCGAGCATGACGCCGTTCTCGCCCCCGGCGAGCGTCGCCTGATAACCGGGCTCGGGCTCGACGCCGCTGACGCCGCCGCCGCTGCCGCTCCACGCCGTCTCGGTCGCGGTCAGGTTGCCGTTGGCGTCGAGCGGCAGCGTGGTGCCGCCCACGCCCACCACGTAGGGGGACGCCGCCGGGTAGATCACGCCGGCGCCGCTGTCGCCGGACGAAGCGATGAAGGTGACGTTGCCGTGGGAGCTGAAGTTGCCGTCGTAGCCGGTCTCACTCGAGGACTCGCTGCCGCCCCAGCTCATGGAGACCACGTTCGCGTGCGCCGCGGCGTAGTGCACGGCCGTGAAGAGGTCGCTGTAGGAGTTGCTCGCCGCCTCGACCAGCAGGATGTTCGCGCCGGGGGCGATGGCGCACGCCCACTGCACGTCGAGCGAGATCTCCAGCGCCCAACCGGCATCCCGCTTCGGGTATGCGGTGCCGCCGGTCTGGTCGACCTTCGTCAGGTTGCACTGCCCCGCGCCGTAGCCGTACTCGGCCTTGAACACCTCGAGGTCGCTCGCGATGTTGGGGTCGTCGTAGGCGTCGACGATGGCGACGGTCGTGCCGGCGCCGCTCTGGCTCAGGCTACCGAAGCCGTAGGCGCTGCGGATCTGGTAGGGGGCGTACCCCTGCGGGCTGCTCGACGCCTGCGGGGTGCCGCGCTGGTCGACGATGACGCGCGACGTGCAGCCGGCGGTCCCGGCCGCCGCCGGTCCGGGACACACCGGAGCGTTGGCCGGGCCGGCCGCGTGGACGCCGAGCGCGTTACCGTGCCTCGACGGCACGGCCTGGATGCCGAGTGCGGTCGAGCTCGAGTCCGGTTGCGAACAGCTCGCCAGTACGAGCACCAGGATTCCGACACCAACCAGCAGACCAACCCGTGACCGTCCTCCCATGGACGCACCCCTTCCGTTCCGCGAAGATGGCTGAGTATGCCACGGGTTCCTGCTCGACGGATAGGAGGGGGCGGGAAGTGAACGAGGCCACAGGCGCCGGCGAGGCGCCGGAGCCGGGCGGCCGCTCCTGCGATGCTCGGGTAACGCTGCGCCGCCTGCCGTCCGCCACGACGTGTCACCGACGTGCCGGCCGCCGTGCGTCCGGGCGCCGCACTACCCGAAGCGCGCTAGGACCGCGCGCGCTACGCTAGGGATGTCCTCTGGGAGGGGGAACAGCATGCGCATCACCACCCGACTCGTC
Organism: Trueperaceae bacterium; assembly: GCA_035266525.1. GTDB lineage: Bacteria > Deinococcota > Deinococci > Deinococcales > Trueperaceae > JASBRS01. The sequence goes on along the minus strand of DATFNF010000095.1, from coordinate 1,487 downwards.
GCCGCAGTGGCCGTGCTGGCTGCCGGCTCGGCCTTCGCTTTCACCTGGAGCCCGGACGCCTACCCGGGCGGTAGCCACAGCTACACGTGGGAGATGACCGTCGACCAGGGCGACGGTCCGCAGACCGCCACCATCAGCGTCGACATCGTCCAGAAGGGCGACAGCTTCGACACCAGCACGACCACCAAGGTCACGCAGACGGGCGTCGCCAGAAGCGACATCACCAGCGCCGCGTTGGGCGGCTCCATGCTCGGCGCGCTGGCGATCGGGCCGATGATGGTCTTCTACGGCCCGGCCTTCATGATGCTGCCGGCGCTGCTCGGCAACGAGGACATCCACGTGCGAAGCGACCCGGTCCGCGTGGCGGGGGTGGGCAGCATCCACATGGACAAGACCGAGACCATCGCCGGTCACCAGTGCGTGGTGTTGCGCCTGGAGATGGACGACGGCAGCCCGCCCGTGGAGATGGCGCTGGCCGGGGACCTGCCCTTCCCGTGCTACAGCAAGTACGGCGAGGAGGGGAACCAGACCAGCATCCGCCTCGTCAAGGCCGAGTGAGCGGAGGGAGGTCTACTGGAAAAGCGGTCTTATGTCTCCAGTAGTGCCGGTCGCATGGTGGGTTCGAGGAGGCGACCATGCTCACCGCCCACCACCCGATGACCGCTCTCAGGTTCGCCAGGGAGTCCATGCAGCGCTACCACCGGCAGGCGTGGAACGACCGTATCGCTCGCGGGGACGCCCCGGGGCCCAACCCGGCGCGCGCCGCTTCTCCGGCCCGCGCGCCCACGGGCATGCGGCGCTTGGTCAGCTCGTTGCGCCGCTCAGCCCCAGCGCGGCCTTGATGGCCGTTGCCAGCTTGTCCGCCTCGGTGGTGTCGTTGGTGCCCAGATTGACCTCGGTCTGCCCGTCCGGCCTGCCCACCAGCGTCACCGTCACGAGCGAGCGGTAGTCCCTGCAATGAGGCCTCTCGAAGGGCCCGACGCCGATGCTGCATTGCCGCCAGCCCATCTGCGCCGAGATGAAGCCGCCGGACTGGCTGGCATGCGTGATCACCCAGCCGCCGGAACCGGCCGGGTACGGCTCCACGTTGATGGCGTGAACCACCGCCAGGTAGGCGTCCTTGTAGGCGAGGGGGCTCACCAGGGCCTTGGGCTGCACGATGGCGGGCGCACAGCCTGCCAGCAACAGCAGCACGAGACCAGCGCTCAGCAGGATCCGCTTGTTCATGCCGGCCTCCATCCCGCCCTCGCCCCGATTCCAGCGTACGCTTCCCCGGCGTCAGCTGCGTGGTGGTGCGCACTATCGGCCCGTTCAGCGGTGGGGTGAGCGGAGCCCGGCCGGGCTGGGCGACCAGCTGCCGCCGGCCCAGCCGGTTCGGCGCCGCCGTCAGGCATGCGCCGCGCGATATGCGGCCGCCCGGCGGGGGCTGGGTCTAGCCCGCCGGCGCCGCGCCTACCCAGCGCGTCCCCACGTCCGCCGCGGCCCGC
>DATFNF010000094.1:0-10774 GCA_035266525.1 Trueperaceae bacterium | reverse complement strand
CCGGGCGGGCCCGAGGCGCGCCCGCGGGCCGCTCAGAGCCCGTATCGCTCGCTCAGCACGGCGTCGAGTGCGCCGATGTCGGCGGCGGCCGGCACGCCCAGCCGCGCCGCGTCGGCGGCGTCCCCCAGCAGCACCGCCTGCATGCCGTACCGCAGCGCCCCCTCGATGTCGCCGTCCACGGTGTCCCCCACCATCACGGTCTCCGACGGAAGGGACTCGAGCCCGGTGCAGGCGAGCGAGAAGATGCGCGGCGCCGGCTTGCGGGCGCCCACATCCGGGTCCCCGGATACCAGCACCGCCCGGAAGTAGCGCGCGAAGCCGAGAGCGTCCAGCGCAGCGTGCTGCATGTCGACCGGCCCGTTGCTCACCAGCGCCATCGGCACACCCTTGGCGTGGAGCCGCTCGAGCAGCCCGGCGGCGCCGGGCAGCGCCCGCACGTCGGCGGCGTAGGCGCGCACCGCGTTGCGCACGAGGTCCGCCAGCTCGGCCGGCGGGCGCAGCTCGCAGCGCGCCAGCGTCCGCTGCAACGCGCGCTCCAGGGTGAGCGGCCCGTCGCGGCCGATCTCCTCGACCAGCACGCCGGCGAAGCGGTCGAGCTCGCAGCTGTCGGCCATCAGCTCGTGCCGCAGGAGCGCGACGAAGGACCGGAAGCCGCCGCCGTAGCGGGCCAGGGTGCCGTCGAGATCGAAACAGAGCGCGCTGGCCACGCGCCCAGCGTACCGCCTGGCGGCGGCCGGGGGGACGCGGGAACGCCCTGCCCCGTCCCCGACGCTCGGCCGCGCCGGCGCCGGAAGCGCCGACCAGAACGGGGTAAGATGACACGTTGTGCCCGAACCGAGCCTGCCCCAACAGACCGCTGAAGAACACCCGCTGCTCGCGCCGCTGAACGAGGAGCAGCGCGCCGCCGTGCGCCACTACCAGGGCCCCGCGCTGGTGCTGGCCGGCGCCGGTTCGGGCAAGACCCGCACGGTGGTGCACCGCATCGCCTACCTGATGGACCAGCACGGCGTCTACCCGCAGCAGATCCTGGCGGTGACCTTCACCAACAAGGCCGCCGGCGAGCTGAAGGAGCGCGTGGCGGAGCTCATCGGCGAGCCCGCGCGCGACCTGTGGGTGGCCACCTTCCACGCCGCCTGCCTGCGGGTGCTGCGCAGCTACGGCGAGCGCATCGATCTGCAGCCCGGCTTCGGCATCTACGACGACAGCGACCAGCTCGACGTCATCAAGGACCTTCTGCAGGAGGTCCGCGGCCTGAAGGACGCGAACCCGCGGGCGCTGAGGGGCATCATCGACCGCGCCAAGTCCCACCTGTGGTCGCCTGACGCGCTGCAGGAGGAGGGGCAGAAGGCGTACGGCGAACGGGTGGCTGGGGTGCAGCTCGAGTTGGCTGCGGAGGTCTACCGCCGCTACCAGGAGCGCCTCCGGCGCGCCAACGCCGTGGACTTCAACGACATCCTGGGCCGCACCGTCGAGCTCTTCGAGGCGGACCCCGACGTGCTCGACCGGGTGCAGCAGCGGGCGGCGTTCGTCCACGTCGACGAGTACCAGGACACCAACCAGGCGCAGTACCGCCTGACCCACCTGCTCGCCGAGAAGTACCGCAACCTGATGGTGGTCGGCGACCCCGACCAGTCCATCTACGCCTTCCGCGGCGCCGACGTGCGCAACATCCTCGACTTCCAGCGCGACTACGAGGACGCCGCCGTGTACCGCCTCGAGCTCAACTACCGCTCGGTGGGCAGCGTGCTGGACGTCGCCAACGCGATCATCCTGCACAACCAGGGGCGGTTGGAGAAGAACCTCCGGGCCGTCAAGGGCTCCGGAGAGCGCGTGCAGCTCTACCGCGCGGCCGATCACCGCGCCGAGGCCGACTTCGTGGCCCGCACGGTGGAGCGGCTGCAGGGCGAGCGCGACATCGGCCTGGGTGACGTGGCGGTGCTGTACCGCACCAACGCCCAGTCCCGCGTGCTGGAGGAGTCGCTCAGGCGCGCGGGCTTGCCCGCCAGGATCGTCGGCGGGGTGGGCTTCTACGAGCGGCGCGAGGTCAAGGACGTGCTCAGCTACGCGCGCGCGGCCCTCAATCCGTCCGACGACGTGTCCTGGCGCCGTGTCCTCAACCGGCCCAAGCGCGGCATCGGCAAGACCTCGGAGGACAAGCTGGTCGCCTGGGCGGCGCGCCGCCGCCTTCCCTTCTCCGAGGCGCTCAAGCACGCAGGCGAGGCGCTGGCAGGCACCCCGGCGGTGAAGCGCGTGCTGGCGTTCCGGGAGCTGCTGGCGGACCTGGCGCAGGAGGCAGACGAGCTGCCGGCCGCCAACTTCCTCAAGGCGGTGATGGACCAGAGCGGCCTCATGCAGGCGCTCAAGGACGAGGGCGGCTTCGACTCCCAGAACCGGCTGGAGAACCTGGAGGAGCTGTTGAACGCCGTCGCGGAGTGGCAGGAGGAGGCGGGCGGCAGCATCGCGGAGTTCCTCGACGATGCCTCGCTCCTCAGCAGCGTCGACGACCGCGCCGTCAAGGCCGTCAACGGCGAGGTGGAGGACGAGGCCGTCACCTTGATGACGCTCCACAACGCCAAGGGGCTGGAGTTCCCGGTGGTGTTCCTGGTGGGCATGGAGGAGAACCTGATTCCGCACCGCAGCTCCACGGGCAGCCTGCAGGAGATCGAGGAGGAGCGCCGGCTCCTCTACGTCGGCATCACGCGCGCGCAAGACGAGCTCCTCATGGTCCACTGCGAGGCGCGCATGACCTTCGGCCGCACCGAGATCGCGCGCCCGAGCCGCTTCCTGGAGGACATCCCCGCCACGCTGCTGCGCGAGGTGGACGTCTTCGGCCAGGACCTGGGCGACCCGCGTCACCTGGTCAAGCGCCTCGCCGGCCGCTGGCGGCCGCCCGCGGCGACGCAGGCGGGCGACACCTCGCCCGACTCCGCGCCGGAACCCGCCTACCGCGGCGGTGAGAAGGTACGCCATCCCAAGTTCGGGGTCGGCACGGTGGTGGGGATCAGCGGCGAGGGCGCCCGCGCCGAGGTGACGGTGGTCTTCGACGCCGCCGGAGCCAAGCGATTGCTGGTCAAGTACGCCAACCTGAGCAGCGCCTGAGGGCGCCGCCACGACGCGCAGCGGCACCGGCCCTGACGGCCTTCACGTCCGACGGAGGAGCGGCGCGTCGATGGTATAGTCCCGCAAGGCCGTGGTCATGCGCGACGTCTCGGCGCTCGGCGCCGCCGGAGGAGGAGCACCCACTGTGAATGCCAGAGCCATCGTCGTGACGTCCGGCAAGGGCGGGGTCGGCAAGACCACCACCACTGCCAACGTTGGCGCCGCGCTTGCGCGCCAGGGAGAGAAGGTCTGCGTCATCGACACGGACGTGGGCCTGCGCAATTTGGACGTCGTGATGGGCCTCGAGGGGCGGGTGGTCTTCGACCTCATCGACGTCTTCGAGGGTCGCTGCAGGCTCCGGCAGGCGCTGGTGAAGGACAAGCGTGTCGACACGCTGCACCTTCTGCCGGCCTCGCAGACCAACGACAAGAGCGCCCTCTCCGAAGACCGCATGAAGGAGACGGTCCGCCGTCTCACCGAGGAGGAAGGCTTCGACCGCGTCCTCATCGACAGCCCGGCCGGCATCGAGTCCGGTTTCCAGACGGCCGCCAGCGCTGCCGACGGCGCCCTGGTGGTGGTCAACCCCGAGGTGTCGAGCGTCCGCGATGCCGACCGCATCATCGGGCTGCTGGAAGCCCGCGAGATCTCGGACGTGCGGCTGGTGGTCAACCGCATCCGGCCGGAGATGGTCAAGCGCGGCGACATGCTCGAGGTCGAAGACGTGCTGGAGATCCTCGGCGTCAAGCTCATCGGCATCGTGCCCGAGGACGAGCGCATCCTGGTCTCCACCAACGTGGGCAGCCCGGCCGCGCTGGACGAGTCGACCCGCAACGGCGCCGGCGGGGCCTTCCGCGACATCGCCAAGCGCGTTCGCGGGGAGGACGTCCCCTACGCCCAGCTGCAAGTTCAGGGCGGCCTGCTGACGGGGCTTAGAAGGCTGTTCGGAGGCGGTTGATGTTCGGCCTGTTCGGACGCAAGCGCAGCAAGGACCACGTCAAGGAGCGGCTCAAGCTCGTTCTCTCCTACGATCGGGCCAAGCTCTCCCCAGGCCGCATGGAGCAGCTCAAGCAGGAGCTGATGGGCGTCATCGTCAAGTACTTCCCCGCCGCGGAGTCGGACTACGACGTGAAGCTGGAGCAGAGCGGCGACCGCATGGTGTTCACCGCCAACCTGCCGCTCCGGCAGGCCGACGCCTGACGGGCGTCGTCCGCCGGCGCAGGCTACGACCGGCAGAGGGGCTCCACCCGCGTTCCGGCCGCGTCGGAGGCGGGCGGGTCGTTCCCGACATGGCTGGATGACTTCCGCCTGTGACGGAAGCGCCCGGCCGACTGGCGCTCACGCGCCAGCGCGTCTCGGCCGGGCCGTCCAGACGTAGCGCGCTCCGGTCGCCAGCAACAGCCCCGCGAACACCCAGCGCAGCGTCTGGTCCGGCAGCGCCAGCGCGACCCGCCCGCCCAGGTAGGCGCCGGCCGCGACGCCGAGCGCCAGCAGCGGCGCCACGCGCCCGTCCACATGGCCGTGGCGGAGGTGCTGCACGCTGCCCGCCAGCGCCGCCGGCACCATCACCGCCAGGCTCGTGCCCTGCGCCAGGTGCTGGCCGAAGCCGAAGAGCAGCACCAGCATCGGCACCATCACCGAGCCGCCGCCCACGCCCAGCAGGCCGGACACGCCGCCCGCTACCAGGCCGGTGGCGAGGCCCGCGGGGAGCGCCCAGCCGGCCGCGATGGCGTGCGCCGGTATCAGGCCGTCGAAGGGCAGGCTGGCACCGGTCACGATCACCAGCGCACCGAACACGCGCCGGAGGGCGAGCGCCGGCACCCGCGGGCTGAGGCCCGCCGCCACGGACGAACCCAGGATCGACGCCGCCGCCAGCGCGACGGCGAGGCGCAACGCCACCGCCCCCTGCATGGCGTAGGGGACCGTCCCCACGAGACCGGTGAGCACCACAGCCACCAGGCTGGTGCCGTGGGCGCGGTGCTGCGACAGCCCGAGCCAGACCCCCAAGAGGGGCACCATCACCACCCCGCCGCCGAGGCCGCCGACGCCCCCGAAGATGCCCGCCGCGAGGCCGATCACGAGTCCCTGCCAGGCCATGGCGGTCATGCTACCGCGGCCTGCGGCGGCCGCCGGGCACCGTGGTATCGTCGTGGGCGACGCTATGCCCAGCTGGACGATCCTCCTCGCCGACCCCGACCCCCTGCAACGGCAGCTCGTGGACATGCTGCTCTCCCAGGAGGACTTCCACATCGTCACAGCCGGGAACGGGCGCGACACGCTCGAGTTCCTCAAGGAGCACACCCCCAACCTCGCCATCCTCGCCACGGAGCTGCCCGACGTCGGCGGCGACGCCATCTGCCGCAAGCTCAAGGCGGTGAAGCGGTTGTCGAAGGTGCCGGTCATCCTCACCACCAACCCGCCCGGCAAGGGAGGGCTCACGAGTGACCTGCGGCAGCTCGCCCGCGCGGTCGGCGCCGACCTGTTGTTGCAGAAGCCGCTGGGGGACAAGGGCCTGCGCGACAAGGTGAACCAACTGCTGCGGCGCTCGCAGGGCAAGGCCCCGGCCACGCCGACGCCCGACGCCACCAAGAACACGGTGATCATCGAGCAGGCGCTGGAAGAGCTGAGCCAGGCCGGCGACGACGACACCGCGACCCCGGACGCCGTCAGCGAGGCCCTCTACCGCGAGAACGAGGAGCTTCGCAACGAGGTCGCCGCCCTGAAGCGCCGTCTGGTGCGCCTGGAGGCCGGCCTGCTGGCGCGCCGTGACGGCGTCGCCCGGCCCGCCACCTTCATCCCGGGCGCCGCCCCGGCCGCGCCGGCCATGGCCGACGCAGGCGCCCCGGAGCCGTCGCCCGCCCACGCGCCGGCCCCGGCGGCGACCGAGGACCCCTTGCCCGACGCCCTGCCCGCGGAGGCGTCGCGGGAGGAGCTCCAACACCGCGTCACCGAGCTGGAGCGGCGGAACCGCGCCCTCATCGCGGCCCTCGAGGATGCGAAGGCGCAGGACGACGCGCCGCGCCGCCTGTTCGGTCGTCGGCGACGCTGACCGTCGGCGCGGCGGCGAAGCCGCGCGTCCTGCCGGCCGGGCCTCGGACGGCTGGCTGCCCTACCGGCTGGGCGCGGCGTCTGTCACTGGGGGTCGCACTAAGGGGGTCGCCCACCCGGGCGTGCGGCCGATCGCCCGCAGGCCCGTCCGCGTGCTAGTTAGCCCGCGCCGTCCGCGTCGCCCGGCCCGTCCTCGCCGGGGAGGTGACTGTCCGCCCACACGCGGATCGACGCGATGACGGCCTCGAGGGCCTGCCCGGAATCCGTGAGCCCGTAGCTGCAGCGCGGCGGCGACACGGAGCGGACCGACTTGCTGATCAACCCGAGGTCCTCCAGGCGGCACAGGCGCTGCGTCAGCGTGGTGGGATTGCAGCCGCCCACCTCGCGTCCGAGCTCGTTGAAGCCCTTGGGTCCGTGCAGCAGCGAGTGCACGATATGCAGCACCCACTTCTCCTGCAGGATGTCGATGGCTTCACCTGCAGCGCAGTGACGGACGTCCACGGGTTGTGAGCCGGAATCAATCATGCGTCACAACGAATCTAGCATGGGCCCCAGTGCCTCCCGGGGCTCTGGCCGACATCCCCCCGTGCCGGCTGAGCGCCGTCAGGGAGCGGGACGTAGCTCACTCGGGGGGTGCACCGGCGCGGTGCTACACTGGCTTCGCCAAGCGACCTCGCGACCTCAGGCGAAGGCCCGAAGGGAGCCACATGAACATCTACAAGCTCATCGGTCGCAACATCGACATCACCGACTCCATGCGCCAGTACGCCGAGGAGAAGCTCCAGAAGCTGGATCGCTTCTCGGACCAGATCGTGGACGCGCGCGTGGTCATGTCCTACGACGGCAACAGCGGTGGCGCCATGGGCGCCAACCCCGCCAAGGTCGAGGTCCAGGTGAACGTGCCCAACGGCATCGTGCGCGCCGAGGAGCGAGGTCAGGACACCTACGCCGCCATCGATCTGGTGGTCGACAAGCTCGAGCGGCAGCTCAAGAAGTTCAAGGGGCGCTTCATCGCCAAGCGCCAGGAGGAGAAGCCGCAGCCGGCGCCGCCCGCGCCGGAGGCGACCGAGCCCGCCATCGTGAAGGTCAAGCGCCACGTGCTCCGCCCCATGGCGCCCGAGGACGCCGCCATGCAGATGGAGGCGCTGGGGCACACCTTCTTCATGTTCCGCAACCTGGACTCCGGCGAGATCAACGTCATCTACTTGCGCGGGGACGGCGACTACGGGCTGATCGAGCCCGCCGCCTGATCCCCGGCGCGCCGGCGGGGGCGAGCGGCCGGGCGCCCTCACCGTCCCAGCACGGTGCCGCTGGGAACGTTGTAGAGCGCCCGCAAGGTGGCCACGTCGCGCTCGCTGATGCTGCCGGACGGATCCAGGCTGAGGGCGTCGCCGGAGTAGGGACTTCGCCCCAGCAGGCCGACCCCCTGCCCCACCACCAGCAGCGCCAGCCGGTAGACCTGCTGCGGGCTGTCGCGCGGGTCCAGGATGAGCTCGGTGGCGTGGAAACGGTACTGGTTCTCGGGCGTGATGGTGTAGGCGTAGCGGTAGCTCGCGGCCACGTTGTCCAGGTGCCGCCAGCTGACCGTGGTGGTATCGGGGCCGGGCTGGCCGACGATCATGAACTGCAGCACGTCCGGCGCGGCGTTCTGCCAGGCCTTGATGGCACGCACCACCGCGTCGCGCATCGCCTGCCCGTTCTTCACGTCGGGCAGCGGCACGTACACGGCGATGGGCATGTCGACCGACAGGTAATGCAGCAGGCGCGCCTGGCCGCCCGTGTTGTCCGGATGCGAGGCCACGTCCGAGAGGTAGCTCTCGGCCGTTGGCGAGGGCTGCGCGGTCGGACTCGGCTGCGCCAACGCGCCGACAGGAGCCAGCACCAGCGCGAACGGAAGTAGGATCAGGGCTCGCCACATCGTCTTCTTCACCTTCTTCGTCACCTCCAGCGCAGCCTAGGAGCGCGCCGTGTGAACCACGTGATGGTAACCACTCCGAACAGGAACCCGCCCACGTGGGCCCACCAGGCGACCGCGGACGGCCCGCCGGCCAGGGAGACGCCGAACACGGCCTCGAGCAGCTGGACTAGGAACCAGTAGCCGATGAAGAGCCAGGCCGGGAACCACAACAGGAAGAAGCGCGGCACCCGGGTGAACAGCGACAGCAGGAGCCAGGGGAGCAGGAACGGCGGGATGAAGGTCAGCACGCGCAGGCGCGGGTAGAGCAGCAGGTACGCGCCCAGCACCGCGCTGATGGCGCCCGACGCGCCCACCAGCGGGATGCGGCCCGCCCCCGTCATGAGCGCGTAGGCGAGGTTCGCAGCCACGCCCCCGACGAGGTAGAAGGCCAGGAAGCGGAGGCTCCCGAGCCGGGCTTCGATGTTGTCGGCGAACACCACCAGGAACAGCATGTTGCCCAGTAGGTGCAGCAGGCTGCCGTGCAGGAAGAGGCTGGTGACCAGCGTCGGGGCCCCCGCGAGCGGATGCTGGGCGAGACGCTCGGGGATGAAACCATAACGCACCGTGAACAGGAACCCCTGCATGCTCGCTCCGAGGAGTGCCTGATGGACGTAGACCAGCGTGCACGCCAGCGCCAGCGCCCACGTCGCGAGCGGCAGGGAGCGGTCCGTGTGGGCGTCCCTCAGCGGGAGCATGGCGGCCCCTCGGGGTCCCCGATGGAGACCGCGCTCAGACCTGCGGGTCGCGCGGCGCCACCTCGACCTGCTCCTGGGTCTGCCTGAGCTTCACGATCACGTTCGCGGCCACGACGCCCCTCACCATGGCACCGTTGTAGACCACGGCCCCGCGGCCGACGATGGTGCCGGGCGCCAGCACCGCGTTGCAGCCGATGAACGTGCCGTCGCCGACGGCGGCCCCGAACTTGCGGACGCCGATGCCGCGACCCGCCACCTTGACCTCGCCGTGCCCGGCCTTGAGGTTGGCGATCTTGACCCCGGCGCCGAGGTTGACGTCGTGCCCGATGACGCTGTCCCCGACGTAGTTGAAGTGCGGCGCCCTGGCCCCGCCGAGCAGCAGCGAGCGCTTGACCTCGGAGGCGTGCATGACGTGGGCGCCGGGTCCGAGCGCCACCGGCCCGCGTACGAAGGCCGCGTGTCCCACCCGGGCGCCCGGCGCGAGGTACACGGGTCCCTGCAGGTACGCGAACGGCCCGACGCTGGCCCCCTCGGCGACGAACACCGGGCCCTCCAGCACGGCCGTGGGGTGCACGTCACCGTGGATGCCGGTGGACGGCATGTCCGCCAGAAGCGCGTCGAGCCTGGTCAGCACGTCCCAGGGCCGCTCCACGTCGAGCAACCAACGTAGCGGGTCCGGCACGCGCGACAGGTCGAACAGATCGGCTGTGGACGGCATGCCATCAGTGTAGGCGCGCCGGCCGGCGGGCTCCGTGGAAAGCGCACAACCTCGCTCCCCACCGGATAGAATCGCCGCGACCGTGCTCCATCTCGTCTACAACCCGATCGCCGGCAGAGGCCGCGCGCCGGCCGCGCTGGACCGCGCGACGGCCTTCCTGGAGGCCCGTGGCGTGTCCTACCGGGTGCTCACCACGGAAGCCCCCGGGCACGCCACCGCGCTCGCCGCGGCGCTGCCCGGCGACGCCGTCGTCGTGGCCGTGGGCGGCGACGGCACCACCCACGAGGTCGCCAAGGCGTGCATCGGCACCGGGCGCACCTTGGGCCTCCTGCCGGTCGGCTCCGGGGACGACTTCGCGTTCGCCCTGGGCATGCGCCGGACGGACCTGCCTGGCGCGCTGGAACGGCTCGCCACCGGCGCCACCCACCTGGTCGACACCGGCACCATCAACGGCGAGCCCTTCATCAACGCCGCAGGCGTGGGCTTCGACGCCGACGTGGCACGCCGCGTGGCCAGGGCGCCGGCGGCGCTCAAGGGACTGGCAGCGTACCTGTGGGGGGTGTTCGACGCCCTGCGCGTGCTGCAGGCCACCGCGGTCGAGGTGTGGGTCGACGACGCGCTCGCCTACAGCGGCCGCTCCGTGCTGGTGTCGACCCATCTCGGCCCCCGCACCGGCGGGAGCTTCCTCTTCGCGCCCGGCGCCGTCAACGACGACGGCGTCTTCGACGTCGTGGTGGCCGGCAGCCTGGGCCGTGCCGGCATCCTGGGCCTGCTGCCGAAGGTGATGCGCGGGGCGCACCTGGGCCACCCCGCCGTGCGGCTGTTCCACGGCCAGCGCGTGCGCCTGCGTTGGGAGCGCTCCCAGCCCTGTCACGTGGAGGGCGAGGCCGCCCCGGACGCCGACCGCTTCGAGCTGGAGATGGTGCCGCGGTCGCTGAGGGTGATCGCCTAGCCGGCGTCATGGCGCGCGCCCGCGGCCGCCTCACGGCCGGCGCGATCCGGTGCGTATCCGCGAGAGCGGCCGGCATGGGCGAGCCGCCGGCAGACGCCGCGGACGCCGGACCTCCTCACGCCCCCGCCGCCGCCGTCGCGGTGGCCCATGGAGAACGGGCCCCGCTCTCGCGGGGCCCGTGTGCTGGCGTATCTACGCCGAATGCCCTACCCGTGGATCAGAAGTCGACGGTGTAGGTGATCTGGAAGGCCTGGGCCGAGGCAGCGTTGCTGCTGCTCGAGCTCGCCACGTTCGTACGGTTGTTGGTG
>DATFNF010000093.1:0-5544 GCA_035266525.1 Trueperaceae bacterium | reverse complement strand
GCTTCGAGAACGAGCGCGTGGACGTCGTCAGCGAAGGGGACTTCATCGCCGCCGGGAGCCGCATCACGGTGCTCCGCGTGGAGGGCATGCGGGTGATCGTGAGGGAGAAGGCGCCGGAGCCGGACAGCGAACCGGCCGCGTGAGGGAGGCGGGCGGCCGCAGAAGGTGTCGGAAGCCCTGACGATGCCGAGTACGACCTTGCGAGCCCACGGCTCGCCAGCGCACACCTTGGAGGTGTCATGAACTACACCCTGCTGATCATCGCAGGTGCCGTCATCCTCTTCTTCCTGATCCTCTTCTCCGCCATCCCCATCGGCCTGTGGATCTCGGCCGTCGCCGCCGGCGTTCGCGTGGGCCTGCCCAGCCTGGTGGCGATGCGGTTGCGGCGGGTGCCGCCGAACAGGATCATCCTGCCGCTGATCAAGGCCGACAAGGCGGGCATCGACGTGGAGCAGAACCAGCTCGAGGCCCACTTCCTCGCCGGCGGCAACGTCAACCGTGTGGTCGACGCGCTGATCGCGGCGGACAAGGCGCGCATCCACCTGCCCTTCGACCGCGCCGCCGCCATCGACCTGGCGGGCCGCGACGTGCTGGACGCGGTCAAGGTGTCGGTCAATCCGCGCGTCATCCAGACGCCGAACGTCAGCGCCGTCGCCAAGGACGGTATCGAGCTCATCGCCACCGCCCGCATCACCGTGCGCGCCAACCTCGAGCGACTGGTCGGCGGCGCCGGCGAGGAGACCATCATCGCCCGCGTCGGCGAGGGCATCGTCTCGTCCATCGGCTCGACGGCCAGCCACAAGGACACCCTGGAGAACCCCGACACCATCTCCAAGACGGTGCTCGCCAAGGGTCTCGACTCCGGCACCGCCTTCGAGATCCTGTCCATCGACATCGCCGATGTCAACGTGGGGCGCAATATCGGCGCGCAGCTGCAGACCGACCAGGCCGAAGCCGACAAGCGCGTTGCCCAGGCCAAGGCCGAGGAGCGCCGCGCCATGGCGGTGGCGGCGGAGCAGGAGAACCGGGCCGAGGTGGCTGCCATGCGGGCCAAGGTGGTGGAGGCCGAGTCCGAGGTGCCTCGGGCCCTGGCGCAGGCGTTCCGCGAGGGACACCTGGGGGTGATGGACTACTACAACCTGCAGAACATCCAGTCGGACACCAGCATGCGCGGCAGCATCGGTCGCGCGGCCGACCTCGGCGACGAGGACGAAGCGTGAGCCTCGACGTCCTGCTGAGCCTCATCTTCCTGCTGGTGTTCGTGGTCCTCCCGCTGCTCTCGCGCATCATGCGTCAGAGCTCCCGGAGCGGTCAGGCCGGTCCGGTACGCCCGCCCGGCCGGGCGGGCGCGCCGGACGAGGCGGAGGTGCCGCCGTGGCTGGCGGACGCCCAGCGCCGCGTGCGCGAGGCGCGTGAGGCCCGCGGCGCGCCGCAGCCCCGGGCCTCCTCGGCACCGCCCGAGCGGCCGCTCGTGGCCGAGGATCCCTTCGGCAGCGACCCGCTCCGGCCGGGTGATCGCGCGCTGGTGCCCGACGAGCCGTTCCGCGGCCGGCCTGCGCCCGCCCGCCCGGGCACGCTGGTTCCGGAGGACCCTTTCGGGAAGGCGACCGTCCCGCCGGCGCGCGGCGACCTGGTGCCCGGCGATCCCTTCGAGCGCGGGCTGGCGGAGGGTGCGGCGCCGCGCGCCGGCGACGCCGCAGGCCGCCATGCGGGCGACACCCTGGGCAGGGAGGGTGTCCCGGCTCCCCGCGCCGCGCCCTCGATGGCGTCGGCCGCGCCGGCGGGGCGGCGGCGCGAGGGCATGCCCGCCGGCGTGGAGGCGATCGAGGCGGTCGTCGCGACCGTTACCTACAGGCGACGCAGGCGACACCGCGCCGGAGCTAGACTGGGGCCCGTGGGTCTGATGCGGTTCGACCGCCGGGCCATCGTGAACGGCCTGATCTGGCACGAGGTCCTGGACGAGCCGGCGTGGAAGCGGCGGCCACGGAGGCCATTATCGCGACCTCGGTGACGCTGAAGCTCCGTAGCCCGGCTGAGGCGCTGTCCCTGTTCGGACAGAACGACGAGAACCTGAGGCTCCTGCGCACACGCCTCAGCGCGACGGTGGTCGCCAGGGGCGACGAGCTGCGCCTCAGCGGTGAGGCGCAGGCGGTCGAGGAGGCGGCGCGGACGTTCCGGTCCCTGATCGACACCATCCGCAGCGGCGGCAAGGTCTCGCTCACCGAGCTGGAGCACACGGACCTGGACGAGCTGGCTGTCGGCCCGGAGGCCGGCGGGCCCGTCGGCGAGGACGTGCACCTGCCGGGCCGGGCCCGTCCCAAGACCGCCGGCCAGCGTCGCTACGTCTCCGCCATCGTCGACAGTCCCATCGTGTTCGGCATCGGGCCGGCGGGTACCGGCAAGACCTACCTGGCCGTGGCCATGGCGGTCGAGGCGCTCACGCACCGCAGGGTGAAGCGCATCATCCTGACGCGCCCGGCCGTGGAGGCGGGCGAGCGTCTCGGCTTCCTCCCGGGCGACCTGCAGGCCAAGATCGACCCCTATCTGCGGCCGCTGTACGACGCCCTCTACGACATGCTCCCCGCCGACCGCGTGGAGAAGCTGCTGGAGCTGGGCACGATCGAGGTGGCGCCGCTGGCCTTCATGCGGGGCCGCACGCTCAACGACGCCTTCATCATCCTCGACGAGGCGCAGAACACCACACCGGAGCAGATGAAGATGTTCCTCACCCGCATGGGCTTCAACAGCAAGGTCGTGGTCACGGGCGACACCACCCAGACCGACCTGCCGGGAGGCGTGCGCAGCGGGTTGTCGACGGCGGCGTCGATCCTCCAGGGCATCGAGGGGATCGACTTCATCGCCTTCAGCAAGGCCGACGTGGTCAGGCACCCGTTGGTCGCGCAGATCATCCGGGCCTATGAGCAGCAGGAGTAGCCGGTCGCGACGCTTCGGGGGGCGGCTGTGGCTGCTCTTCGCGATCTCCGTGGCGGCGCTCACGGCGCTGCTGTTCAGCGTCTACGGCAGCCGCGGGGGCTCCTCGCTGGCGGTCGGCGAGACCAGCCCCCAGACCTTCGTGGCGCCGGTGGACACGCAGGTGATCGACCGCATCGCCACCGAGCGGGAACGGCAGGCGGCCCGCCAGCAGATCGGCACCATCTACACCAGCGATCCGGAGCTCCAGAACCTGGTCACCAGCGCCGTCACCTCGTCGAACCTGCCGGCAGCGGTAGTCGACTTCGTGGTCAACGCCTACGGCGACCCCAACGGCGTCAAGGAAGCGCAGATCCCGCCGCTCATCGACGCCGCGGTGAAGAAGGTGCCGGCCGACCGGCAGGGTGAGGTGCGCCGGCTGCTGCAGCGTTACCTGGTGGCGACGTCGGTGCCCAACCCCGACCTCACCAAGGCGGCGCGCGACGCCGCGGCGAACGCCGTGCAACCGGTGATGCAGTCGTTGCGGGCCGGCCAGGTGATCGTGCGGGAGGGTCAGAAGCTCACCCAGGACAACCTGCGGGTGCTGGAGGCGCTCGGGCTCTACAGCGCCCGCACCGCTCAGCTCAAGGGCACCGCCTGGATCCTGCTGGGCTCGCTCCTGGTCGCGCTGCTGCTGAGCGCGCCGCTGCTCTACGCCCGTCGCAAGCTGGCGCCCGGCCTCACCATGCCGCAGCTCACCTTCCTGACCGTGCTCACGCTCTCCGTGGTGGCGGTGCAGCGCCTGGCGCTGCTCGCCTCCGGCGACTTCCTGTTCGGCTTGCTGCTGCCGTTGGTGGTGGCCGTGCTGGTGTCGGAGGCGGGCGGCTTGATGTGGGCGGTGTGGATGGCGTTGACGGTGGGGCTGCTGACGCCGCTGACCCCGCTGTTCGCGGTCGGCTCCACGCTGGTCGGCTCGGTCGTGGCCGGCCTCCTGGTCCTGACCATCCGCAGTCGCGTGGCGCTGCTGCTCGCCGGCGCGGCGGGCGGCGTCGCCAGCGGGCTCGCGCTGGCGGTGCTGGTGACGGT
Organism: Trueperaceae bacterium; assembly: GCA_035266525.1. Lineage (GTDB taxonomy): Bacteria > Deinococcota > Deinococci > Deinococcales > Trueperaceae > JASBRS01. Next base: position 1,548 of record DATFNF010000093.1, on the reverse strand, counting down.
CAACGGCGGCATGACGGCGGGAGGCACGGCCCTCGGCGCGCTGTTCATGGTCGGCGGCGGCGTGCTGGCGGGCATCACCGCCCTCGGGCTGCTCCCGCTCGCCGAGAGCGGCTTCGGCTTCCTGACGGACTACCGGCTGCTGGAGCTCTCCAGCCCGACGAGCCCGCTGCTGCAGCGGCTGCTGATCGAGGCGCCCGGCACGTACCAGCACAGCCTCATCATCAGCAACCTGGTGGAGCAGGCCGTCAAGAACATCGGCGGCAACGCCCTGCAGGCCCGTGTGGGCGCGCTCTACCACGACGTCGGCAAGATGCGGCGGCCGCACTTCTTCGTGGAGAACCAGTTCTCCGACGAGAACCCGCACGATCAGCTCAGCCCGCACCTCAGCTTCCTGATCATCACCAGCCACGTGCGCGACGGGCTCGAGCTGCTCAAGGAGTTCAAGCTCCCCCGCGAGCTCGCGCCGTACGTCGCCGAACACCACGGCACGACCGTGCTCAGCTACTTCTACAAGCGCGCTCTGGAGGACGCCTCCAACGTGGAGGAGCTCAGCTTCCGCTATTCCGGGCCCAAGCCCCACAGCAAGGAGACCGCCGTGCTGATGCTGGCCGACACCGTCGAGTCGGCGTCCAGGACGCTGTCCGAGCCCAACCAGTCGAGCATCCGGGCCATGGTCGATCGCCTCATCGAGCAGCGCCTCCAGGACGACCAGCTCTCCCAGAGCCCGCTCAACTTCCACGACCTGGAGATCATCGCCAACACCTTCGAGCGTATGCTCACGGCCATCCTCCACCGGCGCATCAGCTATCCTTCCCCGGAGGAGGTCAAGGGGCTTCGCCGTGGCAGTGGAGATAGTCGACGAGACACACCGGTTCCGGCAGGCTGAGGCCGCCCAGCGCACCTTGGAGGCCTTGCTCACCGAGCAGGGCTCGGGTGATCGCGACCTGACCCTCGTGCTCGTGGACGACGCCACCATCGCCGTTCGCAACGCCCGTGACCGCGGCGTGGAGGGAGCGACCGACGTGCTGTCCTACCCCACCGCCGAGCCCGACGACATCGGCTTCCCGCAGGTGCCGCACCTCGGCGACATCTTCATCAGCCTCGACACCGCCGAGCGGCAGGCTGCCGCGCACGGGCACGACCTCACGCGCGAGGTGCTGGTGCTGGCCGCACACGGCCTCACCCACCTCCGTGGCCACGACCACGTCGACGAGGCCGCCTGGGCTCCCTTCCGGCAGGCGGAGCGACGCGTGCTGGAGCTGGCCGACGCGGCGTCCGCCGGGGAGCCCCCGGCATGAGGAGCACGAGCCTGCCGCGTGCCTTCGGCTACGCCGTGCTCGGCGTCTGGCGCGCGGTGCGCAACGAAGCGAACCTGCGCATCGAGCTGGCGCTGGGCGTGCTCGCCCTGGCGCTGGCGTACTGGCTGGGCGCACCCCTGGTGCCGGTGGTCCTGGCCGCCGGCCTGGTGTTGACCGCCGAGCTCTTCAACAGCGCCATCGAGGCCCTGGTCGACCTGGCGTCCCCCGAGCGCCAGGAGCTGGCGGCGGC
>DATFNF010000092.1:0-13233 GCA_035266525.1 Trueperaceae bacterium | reverse complement strand
CCTCGAGCGCAGCCGGGCGAGCGCGGCGGGCCGCGGGCCCGACGCCGCGCCCTCCGAGCGCGGCGGCGAGGACGAGGAGCCCTAGATCGTGCCGGACGAGCTGCAACCCGGCGGCGAGCGCCCGCCGGCCACTCCCGACGGCGAGCAGCCGCGGGCGCGCCCGCCGCGCTGGCGCCGCGCGCGGCCCGGCGTGCTCACCGGCCTGGCCGTGCTGCTCGTGGCCATCGTGGCGGTGCTGGCAGTGCTCTACGAGCTGACCCCGCCCAGCGCCACGCCGAAGACGATCACCTTCGACGTGAAGCCGGGCTGGGGCGGAAAGGAGGTCGCGGCTGCCCTCGCCGACCAGGGCCTCGTCCGCAACGCGCGCATCTTCGAGCTCTACCTGCGCGCCCGCGGGCTCGACCGCAGCATCGGCGACGGGCTCTACGACCTCAGCCCCTCGATGAGCGCGTCACAGGTGGCGGCGGACCTGAAGAAGGGCGGCCGGCCGCGCACCGTCGAGGTGGTCATCCCCGAGGGCTGGCGCGCCGAGCACATCGCCCAGCGCATGGCGTCGGCGGGCCTGGGCGATGCCGGCGCCTACATGGCGCTGATCGACCACCCCGGCGATCTGCGGCCGAGCTTCGTTCCGGCGGGCGCCAGCCTGGAGGGCTACCTCTTCCCCGCCAGCTACCAGATCCCCGTCAGGAGCACGCCCCGGCAGGTGCTGGACCTGATGTTGAGACGGTTCCGGGAGGAGCTCGACAGCAGCACCACCGACCGTCTGCGGTCCAAGGGGCTGAGCGTCCACGCCTGGGTGACGCTCGCCAGCATGGTCCAGGCCGAGGCCGCGAGCAGCGGCGAGATGCCGATCATCGCAGGCGTCTTCCTCAACCGACTCGATCTGGGGATGCCGCTGCAGTCCGACCCCACGGTGGCCTACGGACTCCATGTCGCGCTGCCCGACCTCAAGGCGGACGACCTGCAGAAGGACACCCCCTGGAACACCTACACCCGGGCCGGCCTGCCCAAGGGGCCCATCGACAGCCCCGGGGACGCCGCCCTGCAGGCCGTGCTCGACCCCGTGCGCACCGACGCGCAGGGCAAGCGCTACCTCTACTTCCTGCACGCCGTGGACAACGGCAAGATCATCTTCCGCCCCAACACCAACCTCCAGGCCCACAACCAGGACGTCCGGCGCTACCTGCAGGGGAACGCTCACTGACGTATGGAGTTGCAGCCGGGGCCGGAGCGGCCGGCCCCGGCGGGTCCTGGGTACAACGCCCGACACGCCCGTCCCCGCTGTGTTTCCGAGCGCGGGGCGCGCGTTGACGCTCCCTCGGCCTTGCGAATACCATGCAGGGAATCGTTCACCCACAACCGGGTGCCACGAAGGAGCGAGACCTTGAAGTTCTTCCTTGCGCTGGCCAGAGGGATCGACGCCTTCACCACCACCGTCGGCAGGTTGATGTGGTGGCTGACGCTGTTCATGGTCCTCGTGGGCGTCTACAACGTTCTCACCCGCTACGGCTTCCACGTGGTGGCCGCCATCTTCGGGCAGGCGGCGGCGGAGAAGGCGAGCGGCAACACCTACCTGGAGCTGCAGACCTACAGCTTCAACCTGGTCTTCCTCCTCGGCGCCGCGTACGTGCTGCGCACCGACGGCCACGTCCGTGTCGACGTGGTGTTCACCAACCTCTCCGGCCGCGTCAAGGCGTGGATCGACATCATCGCCACCGCGGTGTTCCTGGTGCCGTTCAGCCTGATGGGCATCTACTTCAGCCACCACTACGTGGCGGCGAGCTGGCGCGTGCACGAGATGAGCCCGAACCCGGGCGGCCTGGCCCGCTACCCCATCAAGACGGTGATCGTGATCGCCTTCGCCATGCTGATCGCGCAGGGCATCAGCGAGGTCATCAAGAACATCGCCTTCCTGTCGGGCCGCAAGGGCTCGCGCAGCATGTACGCCACCGATGAGCTGGACGTGCAGGACGAGAGCGCGGTGCGTGCCTGATGCTCGGCCTGTGGATGTTCGCCGCCGCGGTCGTGCTGCTGCTGATCGGCTACCCCGTGGCCTTCAGCCTGGGCGGCACGGCGGTGCTGTTCACGCTCATCGGCAGTGACTTCACGCAGAAGTTCCTCGGCTTCAGCCTCCCGTGGCACCCCATCTTCACGGTCGCCCGCCTGAACATCCTGCCCCAGCGCATCTTCGGCAACATCATGGACAACTACACGCTGGTGGCGGTGCCCTTCTTCGTGTTCATGGGCGTCATGCTCGAGAAGTCGGGCCTGGCCGAGGAGCTGCTGGAGACCATGGGCATCCTCTTCGGCAGCCTGCGCGGCGGCCTGGCCATCTCGGTGGTGGCGGTGGGCGCACTGCTGGCTGCCTCCACCGGCGTGGTGGGCGCCTCGGTGGTGACGATGGGCGTGCTGGCGCTGCCGGTGATGCTGAAGTACAACTACAGCAAGCCGCTCGCGACCGGCGTGGTGGCCGCCTCCGGGACGCTCGGCCAGATCATCCCGCCGAGCATCGTGCTGGTCATCCTCGGCGACCAGCTGGGGGTCTCCGTGGGGGACCTGTTCCTGGGCTCGTTCATCCCGGGCTTCGTGCTGGCGGGGCTGTTCATGGTGTGGGTGGCGCTGGTCGCCATCCTCAGGCCGAACGAGGCGCCCGCCCTGCCGAAGGAAGCGCGGAACATCTCGGGCGGGCAGCTCGCGCTCAAGGTGGTCGTCAACCTCATCCCGCCCCTGTTCCTGATCGTGCTGGTCCTGGGGACGATCTTCTTCGGCATCGCCACGCCGACCGAGGCGGGCGCCATGGGCGCCGTGGGCGCCATGCTGCTGGCCGCGGTGAACCGCCGGCTCACGCTGAAGAACCTGATCAACACCATGGACCAGACGCTGAAGCTGACCAGCATGGTGTTCATGATCCTCGTCGGCGCTACCGCCTTCTCCATGGTCTTCCGCGCGCTGCACGGCGACATCGCGGTGGACCACTTCCTGACCAACCTCCCGTGGGGCGAGTTCGGGTTCGTCTTCTTCACCATGCTGGCGATCTTCCTGCTGGGGTTCTTCATCGACTTCATCGAGATCACCTTCATCGTGGTCCCGCTCATCGCCCCCATCGCCGCGCGCATGTTCGGGCACGACCTGATGGTGTGGTTCGGCGTGCTCATCGCCATGAACCTGCAGGCGTCGTTCCTGACGCCGCCGTTCGGCTTCGCGCTGTTCTACCTGAAGGGGGTCGCGCCGCCCGAAGTGCGCACCGTGGACATCTACCGCGGCATCATCCCCTTCGTCGCCATCCAGCTGGTCGCGGTGGTGATCATCGCGGTGGCGCCGGGCATCGTGAACCTGCTCCCGTCGCTCGCCGCCGGGCACTGAGCGCCGCCGCACGGCACCCGACACGGTGGGCCGGCCCGGCCGGTGCGGCGGCAGCGACCGCCTTCCGCTCCGCGAGCCCTGAAACGCGTGGCGCGCCCGCATCTCCGGGCGCGCCACGACCACCTGAAGCGCCTGCCGGCGCCGAAGCTCAGGTGTTGCTGTAGACGAAGTTCAGGAAGGCGTACGAGTTGATCTTGTCGAAGCCGCGCACCTGGTCCATGAAGGCGGTCATCGAGTCGGAGATCTTCTTGTAGTTGGCGTTGGTGCTGCGGAGGTTGTCGTTGACCTTGGTCCAGCCGTCGTAGAAGGCCTTGAGGACGTCCGGCGGGAACACCTTCGCCTGGGAGCCCCCGGCCACCAGCCGCTTGAAGGCGGCGGGGTCGTCGTCGGTGTAGTCCGACAGCATCTGCACGTTGACCGCCTGGGAGGCGTTCTCGACGATGCCCTTGATCTCGTCGGGGAGGCCGTTCCAGGTGTCGAGGTTGATGTACAGGCAGAACGCCGCGCCGGGCTCCTGCCAGCCGGGGCCGTAGTAGTACTTCGCGGCCTTGTTCAAGCCCAGGATCTCGTCGTCGTGCGGGCCCACCCACTCGGCCGCGTCCAGCACGCCGCGCTGCAGCGCCAGGAAGATCTCGCCGCCGCCCAGGGTCTGCACGTTGGCGCCTGCCTCCGAGTACACCCTGGCCCCCAGGCCCGCGGTGCGGAAGGACAGGCCCTTGAGGTCGGCCGGGGTGTTGATCTCCTTGTTGAACCAGCCGCCCATCTGCTGACCGGTGTTGCCCGCCAGCAGGGCCTTGAGATTGCTCTTGGCGTTGAGCTCGTCCCACAACGCCTGCCCGCCGCCCGACTCGATCCACGAGTTGATCTGCCGCGGCGTCAGTCCGAACGGGACGGTGGTGAAGAACGCGTGCGCGAAGTCCTTGCCCACGTAGTAGTACGAGGCCGAGTGGCCCATCTCGAAGGCGCCGCTGGAGACCGCGTCGAACACCTCGAGCGCGCCCACCTGCGCACCGGCTTCGTAGACCTGGATGGTGACGTCACCGTTGGTCATGGCCTTCACCCTGTCGGCGATGCTCTGGGCCCCCCCGAACAGGTTGTCGAGCGACCGCGGCCACGACGTGACCATGCTCCACTGGTACTTGGACGCCTGGGCGTTGGCGAACATGAGGGGCGACAGAGTCGCACCCGCCGCCACGACGCCAGCCTTCTTGAGGAAATCACGGCGCTTCATACAACCTCCCGATCGTGCTCTCCATGGTTGTTGCGAGCCACGGCCAGTATAAGGACTCATCTCCGGCGGCGTACCGGACGCCCCTGTGTACCCGACACCGGCCGCCCGGCCGCCCCGCGAGAGCCGTCCCGAGCCGGGGTGTGATGTCCCTCACGCCGTTTCCGTGAAGGGCCCTTGGTGCATCGCTCATGGGCACGCAAGGGGAGCCATGCTTAGAATGACCGTCATGAGACGATTTCTGAAGACTCGCTTCGTGCTGACCCTCGCGGCCGTACTGCTGGCTTCGGGGATCGCCACCGCCAGCGCCCAGAACAACTGGGTAGGCATCCGTACCGGCTACCCGCTGGGGCTCACCGTCCACTACGGGCGCGTGAACGGGTTCGGCCCCGGCGCCGACATGCGCATCAGCGGGCGCATCGAGGTGCACAACAACGTCGCCCGCTACGGGCTCGGCGTGGACGTGCTGCACACCGTCTACTACGACTCGCCCTTCTCGGTGTACATCGGCGCCGGCCCCGCCATCGAGACCGGCAGCGGCGGCACCTGGCTCGACGTCCACGGCCTTATCGGCAGCGAGTTCCGCTTCGTGAACGTCGGCGCCCCGCAGATCGGCCTCTTCGCCGAGGGCACGCTCGGCGGCGTCATCGGGATCAGCAATCAGCCGTCGGAGATCCCGTCGGTCGGGCTGGCGCTGGGGGTGAACTACCACTTCTAGGCGCCGGGCAGCCTGACGGGCACGGTCCACAGCAGGACCCCCGCCACCCCCACCACCACGAGGAGCACCAGGCCCGCCGGCCAGGCGGCCGGCGGCTCGCGTTGCGGGCGCAGCTCACGCATCCGGGACCTCCTCCTCGCCGTCGTCGGTCGCCGCCGCGCCGGACGGCGCGCTCCGGTCGCGCTCCGGCGGCAGCCGCCCGGCGCGCCGCAAAGCCTGGGTCAGCACGAACTCGATCTGCGCGTTCACGCTTCGCAGATCGTCGGCCGCCCACTTCTCCAGCGCCCGGTGGACGCCGGGGTCGATGCGCAGCAGGAATCTCTTCTTGTCGGCCATCGTCTCCCGTCCAACCGGATCCCGGAACCCGTCAGCCCGCGGCCAGCAGGTACCCCGCGAGGTAGGCGCGCAGCGCGTCCAGAAGGGTCGTCGAGATGCGTGTGCCGGCGCCCGGCACGGCATCGTCGATGGCGCTGCCGGCGGTGCGGTAGAGATCGTGCTCGAGGTCGGGGATGAACAGGTAGGTGGCGTGCGGCGCAGCCTTGGCGAGCGCCTGGCCGTTCCGCGGCAGTACCTGCACGTCCTTCCCGCCCTGCACGACGAGCATGGGCGCGCTCACGCGGGCCGCCAGCGCCGCCGGATCGACCGCGAACTCGCTCCGCAGCAGACCGGCGGCGTGCGCCAGGCCCGCCGCGATGGGATTGGACGCCAGCTCTCCCGTGAGCGTCATCGTGGTGCCGCTGCTCGCCTCGATCGCGTCCACGGCCTGCTGGGCCTGCGCCCGGAGGGCCGCGACCTCGCTCGGCGCGGCGCCGCGCAGCTGCGCCAGCCGGGCCATCTGGTCGACCAGCAGGCGGTCCATGGGGATCCCCGGGGACTCCAGCAACACCACCACGGCGGGCGCCACGCCCGGTTGGACCGCGCTGGCCAGCGCCACCAGGCCCCCCTCGGAGTGTCCCATGAGACCCACGCGCCGCGGGTCGATGTCCGGGCGGGAGCGCAGGAACGCCAGCCAGTCGGCGGTGTTCCGGACATAGGTCTGCAACGTGACCGCGTTGCCGTCGCCCGTGCTGGCGCCGATGCCGAGCTTGTCGATGCGGAGCACCGCGTACCCCTGGCAGCCCAGCGCGTAGGCGAGCTGCCGGTACATGCCGTTGCCGATGATGGGCGGAGCGTTGCCGTTCCGGTCCACCGCGCCGCTCCCGGGAAGGAGCAGCAGCGCCGGCTTGCGGCCCTCTCCCGACGGCACCGTGAGCGTGCCTGCGAGCGTCTGACCGGTGCTTCGGATGCTCACGTCGTGCTCGCTCAGGCACGAGCGTTCGCTCGCCAGGTGCTGCTCGAGCGCGTCCTGAGCGGCCCGGTCGCTCGCCTGCCGCTTCGCCGCCGCCGCCTGGGAGCTGGCGGTCTCGAGCTCGTACCGCAGCGACGCCGAGGGCTGCGCGAAGACGACGACGCGGCCGCCCGCGTCGACCCATAGCGTGAGCCCCACCGCTTGCCCGCCGACGTCGAGGCTGGCGTCGTAGCGCTCGGCTTGCAGCGCCGTTCCGCCCACCGTCACGGACCCGCTGCCCGCCGCGCTGACCGTGACCGTGCCGGTGCGGGCGACCTGCGGCACCAGCACGGCGAAGCGCTGCGGCTGCGCGCTGCCGGCATCGAGCCGGGACGCCAGGATCTGCCAGCCGTCGAGCATGCTGTTGTCGAGGATCAGGACGGGGCCCGGCAGCGGCACGGCGAGCGTCTGCGTGTGGTTCCCCTGCCGGAGCGTGATGGACGCCTGGCTTGGCGTGAGCGCGACGTCCAGCGTCAGCGCCGCACCGTGCGCCGTGCCGTCGAGCCGGTAGCTGCGGGCGTAGCCGTCGGCGTCCGTCACCAGGTGGTCGGTCAGGTCGGCGATGCCGGCGAGCTTCAGCCTGGAGTCGCTCACGATGCCGGAGGCGCCCTGGGTCAGGGTCACCCGGAAGCTGCCGAGGCCGGTGCCGCCCTGGGTGATCTGGTAGCTCTGGGCCCCCGCGACGCCGCCGGCCACGGCCGAGAACGTCGCGAGGAGCAGGATGGCGAGGGTGTGGCGCATGGTGACCTCCAGCTCAGCCGGCGTAGAGCGTGCCGGTGTTCATGACCGGGGTGCTGGCATGCTCGCTCGTCAGCGCCACCATCAGGTTGTTGGCCATGGCGGCGCGCTTGTCCTGGTCGAGCTCGACCACCCCACGGGCGGCCAGGCCGTCCAGCGCGTCCTGCACCATGCCCACGGCAGCCTCCACGATCAGCCGCCGGGCAGCCACGATCGCCTGCGCCTGCTGGCGCCGGAGCATCGCCTGCGCGATCTCGGGCGCATACGCCAGATGCGTCAGCCGAGCCTCCAGCACGTCCACCCCGGCGACCTCCAACCGCGCATCGAGCTCCTCCTTGAGCGCCCCCGCCAGCTCCTCCGGGTTCTCCCGCAGGCTCTGCCGCTCCTGACCACTGGCGTCGTACGGGTAACGCGTAGCCAGACTGCGGATCGCCGTCTCGGCCTGGATATCGACGAACTCCTCATAATCGTCCACGTCGAACACCGCCTTGGCCGACTCCACCACCCGCCACACCACCACCGCGGCGATCTCCACGGGACTGCCGTCGGCATCGTTGACCTTGAGCTTGTCGCTGTTGAAATTACGCACGCGCAGGCTCACCCGACGCTTGCTGGTGAAGGGATTGGTCCACCAGAACCCCGGACGACGCGCGCTCCCGGCGTAGCTACCGAAGAAGATCAGCACGCGCGCCTGGTTCGGCTGTACCGTGAAGAAGCCGGGGGCGAGCAGCACCACCACGACGATCATGACGACCCTGAGCAACAGTCCGGGCAGATTGCCATTCGCCGCGGTGACCACCAGATAGCCGACCAGGGCGAGCTCGATCGCGAGGACCGGGAAGCCGTTGACACCGAAGACGCGCTTCTCTTGGACGCGGATCATGATGCCTCCTTTGGCGGCCCGATGATATCACACTGATACCGCGCCGCCAGGGGCACTTGTCCCCAGGCCGGAGCCCCGACACCCCGTGACGGGGAGCGGGCGTGCGGGCGGCGGGTTGCCGTGCTCAGGTGCGGTCGGCGATGAGCCTCAGGCCGCGCAGCGTCAGCAGCGGGTCGGTGACGTCGATGCTTCGCGCGTGCGGCCTCACCACGTCGGCGAAGCCGCCCGTGGCGATCACGACCGGCCGCCCGACATCGCCGTCCATCTCCGCCGCGAGACGCTCGACCATGCCGTCCACCATCGCCGCGTAGCCGAAGACCAGACCGGATTGCAGCGCGGTGACGGTGTTGCGGCCGATGGCGGTGGGCGGTGCGACCAGGTCGACGCGCGGCAGCTTGGCCGCATGGGAGAAGAGGGCCTCGGCCGCCACCCCGGGGCCGGGGGCCAGCGCCACGCCGATCAGGCGGTTGGGGCGCACCACCACGTCGAAGTTGGTGGCGGTGCCGAAGTCGACCACGATGAAGGCGGCGCCCTCGCGCTCGAGCGCGGCCACCGCGTTCACCATGCGGTCGGCGCCCACCTCTCGCGGGTTGTCGGTGTCCACCTCGAGCAGCGGCGCCACCAGGTCGACGGTGACCTCGCGGGCACGGACCCCCCAGTAACGCTTCAGCGCGGCAGCCAGCTCCGGGCCGACCAGCGGGACCACCGACGACAGGATGGCCTCACTGGGAGGGTCGAGGCCCTCCAGCTCGAGGAGCCTTCCGAACAGCACCGCGTACTCGTCGGCCATCCGCCGCCGGTCGGTGGCGACACGCCACGACGCCATCAACTCGTCGCCCCGATACATCCCCAGCACGGTGGTGGTGTTGCCGGCGTCGACGGCGAGAAGCACGGCGCGAGTCTATCACCGGCCACCACCGCCATGACCCCGGGCCGGGCGGTCGAGCGCGCTGGTAGACTGCGCCGCATGAGCGTCAAACCGGACTGGTGGATCCGCGAGAAGGCCGCGGCGGGCATGATCTCCCCCTTCGAAGGCGGGCTCGTGCGTGACGGCGTCATCAGCTACGGCCTCAGCAGCTTCGGTTACGACATCCGCGCGGCCCCCGAGTGGCGCATCTTCGTCAACGCCTTCAACTCCGTGGTGGATCCGAAGCACTTCGACACCCGCAGCCTGGTCGAGTTCGAGGGCGAGGAGTGCATCATCCCGCCCAACAGCTTCGTGCTGACCCGCTCCGTGGAGTACCTACGCGTCCCGGACGACGTGATGGTGCTGGCGCTGGGCAAGAGCAGCTACGCCCGCTGCGGCATCGTCGCCAACGTCACCCCGCTCGAGCCCGCCTGGGAGGGCCACGTCACGTTGGAGCTCTCCAACACCACGCCGCTGCCTGCGAAGGTCTACGCCAACGAGGGGATCGTGCAGCTGCTCTTCTTCCAGGGCGAGCGGCCCGCGCAGACCTACGCCGAGCGCAAGGGCAAGTACCAGGGCCAGCGCGGCGTCACGCTGCCCCGCATGTGACGCTCCGCCGGCCTCGCGGTTGGCTCACTCGTCCTCGTCGCCCACCTCGACGGCAGGCAGCGAGACACCGAACACCGTGCGGCCGGGCTCGCTCGCCACGGTGATGTCACCGCCGTGGTGACGGGCGATCTGACGTGCGATGGCGAGGCCCAGCCCGGCGCCGCCGCCGGCCCCCTTGTAGAACTTCTCGAAGATGTGCGGCAGCACCTCGGGCGGGATGCCCTGACCGTCGTCCTCGACCCGCATCCATACCGTGGCGCCCTCGGTGGCCAGCGATACGGCCACCCCCGCGCCGCCCCCGCTGGCACGGACGGCGTTGGCGACCAGGTTCCGCACGAGCTGGCGCAGCCGGTCCGGGTCGCCCAGCACCAGCGCCCCGCTCTCTCCGAGACGGCGCACGCCCGGGAACTCCTCCGACACCGGCACCACCACGTCCCGGCACACGTCGATGAGGTGCGGAGACACCTCCTGCACGAGCTCGCCGCGCGACAGCTGCAGCAGGTCCTCCACCAGCCGGTTCATGCTGCGGCTGACACGCCGCGCGTCCTCCAGGTCGCGCCGGGAGCGCTCGTCCGCGTGCCGGATGGCCCGCTCCAGGAAGCCCTGCAGGCTGGTGAGCGGCGTCCGGAGCTCGTGGCTGGTCTCCGCCAGGAAGGCGCGCTGAGCGTCCATGGCGTGTCGCAGGCGCGCCAGCAGGCCGTTGAGGCTCTCGGTGAGACGCCCCACCTCGTCGCCGGGGCCGTCGTAGGGGATGGGTTGCAGCCGTTCCGGCCCCAGCTCGCCCGCCAGCCGGGAGAGGCGCGTGATCGGCCGGAGCGCCGCGCCGGCGACCAGGTACCCCACCACCAGGCTCAGCACGACCACCCCCACCGCCGTCGCGAGCAGCGCGCGCGACAGCCCGGTCAGCGCCAGCCCTATGTAGCGAGGATCGGCCAGGACGGCCACCACGCCGACGTTGAAGGGAGCGAGCGCCGCCTCCATCTGCCGACCTGCCAGCATGCCGCTCCACATCAGGCTGCCGCTGTCGGCCGACGCCACGTCGGACGGCGGGATGGCCGCCTGCGGCCGCTCGAACTCCGGCTTGGACGCCACCAGCAGGTTGCCGCCGGGGTCGTACACCTGGACGATCACCCCGCCGGTGGGGCCGGTCACCCGGCTGCGCGCGCTGCCCTGTCCCCCCTCGCGGTACAGCTGCGCCACGGCCGCGGCGTCGCTGCGCAGCGCGCTGCGGAGGTCGGCGTAGAGGCTCGAACGCACCACCAGGTAGGCGGCCAGGATGGCGACGACGGCCAGCACCGCGATGGCGAGGCCCGCCAGCCCCGCCACGCGCCAGGTGAGCGGAATGCCGCCCGTCCTCAAGGGGCGCGGCGTCACGGCAGCAACCTACCCGGCCGCGCCGCCGACCCGCCGCCCGGCGCGGCCACGGTCAGGACTTGAGGGCGTAGCCGATACCGCGCACCGTGCGGATGACGCCGTAGCCCCCGGCGTCGCGCAGCTTGCCGCGGATGTTGGCGATGTGCACGTCCACCACGTTGCTCGACGGAGGCAGCGTCTCCCCCCATACGTTGGTCTCGATCTCCTTGCGGCTGTACACGCGCCCCGGCTGGTTCGCGAGGTACGCCAGCAGGTCGTACTCACGGGGGCTGAGGTGCACCTCGTCCTCCCCCCAGAACACCTGCCGGCGCACCGGGTCGATGGTCATCTCCCCCACCTTACGCGTCGAGCCCAGGCTGCGCTTGCGGAGTTGCACGTTGATGCGTGCGATGAGCTCCTCGACGTGGAAAGGCTTGGAGAGATAGTCGTCGGCAGCCGCGTTGAGCATGTCGAGCTTGGTCTCGAGATCGTCCGCGGCGGTGAGGATGAGGATGGGCGTCTCGCCCGTGCGGCGGATGCGCCGGGCGATCTCCTGCCCGCTGATGTCGGGCAGGCCGAGATCGAGCACCACGAGGTCGGGATCGGCCTCCCGGACCGCCGACAAGCCGCGGATGCCCGTCTCGAAGGCGAGCACCTCGAACCCCGCGTCTTGCAGCTCCAGCGTGAGCAGGCGCAGGATATCCACGTCGTCTTCGACGATCAGGATGCGCTTCTTCGACACCTACGGCTCCTTCCCGGGCATCATCGTCAGCGAGATATCGCGTTCCTGGAGGAGCGTACGCAGGGACGCCGGCTGGTCGCTGTTGGGGAACTGCAGCAAGATGTCGGTGCCGTCGACGCTGATGCGACCGCTGATGACCCGCGCCCCGCTGAGCGCCGCGGCACGCTGCGCCTTGGTGGCATCGGGCGGGAAGATCAACACCCTCAACTCGGTGCCGGCCGGCGGTGAGACCTGGAAGTCGAGCGCACCGTCGTGGACCTGAGCGCTCGCGTACACCGTCAGCAGGTCCGGCGAGACCAGCCGCACCTCCGTGCCGGGCGGCAGGGCCGGGAGACCCATCACCGTCTGGGAAACGAGGAACAGGATGCCTGCGCTCATCAGGCGCGCTCCTTCCTCGGGCCGGCGTGCTCCATGGCTTCATGCTACCAACGCGCCATGAAACCGCTGCAGGAGCGGCTTAAGGGAACCTTCATCCCTCGCGCGCCGCGCGCCGCCCCCGGCGTGGCGTCAGCCCCGCCCAGCACGGCGCGCAGGCACCCCGCCGGGGGCGAGAAAACCCCTCGGGGAGGGGTCGAAGTGAACGACCTAACCCCGTCAGGGAAGCAGGGCCGTCATCATGGACCCGATGCGCCGACCGCAAGGACGTGCGCCGCGCGCGGATGCGCCCCGGCGCCCCGGCCCGGGCGCCGGCAGTCCCGCGCGAAGCGGCGCTGATAGGGGTCATGCATGAGCCAGCCACCGGTCCTGCGCAGGGCCGTTCCCTTGCCCGCCGAGCCGTGCTCCGGCCCGGCGGCGGACACACCCGGGCCCCGGCGCCGCCTCGCGGCCCCGCGCCCGCTGCTGATGGCGCTGGCGCTGCTGGCCGTGCTCGCGAGCCTCGGCGCGGCCGGCGCGCAGAGCTTCAGCGCCGACCTCTACTACCAGCAGTGCCTGCGGTTCGAGGCGGGCGGCGACCTGGAGACCGCCAGGCAGGCGTGCCTGAACGCGCTGCAGATCGACCCCACCATGGTCGATGCCAACCTCGCCCTCGGGCGCATCGAGCTCAACCTCGGCCTCTACGGCTCGGCGGAGCAGCGCCTCCACCAGATCGTGGACAAGACCGCCAGCGCCGAGCCGCTGGTGCTGCTGGCGCAGGCGGCAGTCCATGACGGCAACTTCCTGGAAGCCGAGAGCGACGTGCAGCAGGCCCGGTCCCGGCTCGAGAAGCAGCCCAACCGTCAGCTCGCGGCCAAGACCGATTACATCGACGGCCTCCTGAACGAACGCCGCGGGCTCTACAACGAGGCGCTCACGCAGTACAACGGGGCGATCGACCAGGACGGCCTCAACGTCGACTACCGGCTGGCCGATTCGAGCCTGCGCTTC
>DATFNF010000091.1:0-28041 GCA_035266525.1 Trueperaceae bacterium | reverse complement strand
GGGGCCGCGCGCCCGAAGCGCAACGCGTAGACGCGAGCCTGCCACGGCGTTGGCGCGCCCGCCGCGTCAGCCATGCGGCGCCGCCTCACCGGGGTCCGCGCCGCCGTTCGCCGCGGCGGGACGGGCCCGCCAGTCCGCCGGCCGCTCGGCCAGCCCCAGGCGCCAGGCGACCGCCGCGGCCACGCGCTCGCCCGCGTGCCCGTCGCCGTAGGGGTTCGGCGCGGCGCGCATGCCCGCCAACGCCGCGCGGTCGTCCAGCAGCGCCATGAGCTCGGCCTCGACCACGACGGGATCGTTGCCGACCAGCCTCAGCACGCCGGCCTCGACGCCTTCGGGGCGCTCGGTGACGTTCCTGAGCACGGCCACCGGCACGCCCAGGGCGGCGCCCTCCTCCTGGATGCCACCGGAATCGGTCACGACCAGCTCGCTGCGGTTCATGAGCGCCAGCATGCCCAGGAAGTCCCAGGGCCGGTCCAGCACCACGTTGGGCTCGCCTCCGAGGGCCGGGCTGACGGCCTCGCGGACGGCGGGATTGAGATGGACCGGGTAGACGAAGGTATGCCCCGGGTGCGTCCGGGCCACCCGCGCAAGCGCCTCGGCCAGCGCCGCCATGACGGGCAGGTTCTCGCGCCGGTGCATGGTGATCGCCACCACCGGCCCCGGCGGCAGCTCCCGCGGCAACGCGGCCCGGGCGAGCGCCGACCGCACGGCATCCACCGCGGTGTTGCCGGTCACCACCATGGTCTCCTCGCGTTTGCCCTCGGCCAGGAGGTTGCGCCTGGCGCGCTCGGTGGGGGGAAGGTCGAGGTCGGTGAGGACGTCGGTGAGCCGCCGGTTGGCCTCCTCCGGGAACGGTTGCGACAGGTCGAAGGAGCGCAGGCCTGCCTCGACGTGAGCGACGGGCAGCTCCTCGAAGAAGGCCGCGAGCGCCACCGCGAAGGTGGTGAGGGTGTCCCCGTGCACCAGCACGTAATCGCAGGCGAGCGCGCGCAGCCCGGCGGCGGCGGCCGGCACGATGCGCGCCATCAGGTCGGGAAGGGACTGGCGCTCCGTCATCACGTGTAGGTCGGCGTCCGGAACCAGGTCGAAGATGCGCAACGCGTCGTGCAGCTGCTCGCGGTGCTGACCGGTCACCAGCGTGACGGCCTCCAGGCCGTCCCGCGCCTGCAGCGCTCGCACGACGGGCGCCATCTTGTGAGCCTCGGGCCTGGTTCCGAACGCCACGCACACGCGGGCCGACGGCCGGGCCGGGCTCACGCCGCCGGCTCCCGCCGTTCCCGCCGTACCTCGACCAGGCGCAACATCGAGACGCCGGCGATCATGACCACGGTGAGCAGCAGCGTGAGGAAGGTCAGCACCGGCGGCGTGTCGGACAGGAGCATGCCCACCAGACCCAGCGCCAGCGTCGCCACCCACAGCGAGATCACGGTCACGCGGCTCGAGCCGGAGCGCTCCCGGAGCAGGTCGTGGATGTGGTCGTTGGCGGCCTCGGCGGGGCTGATGCCGCGGCGGAGCCGCCTGAGCGTGACCTGCGTGATGTTCACCACCGGCAGCGCCAGCACCAGGATGGGGGCCACCACCGTCACCGCGGCGGTCACCTTGAGGGCGCCCAGCACGCTGACGGCGGCGAGCACGTAGCCGAGAAGGTAGGCACCGGAGTCGCCCATGATGATCTTGGCCGGGCTGAAGTTGTGCCGGAGGAAGCCCAGGGCCGCGCCCGCCAGCGAGGCGAGCAGCAGCACCGCCGCGCCGCGGTCGGGGAACTGCATGGCCACGGCCAGCAGGCTCATGCTGGAGATGGCGGCGATCCCCGAGGAGAGCCCGTCCATCCCGTCGATGAAGTTGAAGGCGTTGGTGAAGCCCACCACCCACACCAGCGTGACGAGCACGGTGGCCAGCTGCGGGATGAACACATAGCTGGTCGGGCCGAAGTAGTTGGTCACGAAGCCGATGCTGACGCCGTTCACCACCAGGATCCCGGCAGCCACGAACTGCGACGCCAGGCGCATGGCGACCGGGACCTCCCACATGTCGTCGATGAAGCCCACCAGCGCCATCAGCGCGGCGCCCAGCGCGATCGCCAGGAGCTGGACGCGGTACGGATCGATCAGCGCGGGAGCCACCAGGCTGCCGACGAGCAGCGCCAGCAGGAAGCCTCCCAGGATGGCGATGCCGCCGATGTTCGGCACCGCGCCCTCGTGCATGCGGCGCCCGCGCCCGTGGCTCCGGCCCCCCTCCTGGACGGCACGGATGCGCAGCGCGAAGCGCCGGAGACGCGGCGCGAACAGGCCCACCGCCACCAGCGCGGTCGCGAAGGCCAGCAGCGCGCCCGGAAGGAAGGACACGAGGGTCGGGCTCACGGCCTCATTGTAGGTCCGCCGCCATCGGCCCAGAGCGTGGTGGGCACGTCCACGCCGCTCACTTGGTGCCGTAGATACGGTCGCCGGCGTCGCCCAGGCCGGGCACGATGTAACCGTGCTCGTCGAGGCGCTCGTCGCGCGCTGCGAGGATGATGTCGACGTCGGGATGGGCGCGCGTCACGCTCTCGATCCCTTCGGGGGCGCCGAGGATGCACAGCAGCTTGATGTTCTGGGCACCACGGTCCTTGAGCACCTCGATGGCCTTGGCCGCGCTGCCGCCCGTCGCCAGCATGGGATCGAGGAGGAACACGTTGCGGTCGGCGACGTCGCCGGGGAGCTTGCAGTAGTACTCCACCGGCCTCAACGTCTCCGGATCGCGGTAGAGGCCGATGTGACCCACGCGCGCGCCGGGCACCAGGCCGAGGATGCCGTCGACCATGACCAGGCCGGCCCGGAGGATGCCCACCAGCGCCAGCTTCTTCCCCGCCAGCCGCTTGACGCGGGCGGGCGCCAGCGGCGTCTCCACGATGGCGTCCTCCAGGGGCAGGTCGCGCATCGCCTCGAAGGCCATGAGCATGCTGATCTCCGTGCACAGCGCGCGGAAGTCGCGGACGGTGGTCTCCTTGTCACGGAGCACCGAGAGCTTGTGCTGGATGAGCGGGTGTTCGATCACGGTGACGGGCATGCGCCCTCCTGGCTCGGCTAGGAAAACGGCCGCTCCTCGCGGGAACGGCCTGGATGGCGGAGAGGGTGGGATTCGAACCCACGGTGCAGCATAGCCACACAACGGTTTTCGAGACCGTCCCGTTCAACCACTCCGGCACCTCTCCATGCACCTTCCTCGTCGGCGGGCGATCCTCGGCCGGCGGCCGGCCCGCCCGACCTCGGAGCGGAGAGAGTATAACGCATAGGCGCGCAGGCGCGGCGGCGCCGGGCCCGGGGCCGTGGGTCCGCGCCCGGGCGAATCGCTCGCGACGGTCTCTCCGACCCTTGACGCGGGCCTCCGGGTTCCATACACTCTTCTTCGTCCTCGCTGGCCCATCGTCTAATGGCAGGACAACCGGTTCTGGTCCGGTCGGTCGGGGTTCGAATCCCTGTGGGCCAGCCATTCTTCTGCCGCGCGCAGCGGCCGCGCACGCCGGCGGCCAGCCCCCGCCTCGACCCCGCACCACCTCCTGCCAGACGGCGAGAACACCGTCCACGACGCACATCGTGAGGCGCCGCCGCTTGACACTCGCGATGGTTGCGGATACACTCTGGCTGTCCGTCTTGGCCCATCGTCTAATGGCAGGACAACCGGTTTTGGTCCGGTCGGTCGGGGTTCGAATCCCTGTGGGCCAGCCACATCGCCTCCCGCCCACGGGGGGCGATTGCCGTGCCAGGGGGCGGACGCCCGCCCGGCCGTCGTCAGCTCGCGTCGTAGTCGTAGAAGCCGCGACCGCTCTTGCGGCCCAGACGGCCCGCCTCGACCAGCTTGCGGAGCGTCTGTGGCGGCCGGAAGCGCTCGCCGAGCGCCTCGGTCATCGACTCCGCGATGAGCAGCATGGTGTCCAGGCCGATGTAGTCGGCGAGTTCGAGCGGCCCCATGGGGTGGTTGAGCCCCAGCTTGACGGCGGTGTCGATGTCCTCGGGCCCCGCCACGCCTTCCTCCAGCATGCGCACGCCTTCGAGCAGGAGCGCGGCCACCGCCCGCGTGGTGACGAACCCCTGGCGATCGGCCACCGTGACGGTGGTCTTGCCGCAGCGCTCGGCCAGGCTTCGCGTGGTCGCCAGCGTGGCGTCGGAGGTCTGCACGGCCCGCACGATCTCGACGAGCGCCATGCGCTCGGGCGGGTTGAACCAGTGCATGCCGATGACCTGGGCCGGCCGCCCGGTGGCCGCGGCGATGGCCGTGACCGAGAGCTCGCTGGTGTTGCTGGCGAGCACCGCGCGCGCGGGGGCGAGGCGGTCCACCTCGGCGAACAGCGTGCGCTTGAGCTCCAACCTCTCGGGCGCCGCCTCGATCACCAGGTCGGCGCCGGACACCGCCTCCGCCAGCTCGCCGGTGAGAACGAGCCGCGACTCCACCGCGCCCTGGTCGTTGCGCTTGGCGATGCGCGCCCGGGCCGCCTCACGGGCGCCGCCGGCCACGTCGTACACGGCCACGTGAAGGCCGCTCTGCAACAGCAAGGTGGCGATGCCGCCACCCATGGTGCCTGCTCCCAGCACCGCCACTCGTTCCACGGAAGCCATGCGTACCTCGCTCTCCGGCGCCCGGCTGAGCGCGCACGCCTCCCAGTCTAGGAGCCCGGCCGCCGAGGCGCGTAGATGTCGTAGCGGCTGGTGGTACCCACGACGCTCCCGCTCGGGGGCGGAGCGCCGGCTGCCTCGCCGAGCGGCGCCGCCCGCCTGGGGCGCTTCACCACCACCCGCGACGTCGCCACGGCCAGCGCCGCCTCGAGCAGGGCGGGCGCATCGGCGTCCTCCCCCACCAGCGAGCGGAACAGGGCCATCCCCTTCTTCGGCAGGCTGCGCTTGCCGCTCGCCGGGTACATGGGATCGATGACGACCACGCTGGGCGCGGGACGCAGCCCGGGCAGGAGGATCCGAGCGTCGCCCACGAGCAGCGTCAGCCGCTCCGCGGCCCGCTGCGCGGCCGCTCCTTCGCGGCCGCTCGCGGCGCGCTCCAGGGCATCCTCCAGGAGCGCAGCCACCAGTGGCAGGCGCTCGATCATGGTGACGCGCGCGCCGCTCGCCGCGAGCCTCAGCGCGTCGGCGCCCAGGCCGGCGGTGGCGTCCACCACGCTCGCCTCCGGTGCGAGCGGACCGACCGCGCGCAGCAGCACGTCGCGCCCGCCGGGCGGGCGCGCCAGCACCTCGCCCGGCGCCACCCGCACCCTCGGCCCGCCCGCCGAGCGGAGCGACAGGCCGTCGCTGCCGACCTCCAGCGCCACCGCTCCCGGCCCGCCGGGCGCGCGGCCAGGCTCCCCGTGCGCCCCCGCCGGGAAGCCGTCCGAAGCGCGCGTCTCCGGCTCGACGAGGGGGAGCGCCAGGCGCCGCGACCAAAGCTCCGCCGCGGCCCGAGCGTCGGGGTCGAGCGCGCGCACCACGACCCGAAGGGCGCCGCCCGAGTCTCGCCGGCGAGCCGTCATGACTGCATGCTACGCGGGCCGCGCGCATGTGGCCGGCGTCTCCGCTGCGGGCGGGCCGGGCCTGAGCGGAGGGCCGCAGCATCCGCGGGGCCCCGGCCCGGCGGCCGCCGCCGCCGCTACCCCACCGCACGGGGGGTGGATACCGGAGATGCTCGGGAAGGGGTTCACGGACCTCGATGGCGGTGATACGATGCAGTCGGGATATGCATCACGCGCCTAGGATACCGGCGCCAGATGCGGCCATCGCCTTCGCTTCGTAAGACACGCATCTCGTCTGCCTACGATGCACAAGCCAGCCGCCCCAGGGAGGTCGCCCATGAGCAACGCCAGCCTCAGCCAGCGCCGCCGGGCCGCGGTCGCGCCCGCAGCCTACAGCAGCCACCCCTTCTACCCCGTCCGGGCGGAGGGAAGCTACCTCTGGGACGCCGACGGCAAGCGCTACCTCGACTTCTCGGTGGGCATCGCCGTGATGAACGTGGGGCACTCCCACCCCAAGGTGATCGCCGCCGTCAGGCAGCAGGCCGAGACCTTCCAGCACCTGTGCTTCGCGGTGGCCATGCACGAGAGCTACATCGCCCTCGCCGAGCGCCTCAACGCGCTCGCCCCCGGCGACAGCCCCAAGAAGACCTTCCTCGTGAACTCCGGGGCGGAGGCGGTCGAGAACGCCGTCAAGATCGCCCGCGCCTACACCGGGCGGGCGGGCATCGTGGCGTTCACGCATGCCTTCCACGGCCGCACCTACATGGCCATGTCGCTCACCGCCAAGGCCGAGCCCTACAAGGCCCACTTCGCCCCCCGCGCCTCCGAGATCTACCGTGCCGCCTATCCGTACGCCTACCGCAACCCGTGGGGCCTCAGCGACCCCGAGGAGGTCGGCGAGCGCACCCTGCAGGCGCTTCGCGACCAGGTGAAGACCACCATCGGCGAGGGCGAGGTGGCGGCCTTCATCATCGAGCCGGTGGCCGGCGAGGGCGGGTTCATCCCCGCTCCCCGCAGCTTCCTGACCGGGCTGCGGGCCTACGCCGACGAGATCGGCGCCCTCTGGATCGACGACGAGGTGCAGGCCGGCATCGGCCGGACCGGAACCATGTGGGCCGTCGACGCGTTCGGGCTCGAGCCCGACCTGGTGACCAGCGCGAAGGCCCTCTCCTCCGGCTTCCCGCTGTCGGCCGTCATCGGCAAGGCGAGCATCATGGATGCCATCGGTGCGGGCATGCTGGGCTCGACCTTCGGCGGCAACCCGGTGAGCTGCGCCGCCGCCCTGGCGACCCTGGAGGTGCTCGAGGAGGAGGGGCTGGTGGAACGCGCCAACGTCATCGGCGACCGCGCCAAGGAGCGTCTCACCGGGCTGCAGCGGGCCTACCCGCAGATCGGGGAGGTGCGCGGGCGCGGCGCCATGATCGGCATCGAGTTCGTGACCCCCGGCGGCAAGGAGCCGAACCCCGCCGCCGTCTCCGCCGTGGTCGCGCACGCCCGCGAGCAGGGCCTGGTGCTGCTGTCGACGGGGACCTACGGCAACGTCATCCGCCTGCTCCCCCCGCTGAGCCTCAGCGACGCGGAGCTGGACGAGGGCCTGAGCATCCTCGAAGCGAGCATCGAAGCGGTGCTGGAGCCGGCGGCCACGGTCGCCTGAGCTGCCAACCCGCCCGAGCTCCCAACCCGCCTGGGACCGGGGCCCGGCCGCGTGCGGCCGGGCCCCGGTCTTTCCGGCGGCCGTCACATCCGCATCGGGCGGGTGCCGGACGGCTGCTATACTCCGCGTCGTGAAGGGCATCCACGTGGCACCGTCGATCCTCGCCGCCGACTTCGGCAGGCTGGGCGAGGTCATCGCGGAGGCGCAGGCCGGCGGCGCCGACCTCATCCACGTCGACGTCATGGACGGGCACTTCGTGCCCAACATCAGCATGGGTCCGGTGGTGGTCGCCGCGGCGCGCCGGGCCACGGACCTGCCGCTCGACGTGCACCTGATGATCAGCCAGCCCGAGCGCTACGTCGGCGCCTTCGCCGACGCCGGCGCCGATCGCATCACGGTGCACGCCGAGGTCGCCTCTCACCTGCACCGGCTCCTGCAACAGGTGCACGAGGCCGGTGCGCTGGCGGGCCTGGCCCTCAACCCGCTCACGCCGCTCGACGTGGTCGAGGGCGCGCTTCCCTACCTCGACCAGCTCCTGCTGATGACGGTGAACCCCGGCTTCGGTGGCCAGGCGTTCATCCCCGCCAGCCTGGAGCGCATCCGGACGGTCCGAGCGCTGCGCGACGCGGTCAACCGGAGCTGCCTGATCGAGGTGGACGGCGGCATCGCGCCGGACACCGCGGGCGCCGTCTGCGAAGCCGGCGCCCAGGTGCTGGTGGCCGGCAGCGCCATCTTCGGCGGGCCCGGCAGCGTGGCCGACAACATCGCGGCCCTGCGAGCGGCCGCCGAGCGCGGTGCGGCGGAGCGCGGTGCGGCAGAACCCAGTGCGGCAGAACCCGGTACGGCAGAACCCGGTACGGCAGAACCCGGTGCGGCGGAGCCCGGCGGACGGGGTTGAGCCCGCAGCGCGGCTACGGCGCGCGCCAGGTCCGGTTCCCGGAGATCGTGCCGGCAGGCCGCCGGCGCGGCGCGCCGCTCACGCCGCGTCGCGGAACCGCCCCTGGCTTCGGAAACGGTCGCGGCGCTGCTCCTGCAACGCATCGGGCGTCTGGCTGGAGAGCGAAGCGAGCTCCTGCAGCACGGCGTCACGCACGCGGCGGATGGTCTCCTCACGGCTCTTGTGGGCGCCGCCCACCGGCTCGTCGATGACGCGGTCCACCACGCCCAGCTCGAGCAGGTCGTAGGCCGTGAGCTTGAGCGCCTCGGCCGCCTTCTCCGCCTCCGCGGCGTCCCGCCACAGGATGGCGGCACACGACTCGGGGCTGATGACCGAGTAGATGGCGTTCTCCAGGATGAGCACGCGGTTCGCGACGCCCATGGCCAGCGCCCCGCCCGAACCGCCCTCTCCGATCACCACGCTCACCGCAGGCACGGTCAGCCGCGTCATGCGGCGGATGCTCTCGGCGATGACCCAGGCCTGGCCCTGCTCCTCGGCGGCGATGCCGGGGTAGGCCCCGGGGGTGTCGATCAGGGTGACCACCGGCAGGCGGAACTTGTCCGCCAGGTCGAACATGCGCATGGCCTTGCGGTAGCCGCTGGGATGGGACATCCCGAAGTTGCGGTGGATGTTCTCCTTGGTGTCCCGCCCCTTCTGCTGCCCCACCACCACCACGCTGCGCTCGCCCAGCCGGCCCACGCCCGCCACGATGGCGGGGTCGTCGCCGAGGGTGCGGTCGCCGTGCAGCTCCGTGAAGCCCTCGAAGGCTCCCTGCAGGTAGTCCATGGCGGTCGGCCTGCCGGCCGCACGCGCCACCTGCACCCGTTGCCAGCGGGTCAGGTTGTCGAAGGTCTCCCGCTTGAGCCGCTGCAGCCGCTCCTCGAGCCGGGCGATCTCGTCGACGAGGTCGATGCCCTGCTCGGAGGCGTAGGCGCGCATCTCCTCGATCTTGGCCTCGAGATCGTCGATCGGCTTCTCAAAGGGCAGCGGCACGCGTCGCCTCCTTCGCGGCTGCCGGCTCGTCGGCGCCGGCACGCAGCAGGCGGATCGTGGCCGCCACCCGCTCCTTGAGCGCCTTGCGCGGCACCACGTCGTCGACCATGCCCTTCTCCAGCAGGAACTCCGAACGCTGGAAGCCCTCGGGCAGCTCCTGCTTGATCGTCTGCTGGATGACGCGCGGCCCCGCGAAGGAGATGAGCGCGCCCGGCTCGGCGTAGATGACGTCTCCCAGCGTCGCGAAGCTGGCGGTGACGCCGCCGGTGGTGGGGTCGGTGAGCACGCTGATGTAGGGCAGACGGCGCGCGGACAGAGCCTCCAGAGCGACGGTCGTCTTAGCCATCTGCATCAGCGACAGCGCGCCCTCCTGCATGCGCGCCCCGCCCGAAGCCGTGACCACCACCAGCGACCGCCGCTCGGCGGCCGCGCGCTCGGCAGCGCGGGCGATCTCCTCGCCCACGACCGAGCCCATCGACCCGCCCAGGAAGAAGAAGTCCATGACGACCAGCGCTATCGGCTGGCCGTCCAGCAGACCCGCGCCCGTCTGGACGGCGTCGGGGCGACCGTGCTTCTGGCGGTTCTTCTCCAGGCGCTCGGGGTACGGCTGGGTGTCCACGAAACCGAGCGGGTCCTCCGCCTCGATCTCGCCGGACCACGGCTCGAAGGTGCCGGCATCGGTCAGCAGCTCGACCCTGGCCTCCACGGGCATGCGGTAGTGGTGACCGCACTCGGGACAGACGTACGCGTTGGCGACCAGGTCCTTCCGGTAGATCTGGGCGTTGCACGCCTCACACTTCAACCACAGGCCGGCAGGGGCGTTGTCGTCCTCTTTGCGCGTGGGCCGGTTTCGCCGGAACCACCTCTCAAGCGCCATGCGGCCTCCTCGTGGTCCCGGGCAGCTGGTTTCGCCGAACCGCGATTCCGAGCACGTGCCATTGTAGCAGCCGCATGTCCCCCCGCCTCAAGCCGTCCCAAACGGTGGTCGTCAGTCGCCGGCCGCAGCCTCCTCCTCCGGAACGGCAACGTCCGCCCCTTCCGGAGAGCCGTCGTCGGTCGCCCGGTCCTTCACCGGTCCCAGGCTGGCGGCCGCTTCCCGCTGCAACGCCCCGTGCTTGGCGGTGGACGCGGCCTCGGGCAGCCGGCCCGCGGCGCCCTTCCTCCCCGGCACCATCTCGCTGCGGCCGGTGAACGAGGCGCCCTCCTCGATGTCGAGCGCGGCAGCGCGCACGTTGCCTTCCAGCTGGCCGTCCTTCCAGATCTCGATCTTGCCGCGCGCCGTGACGTTGGCGCGGACCCTGCCGAGGATCTTGACCTCGTCGGCCTCGACGTGCTCGCCTTCGATCACGCCGGCCTCGGCGACCTCGAGCACGCCGCTGATGCGCACGTTGCCCTGCACGGTCCCGTGCACGCGCACGCGCCCCTCGGCCTCGACGTCGCCCACGATCTTGGTGCCGCGGTGGATGTAGGTGAACGGTTCGCTCGCGGCCTTCTCCGGGTTCTGTTTCTTGCTGCGTCCCAGCATGCCGTCCTCTCCCTCGCGGCGTCGAGCGCGCCGCTCCGGCCGCGCCCGCCCCTGAAGCGGGCTCCCGCCTCCTGCGGCGGGCTCCCGTCCCCTCGGCGAAGCAGCCGCGGCGTCGGGCTCGCACACCCGCCGACGGACCGTCCTCGGAGCGGCCGTCACCCACGGCGCCAGCCGCCAGGGCCATCAACGGTCCCTTCCGAGGGTCCGCCTCGGTTGTACTCCAGCGCCGCCCCGCCGGGTCATAAAAGGCTTCACAGGCCCGGGACGGAAGTCGGCCTCGTCATGGAGCCCACCCCCCAGACGTCGTATCCTGGTGGGCATGGAACCAGCCCGGGTCGTCCTGGTCACGAACGTGGGCCAGGGCTTCGGCAGGGCCGTCGCGCTGGCCTACGGCCAATCCGAGTACGACGTCGTGTGCGCGGATCGCGACGTCGACCTGGCGGCCAAGACGGCCGCCGAGATCGAGGAGCTGGGCGGCCAGGCCATCCCCATCCAGGCGGACATGACCACGCACATGGACGTGTTGGGGGCCTATCACAAGGTCTTCGAGATCTTCGGCGCCCTCGGTGGCGTCGTGCACGTGTCCAGCCAGGTGAGCCACACGCCCTTCGAGGACCTCGGCGAGGCGGAGTTCGCCGAGCTCGTCGCCGAGGACCTGCGCAGCGCCTACCTGACGCTCAAGACCGGCGCCAGGCTGCTGGGCGCCGGCTGGGTGGTGATCATCGCGCCGCCCCGCAACCGCCACCCGCAGATGGCGGCCGTCGCGGGGGCGCTCTCCAGCCTCGTCACCAGCTTCTGCGCCCGCTACGAGGCGCCGCGCGTCAATCTCGTGGTGCCCTCGCGAGACGCCGCGGATCCGCGCCACGACGCCGCCCTGGTGCGAAGCGTGCGCTTCCTCGGGTCGGCGTCCGCCCTGGGCATCTCGGGACAGGAGGTCTTCGTGGAGCTCCCGCCTCCCCCGCGCGTCACCGAGACGCTGCTGCCGGAGGTGCGCGCCGCCCTCGACGACCGCGTGCGCCAGGACGACCTGGAGGCCAGCCTCTACAGCGAGCCGGAGGAAGAAGAGGGCGAGGAGGACGAGGACGAAGACGAGCTGGTGCTCGACGAGCTGGAGCAGGAGCCGTTCGACGGCGTGCACGCCCGGCCGGCCCTGCGCCACCATCTCGTCGATGAGGACGAGGGCGAGTTCGAGGCCGACCTGGCCGACACGCCCCGGCACCGGCTGCCGTGAGCGCTTGCCCTGCCGGCGCGGGCCGGATAGCGTGATGTCATGAAGTGCCCCTACTGCTCCTCCGCGGACACGCGTGTCATCAACTCGCGGCCGTCGGACGAGGGTGCGGCAATCCGCAGGCGGCGGGAGTGCGGGGTGTGCCACCGCCGCTTCACGACCTACGAGCGCGCCCAGTTCGAGGCGTTGATGGTGCGCAAGCGCTCGGGCCGGCACGAGGCGTTCAACCCCGACAAGCTGCTCGAGAAGCTCCGCATCGCCTGCAACAAGCGCCCGGTCACGGAGAAGCAGCTCCGCGAGTTCGCCTACAGCTTCGAGGACGACGTGCAGGCACCGGAGATCCTCTCGGAGGAGATCGGGCGGCGCACGCTGCAGTTCCTGCGCGCCCTCGACGACGTTGCCTACATCCGCTTCCTGAGCGTGTACCGCGACTTCGACTCGGTCGACCGCTTCATCGAGGAGATCCGCCAGCTCGGCGGCGACGCCGACCGGCTCGAGGCAGAGCTGGGAGCGGCCCTCCCCGAAGAGCTGGAACGGGAGACGTGAGCCGGGCCGGTTCCCGCCGCGCGCGGACCGGGCCCGGCACGCGCGACTCGGCCAGCAGCCTGCTGCCCCGGGGGCTGCGCCGGAACGACTGAACGCCGGACACGCTATCCTGGGTGGACCTCCGCCTTCCGCCCCAGCGGTACCCCCCTGGTGCCGCGGCCGTCCCCGAGACCATGCGCAACGACCCAGCCGCCTCCGCCTTCCTCACGTCGAGCCTGCCCGGCCTGGCCGGCGCCGGTCTGGCGCCCACCATCGCCCGCGTCAAGGAGCGGCTGGTCACGCAGCCGCGTCCGGACGCCCTCGGCGTGGCGCTCGTGGCGTTCTTGCCCCTGATGCAGGCGTGCGGCCTGGACGTGTTCGACCTCAACGACCTGCGAGGTACCACCGATGGCGCGCGCATGCTGTTCCGCGTGCGGCTCGAGGGCGCCACCGCGGTGGCCGAGGTGCACGCGGTGGGCGCCTCGCTGGCCCGCTCACCGGGCGAGGACGACGTGATCGACGGCGCCTTCACGGTGCGCACCAACGGCGCCGACTGGCAGCTGCTGCTCCGCGGCGAGGACCCGTACCCCTTCAGCCTCTACGACGACGCCTTCCCCAGCGTGGTGGCGCGGCTGTTCCAGATCGGCGGGCCGGAGCCGCAGCGCCGAGCCTCCCTGGCACGCGCGCTCCTGCAGCAGGACTGGCTGGCAGGCAAGCTGGCGCGGCTGTCGCAGGAGGTAGGCGTCGCAGAGCTCAGGAACCTGCTGGGCGGGCCGGACGCCACCTCGGACCGGGTGCTCGACGTGCTGCGCGAGCGCCGTCTCTTGCGGGAGCATCGTCGCCTGGACCAGGAGGCCGTCCGGCGCGCCATCGCGGTCACCCTCAGGGCCACCGAGTCCGACGCCGTACGAGCCACCACCCTGGATGGCGTGAGCGTCGACGACCTGCTCGGCCACGCCGAGGCGGTCGCCAACCTGCGGGGCCGCCTGCGTGTCCGGTTCGACGGGGTGGCGTTGCCGGTCACCTCGCGCAGCGGGCTGTACCTGGTGCTGGCGGCACTGGCCGTTCAGCTCGGCCGCCAGGACGCCATCCCGGCGGAGGACCTGGTGATGCCACCGGCGCGGCTGCCGGCCGGCGTGCGCGCCCGCCCCCTCGGCCCGGCGGGGTGGCACCTGCTGCTCACCCGCGAGAAGGCCGCGCTCGCCGAGGCGGTGGCCGCGCTCGTCCAGGCGCTCGGGCTCGAGGACCGTCTCGAGGCGCTGCAGGCCGGCCAGCGCTACCCGGACGGCGAGCGACCCGCCCGCGACGGCTGAGCGGCCCGCCTCATTCGGGTGGAGCCGGGGCCAGCGTCAGCGTTCCGATCCGGCCCCGCTCCGCGTCGGCCCGCCGCATGCTCATGGGAAGGTATCGAACGTCGCGCCAGCGTCGTAAGAAGTCGCCGTAGTGCTTGGACAGCGGGTTCCCGGACTGCCCCGTGGTCTGCATGAAGCGCGAGGCGTCGGGCTGGGCGAGATCGTACACGGCCCGGTACCCGGGCCCGACGATCTGCCGGTACGGATGCTTGGCGTCGGCCATGTCGTAGCGGCCCACATCGACCGTGAAGGCACCCCCGCCGTTGGCGATGCTGAGATCGAAGAAGCGCGCCAGCGGCGTGTTGGTGAAGACCTGGTGGGCGCTGTAGGCACGGTGCACCCTGCCCCAGCGCCAGCGCGCCGGGTCCTTGCCCTGGCTCCGGGAGAGCTGGGTCACGGCGTCCTGGAGGGCGGCCGCCGCCTCCTGGGCGCACGTCTCGATCCCGGGCGTGGTCACGTCGTCGCACCAGCTCTGGTCGCTGGTGAGCACGCGCTGCAGGAAGCGTGGATGGAAGCCGAAGTAGGCGTCGAAGAGATCGCCCATCTCGTCGCCGTAGACGCGCTTCGAGAAGGCCCTGTACCAGGCGGCGAAGATGAGCGGCGCGCTGGCGTCCCGGTTCATGTCGCCGTTCCAGTTGACGAGCTGGGCCTGGGCGGCCGCGGCCAGCTCGCTGGGGGGATCGATGCCACGCAGGGTGGGCAGGAATGCCCGGGCGAGGAGCGACGACTGATCGGCCTGGATCTGCTCCATGGTGTGCACCGTGGCCTTGGGCGTTCCGTCCAAGAGGCTGGTGATGCGCTCCGCCCGGTACGGCACCGTCCAGTCGCGGGTGAGGTAGTACGGGTAGCTGTCGGGAACGACCTTGTTGTTGGCCGTGACCACCCGGCCGCTCGCCGGATCGAAGGTGTGCGGCAGCGCGTCGAACGGGATGGTGCCAACCCAGTCGTAGGCGCCGGTCCAACCGGGGACGGGCACGCTGCCGTCACCGTGCCTGCGCACGGGGATACGACCCGGGGCATAGTAGCCGATGTTGCCGTCGACGTCGGCGTAGACGATGTTCTGTTCGGGCGTGACGAAGTCTTTCAGGGCAGCCTCGAACTCGGTCCAGTTGTGGGCGCTGTTCATCTCCATCACCGCCTGGATGGTGGTGTCGTCCGGTTCCAGCGCCGTCCACTGCATCGCGATGACGTAGCCCGAGCCGTGCTCCTTGGCCACCGCAGCCGCATCCTTGGTCACGTCGGAGATCACCGGCCCGTGGCGCGTGCTCCGCACGTTCAGCACGACGTCATCGGCACCCTTGACGTGGATGACCTCGCGTCTGGTCCGGAACGGCTGGCTGCCGTCCGGCGTGAGGTAGCGGCTCGGGTCGCTGGGGTCGACCTTCTCGATGAACAGGTCCTGCGTGTCGGGACCGGTGTTGGTGAACCCCCAGGCGATCCTCTCGTTACGGCCCAGCAGCACCGCCGGCGTCCCCGGCAGGGTGGCGCCGATCACGTTCAGGCCGGGCGCCGAGATCTGCGCCAGGTACCACAGCGAGGGCGCGTCGAGCTCCAGGTGGGGGTCGTTGGCCAGCAGCGGTTTCCCGGAAGCGGTGCGTGAGCCCGCCACCACCCAGTCGTTCGACCCCAGGCCGGGAGGCGGCGGCGCGGGCGCCACGCCGGCGAGCGCGCCCAGCGGGAGCTGGCGGTAGAGCGCCTGGAAGTTCGGGACCACCACGGGCCCGTCCTTGGGGTAGGCGGGCCACAGCGTGGCGATGAGCGCCTGCGCGTCCTTGGGCTCGAGCTTGGCGATGAGGCGGGCCCGCAGGAGCTCCGTACTCCAGTTGCCCGACAGGTCCCAGGACATCATCTTCGCCCAGGCGATGACGTCCGCGGGCGCGAAGTGCTGCGGCTTCACCCCCAGCACCAGGTACTCGGGCGGCCAGGCGCCCTTGTGGGTGTCGATGTAGGCGTTGATGCCCGCCACGTAGGCGTCGAGACGGGTGCGGGTCTGCGTGTCGACATGGTCGAGCGCCTGCTGCGCCGCGCGGTACACGCCCAGCGTGCGCAGGAACTCGTCGGTGGGGACCGTGGCCTTGCCGAGGACCTCGGAGAGCGTGCCTTCCCCGACGCGACGCTGGAAGTCCATCTGCCACAGGCGGTCCTGGGCATGCACGTAACCGAGCGCGAACAGCGCGTCGGGGATGTCCTTGGCGTAGATGTGGGGCACGTCGTTGGCGTCCCGGACGATGTCGACGGGCTGCTTCAAGCCCGTGAGCGTCACCGTCCCTCGCGTCTTCGGCAGCGACGTGCGCACGTAGAGCCACCCGCCCGCGGCGACCAGCACCAGCAACACGACGACCCCAGCCACGATCCGCAGGGCAAGCTTCATCGGGTCTCCTCCCGTACCTGGTGGGCATTCTACCGTGGCGCCCGTCGCCGGCCGCGGGCGTCGAATGCGCCGGGGACAGGATCGGGACAGTTGGTCCTTGACAGCCGCACGGACGCGCTCTACATTTCAGAAAAGCTTTTCTCGCTGTCGAACAGGACGCAGTCCGGTCTGGGGGAGGGGACATTGGCAGCCAAGCGCACCGCACCACGCCCGCGCGTCGGGATCAAGGACGTCGCACAGGCCGCCGGGGTCTCGGTGGCCACGGTGTCGCGGGTGCTGAACGGCGTCGACACGGTCGGACCGGAGCTGCGCGCACGGGTGGCCAGCGTCGCCGAGGACCTCGGCTACCGGCCCAACCCGCACGCGCGCGCGCTGCACACCGGCCGCTCCCACGCGGTCGGCGTCGCCGCCACCTACCTGGGCGGCTTCTTCGGGAACCTCTTCGACGGCCTCGAGGCGCGCTTCGTGGACGCCGGCTACCGCCTCCTGGTGGCCAGCGGCGACGGCGGCCGCAGCTCCGAGAAGGCCACCCTCGTAGACCTCCTCGACCGCCTCGTGGACGGCCTGGTGATCTCGCTGGAGGCGGTCAGCGACGCCGACCTCACCGAGATCGTGGCGCGCGGCACACCCTGCCTGATCGTCGGCCGGATCGTGCCGGGCATCGAAGACCGGTGCCTGGCGTTCGATCAGCGCCAGGGCGGCGCCATGGCGGCCCGCCACCTGCTGGCGATGGGGCACCGTCAGGTGGGCCACATCGCGGGACCGGAAGCCAACCTGCACGCGCGGCAGCGCAAGGCCGGGTTCCTGGCAGCCATGGCCACCGCCGGCCTGCCCGTGCCGGAGGAGCGCGTCGTGCCCGGCGACTTCCAGGAACGGGGCGGCCGCGACGCCATGCGGAAGCTCCTCGCCCGCCACGACGTCACTGCGGTGTTCGCCGCCAACGACCAGATGGCCCTGGGCGCGCTCGGCGCCCTCTGGGAGAAGGGGCTCAGCTGCCCCCAGGACGTCTCCCTCATCGGCTTCGACGACCAGAACGTGGCGCCCTACACGGCACCACCCCTCACGACCATTCGCCAGCCGCTCGAGGATCTCGGCCGGCTGGCGGCGGACCGACTCGTGCTCGAAATTCGCGGAGATCGAGTGGCGGGCCGGCCCGAGCTTCCCACGCTCGCTCTCGTCAAGCGTGCCTCCGTGCGTCGAAGGGAGGTGTGATCCGCGCGTTAAGTCCCGACCGACCCGCAGACCCAAGCCTACCCAGACCGAGGAGGAGAACGCCACCATGGCGAAACGCCACCTGTTCACCAGGATCTTCGCGGCTCTAGCCGCCGTGTCCCTCTTGTTCGCCGTCAGCGCGGCCTTCGCGCAGACGTTGCCCCGCGACCAGACGCTCTACATCGGCGGCCACCAGTGGGGCCCGCCCACGAACTTCAACCCGCTGTCCTCGAGCCCGGCATGGCCCGTGGGCGGCAACGGCCAGATGGGCATCAACGGCGCCGGATACGTCTTCGAGACGCTGTTCCTCTCCAACATCATCGACGGCTCCACCGAGCCCGCCCTCGGCAAGGACATGACGTGGACGACGCCGACCCAGCTGACCGTCCACCTCCAGCCCGGCACCATGTGGCAGGACGGCCAGCCGCTGACCTCGGCCGACGTGAAGTTCACGTTCGAGCTGGGCAAGAACTTCGCGGTCAGCACCTCGGCGCTGTGGGACTACCTGCAGTCGATCGACACCCCCGACGCCAGCACGGTCGTGTTCAACCTCGATCCCGCCCGGCCCAACCCGGGCGTGGTCGAACGCTACGTGGACACCGTGTTCATCCTGCCTCAGCACATCTGGCAGGCCGTGGCCGACCAGGGGCAGCAGGCGCTGCTGCAGTACGAGAACTTCAACCCGGTCGGCTCGGGCTCCTACACGGTGATGCGCTACAACGCCGAGCAGATCGTGTTGCAGCGCAACGACAACTACTGGGGCAAGGACCTCTACGGGCTTCCCACGCCGAAGTACGTGGTGCACCCCATCTTCAAGAGCAACGACGCGGGCAACCTGGCGCTCCAGCAGGGTCAGCTCGACTGGTCGCAGGAGTTCGTGCCGAACGTCTGGACCATGGAGAACGTCGGCACCTGGCTGAAGAACGAGCCCTACTACATCCCGGGCTCGATCCCGATGATGCTGGTGAACGTCCAGCGCAAGGGACTCGACAACGTGCTCGTGCGGCGCGCCCTCGCCTACGCGATCAACTACCCGCTCATCGCACAGACCGCCATGTCGCGCTACTCCGAGCCGGCCAAGTCGAGCCTGATCATCCCCAGCGGGGTCGAATCGCAGTACTTCGACGCGAACACCGTCGAGCAGTACGGCTGGACCTACGACCCCGCCAAGGCCACGGATATCCTCGAGAACCAGCTCCACGCCAAGAAGGGCTCGGACGGCATCTACGTGCTGCCTGACGGCACCAAGCTCAGCTTCGTGGCGCAGACCCCGTACGGCTGGACCGACTGGATGGCGGCCCTGCAGGTGGTCTCGCAGAGCGCCAAGGCCGTGGGCATCAGCGTCACCACCAACTTCCCGCAGGCGCCCGTCGACATCAACGACGTGCAGACCGGCAACTTCGACCTGGCGCTGTTCTACATCTCCGGCGTCGGGCCGGACGCCCCGTGGGCGCGGTTCCGCGACATGATGGACGACCGCAGCGTCCCCGCGATGGGCCAGAACGCCTTCTGGGACTACAACCGCTACAGCAACCCCGCCGTGCCCGCGCTGCTCGACAAGGCCGGCGCGGCCACCTCGGTCGCCGACAAGAAGGCGGCGTACGCCGAGCTCGACAAGATCTTCATGCAGGACGTGCCTGGCATCCCGCTGATGTATCGGCCGCTCCTCTTCTACGAGTTCAACACGTCGGTGTGGACGAACTTCCCCACCGCCGACAACCCCCAGGGCACGTCGCCCCAGTGGTACATCGACGTGCTGCGCGACGTGAAGCTGAAGTAGGCCTCCACCGTATGGGAGAGGGCCCAGGCGGTCCTCTCCCATACGCGACCTCGAGAGGGCCCCATGTCGCCAACCTTCCGGCGGTACATCCTCACCAAGCTCGGCTGGTACCTGGTGGCCCTGGCCGCCGCGGTGACGCTCAACTTCTTCCTGCCACGCCTGGTGCCGGGCAACCCGGTCGACGCCCTCATGGCGCGCTTCCTGCAGGGCGGTGCCGGCGCGACCGCGAGCAAGACGTACCAGGCGTTCATCACTCAGTTCCACCTGGACAGGCCGCTGTCCGGCCAGTTCCTCGCCTATCTCGTCAACATCCTCCACGGTGACCTCGGGCAGTCGTTCTCGCTCTTCCCCGCCCGGGTCACCACCCTCATCGGGCAGGCCATCCCCTGGACCATCGCCCTGCAGGTCCCCGCGATCCTGCTGGGTTGGATCCTCGGCAACCTGCTCGGCGCGCTCGCCGCCTACAAGCGCGGCGCGTTCGACCGCAATCTCTTCGTCTCGGCCCTGGCGCTCTCCAGCATCCCCTATTACGCCCTCGCCATCGTGCTCCTCTATGTGTTCGCCGTCGCCGTCCCGATCTTCCCCGCGGCAGGGGGGTACTCCTTCGGGACCGTGCCCCAGCTGTCCTGGCCGTTCCTCTGGGACGCGCTCTCCCACTACCTGTTGCCCTTCCTGTCGCTGCTGGTCATCGCCATCGGGGGTCAGGCGGTGGGCATGCGGTCGATGGCCATCTACGAGCTCGGCAGCGATTACGTCAACTATGCGACCTCCCTCGGCGTCGCCGACCGGCGTGTGCTCGGTTACGTCTTCCGCAACGCCATGCTCCCGCAGATCACGGGGCTCGCGCTGTCCCTGGGGACCCTGGTCGGCGGCGCGCTCATCACCGAGATCGTGTTCTCCTACCCCGGGGTGGGGACGCTGCTGTTCAACGCCATCAACTCCAACGACTACCCGCTCATCCAGGGCGTCACCCTGATCATCATCGTGGCGGTGCTGCTGGCGAACTTCCTGGTCGACCTGGCCTACGGCATGATCGACCCGCGCATCCGCGCCGCCCGCTCCGGGGAGCGGTGACATGCTGACCGGCACCCGCTTCCTCCGCACCGCGCTGCACTCCTCGCGGTTCAACACCAGCCTGGCGCTGGTGGTGCTGGTCCTGGGCTTCGCGCTGATCGGCCCCCTGGTGACCGCGCACGACCCCAACGCCGTCGTGGGCATGATGAACACCTCGCCGGCCCACCATCCGCCCCTGGGCACCGACAACTTCGGCCGCGACGAGCTCACCCTGCTGATGTACGGCACGCGCAACTCGCTGGAGATCGGCGCCATCGCCGGACTCGTCGCGGTCCTCATCGGCGTGGTGGTGGGGACGGTGGCGGGATTCTACGGCGGCATGATCGAAGAGGGCCTGATGGGCGCCACCAATGTCCTCATCACCATCCCCGCCATCGTGGTGTTGATCCTGCTGTCGGTCGCTCTGGGCTCTCGCTCGGCGGTGACGATGGGGCTGATCATCGGCGTCACGTCGTGGCCGTGGACGGCGCGCGCCGTGGCGGCACAGACCGCCAGCCTGAGGACCAGGGAGCACATCGACATCTCCAGGCTCTCCGGATCCAGCGGGTTCGGCATCATCGTGCGCGACATCATCCCCTATATCCTCTCCTACCTGGGCATGGCCTTCACGCTGCAGCTCGCAACGGCCATCCTCACCGAAGCGGCGCTCAGCCTGCTGGGCCTGGGCCCGACCAACACCATCTCGCTCGGCATCCTGCTGCAGTGGTCGCTGCTCTGGGAGGCCGTGCGCCAGGGGGTGTGGTGGACGTTCATCCCGCCCACCTTCTTCCTGTCCATCGTCTCGTTCGGGCTCCTGTTGCTGAACTCCAGCCTGGACGAGATCTACAACCCGCGGCTGCAGGGAGGGGGTGGGAGCTGTGAGTGACCTGCTGGTCGCGGACGACGTGCGCGCCTACTATCGTCACGGCCTCGGCGGCTGGATCCGCGCCGTCGACGGCGTCTCCCTCAGGGTCCGCGAGGGCGAGATCCTGGGGATCGCCGGCGAGTCCGGCTGCGGCAAGTCCACCCTGGCGATGGCGCTGGCCTCGGTAGCGCGCTGGCCTCTGTGCGTCAAGGGCGGGCGGCTGCTGGTCGAGGGACGTGACGTTCCCATGGAGGCCACCCAGGGAAGGGACGGCTCCCACCGTGGCGAGGTGGTGTCGATGATGCCCCAGGGCGCCATGAACTCCCTGAACCCCACGCAGCGGGTGCGGGACTTCGTGTTCGACGTGCTGCGGTCGCACGATCCCGGGGTGACGCGCAAGGCGGCGGCGGAGCGGGCGCACGAGCGCCTCGCCCGGCTCGACCTTCCCGCCCGCGTCCTCGACGCCTACCCGCACCAGCTGTCGGGCGGCATGAAGCAGCGCGTGGTCGCCGTGATCTCCACGCTGCTGAACCCGCGGGTGCTGATCGCCGACGAGCCCACCTCGGCGCTGGACGTCAGCGCGCAACGCGCACTGCTGGCGCTGATGGTGCAGCTCCTGGAGCAGCGGATCATCGGCGGCATCGTGCTGGTGACGCACGAGCTGCCGATCCTGCGGAACGTGGCGACGCGCACCATGATCATGTACGCCGGTCAGGTCTGCGAGACCGGCCCCACCGAGGAGGTCATCTTCAGCCCCGCTCACCCGTACACCAGAGCGCTGATGGACGCCACCCTGGTGCTGGAGTCCGCCACCAAGCGCGAGCGGATCGAGGGCCTCGAAGGGGGCCCACCGGACCTCTCGCAACCCCCCGGCGGCTGCCGCTTCCACCCGCGTTGCCCTCACGCCACCGAGGTGTGCTCCCGTAGCCTGCCGCCCACGGTCAGCCCCTCCCCCGAACACACGGCGGGATGCTGGTGGCTCGCCCAGAGCGAGCCGCCGACGGCGGCCGCGGCCGGCGAAGGGGCGGTGGACGCATGACCACCGACGGACCCGGCCCCCTGCTGCGCTGCACCGGCCTGACACGCGTGTTCGGGCAGGGCCAGCACGCCGTGCGCGCCGTCCACGACGTGGACCTCTCCATGCGACGCGGCGAGATCGCTTCCATCGTGGGCGAGTCCGGCAGCGGCAAGTCCACGCTGGCACGGCTGATCCTGCGGCTGCTGGCACCCACCGCCGGCAGCGTGATGTTCGACGGTCGGGACGTGACGCGTCTGCGCGGCTTCGCGCGCCGGCGCGCCTACTGGACGCACGTCCAGGCGGTCTTCCAGGACCCGTTCGGCTCCTTCAACCAGTTCTACCCGGTCCGTCACGTGCTGCGCAGCGCGCTCCGGCTCGAGGAGGCGCACCTCTCGCGCCGCGAGCGCGAGGCGCGCATGACCGCCGCCCTGGAGAGCGTGGGGCTGGACGCCGGCAGCGTGCTCGACCAGCTGCCGCACGAGCTCTCGGGCGGTCAGCGGCAACGCGTCATGATCGCTCGCGCCGTCATGGTCAAGCCCGAGCTGCTGATCGCGGACGAGCCCACCACCATGATCGACGCGTCCTCGCGCGCCAACATCCTCAACGTGCTGCTCGACCTCAACCGCGACCACACCTTGACCATCCTGTTCATCACGCACGACATCAGCCTGGCGACGTACGTCAGCGACACGCTCTTCATCATGCAGGGGGGACAGCTGGTGGAGAGCGGGCCGGTCGAACGGGTCACGCGGGCTCCGGAGCACGACTACACGCGCCGGCTCTTCGCGGACACCTTCAGCCTCCACGGCGGCTCCTGGCGGGGCGCCGGCGGGAGCGCAGCATGAGCGTGCACGACCGCGACGCGGCCCCGCAGGGCGGGCTCGCCCGGACCGGAGACGCTCGCGCGGCGCGTCCGCCCGCCACCCGCGCCGCGCCCGTCCGCGTCGGGCTCGTGGGCTGCGGCAACATCAGCGGCCAGTACCTGCAGGCCTGCGGTCGCTTCGGGATGCTGGCGATCGACGCCGTGGCCGACCTCGACCGCGGTCTCGCCGAGGCCCGTGCCGCCGAGTACGGCGTGCCCCGCACCCTCGAGCCCGCCGCGCTCGTCACCGACCCGGCCATCGACCTGGTGATCAACCTGACGTTCCCCGCCGCCCACGCCTCGGTGTCGCTGGCCGCGCTGCAGGCGGGCAAGTCGGTCTACAGCGAGAAGCCGTTGGCCACCAGGCGCCAGGACGGCCGGGCGCTGCTCGAGGCCCAGGCCCGTTCCGGGGCACGACTCGGGTGCGCCCCCGACACCTTCCTGGGGGGAGCCTGGCAGACCGCGCGCAAGCTGCTCGACGACGGCTGGATCGGGCGGCCGCTGGCGGCCACGGCCTTCTTCGTCAACCACGGCATGGAGCACTGGCACCCCAACCCGGACACCTTCTTCCAGCCCGGCGCCGGCCCGCTCTTCGACGTGGGCGTCTACTACCTCACCGTCCTGGTGAGCCTGCTGGGCCCCGTCACGCGGGTCGCCGGGGCGGCCACCGCCGGCTTCCCGGAGCGGCTCGTGGGCGTCGGCCCCAGGCTGGGCGAGCGGGTCCCGGTGAAAACGCCCACGCACGTATCCGCGCTGCTGGAGTTCGCGGGCGGTCAGATCGGCACGCTGGTGGCGAGCTTCGACGTGTGGGCCTCCGAGCTGCCGCGTCTGGAGATCTACGGC
This sequence comes from Trueperaceae bacterium, assembly GCA_035266525.1. Lineage (GTDB taxonomy): Bacteria > Deinococcota > Deinococci > Deinococcales > Trueperaceae > JASBRS01. Next base: position 4,353 of record DATFNF010000091.1, on the reverse strand, counting down.
ACGCACGGCACCTTGCTCCTGCCGGACCCCAACTTCTTCGGCGGCACCGTGCGCGTCAGGCGGGCGGGCGCCGAGGCGTGGAGCGCGGTGCCGGCGAGCCACGGCTACACCGAGACCTCCCGCGGCCTGGGCGCGGCCGACCTGGCCCAGTCCCTGCGGAGCGGCAGGCCGGCGCGGGCCGACGCGATGCTCGCATATCACGTTCTGGACGTCATGCAAGCCACGCTGGAGAGCGCCGAGCGCGGCGAGCGGGTCCCGGTCGAGAGCCGCGTCGACAGGCCCGCCCCGCTCCCTCTCGGCCTGGCCGACGGCGAGCTGGATCCCTGAGCTGCAGCGCCGCGACCGGCGCGGAAAGCAGGACACGCGACGACATGACCACACCCAGGATCCCCCAACTGGCCCTGCAGCTCTACACGCTGCGGGGCCTCCGGTTGCCCTTCCCCGACCTCGTGAGCCGCGCCGCCGAGGCGGGCTACAGCGGCGTGGAGACCGTCGGCAGCCATGGCGCCGACGCCGACGCCGCCCGCGAGGCGCTGGCCGCGCACGGCGTACGCGTGTGCTCCAGCCACGTCGGACTGGCCGACCTCGAGACCGATCCCGACGCGGTCTGCGGCTTCAACCTGGCGCTCGGCAACGACGTCGTGGTCGTGCCCTGGCTGCCGCCGGAGCGACGCGGGCACGACCCGGCGTCCTGGCAGGCGCTGGGACGCCGCCTCGGCGACCTGGCGCGGCGCTGCCGGGACCGCGGCGTACGCCTGCTCTACCACCACCACGACTTCGAGCTGACGGAGGTGGGCGGCCGCACCGGCCTGGCGTGGCTCGCCGAGGCGGCCGGCGAGGGCCTCGGTCTGGAGCCGGACCTGGGGTGGGCGCAGCGCGCCGGCACCGACCCGGCGGCCCTGCTCGCGGGCTACCCCGGGCGCTGTCCCCGCGTGCACCTGAAGGACCTGGCACGCCCCGGAGAGGGCGGCGGCGAGGACGGTTGGGCCGCCGTCGGTGACGGCGTGATGCCGTGGGCGGCGCTGCTGACGGCCTGCCGCCAGGCGGGCGCGGAGTGGTTCGTGGTGGAGCACGACGCCCCGCGCGATCCGCTGGCGGCGGCGCAGCGCTCCGCGCGCTATCTGGAGACCCTGCTGTGATGGCCGGCGACGGTGCGCCCGTACCGGCAGACCGGGCGCGCGCGGAACGCACGGCGCGAGAGGAGTTGTCGTGACGGACGCTAGGGAGCTGTTGGGCCGCTTGGGCGTCGAGGAGAAGGCGGCGTTGTGCGTGGGCGCCAGCGCCTGGACCACGGTGCCCCTGGCGGCCCGAGGGGTGGGCGCGGTCCGCATGTCGGACGGACCCCACGGCGTGCGCTTCGTCGCCGACGAGCAGGCCGCAGTCCAGGAGAGCCTGGCAGCGACGTGCTTCCCGACCGCGGTGGCGCTGGCTTCGACATGGAACGTGGACCTCGTACGCGACGTGGCCGCCGCGCTCGGCGCCGAAGCGGCGGCGCTCGGCGTCCACGTGCTGCTGGGCCCGGGCGTGAACATCAAGCGCACGCCCCTGGGCGGCCGCAACTTCGAGTACCTCTCCGAGGACCCGTACCTCGCCGGCGAGCTGGCGGTCGCCTGGATCGAGGGCCTCCAGAGCCAGGGCGTGGGGGCCTCGCTGAAGCACTTCGCGCTGAACAACCAGGAGTACCAGCGCAACTCGATCGACGTGTCGGTCGACGAGCGCGCCCTGCGGGAGATCTACCTGCCGGCCTTCGAGGCCGCCGTCACGCGCGCCCGTCCGTGGACGGTCATGTGCGCCTACAACCGCGTGGACGGTGACCTGTGCTCGCAGAACGAGCGCCTGCTCACCCGCATCCTCAGGGAGGAGTGGGGCTATCAGGGCCTGGTGGTCTCGGACTGGGGCGCCGTGCGCGACCGCGTGGCCGCACTCGCCGCCGGGCTCGATCTGGAGATGCCCGGTCCCAGGCCGGCGCACGTGCAGGAGATCGTCGACGCCGTCGCCGACGGCCGGCTGCCGGGGTCGCGGCTCGACGACGCCGCCCTGCGCATCCTGAGGATGGCGCTGAGCGCGCCCGCCGCGGCGGGCGCCGCAGCCGTCGACCCGGACGGCCACCACCGGCTCGCCCGGGACGCGGCCCGGGAAGGCATGGTGCTGCTCAAGAACGAGGGCATCCTGCCGCTCGGGCGCGGGCAGACGCTGGCGGTGATCGGCCGCTCCGCGATGGAGGCCAAGATCCAGGCCGGCGGCAGCTCGCGCGTGAGTCCGACCCGCGTCGACACCCCGTGGGACGCCCTCGTCGCCACGGGTGCCGAGCTGCGCTACGCCGAGGGGTGGGCGGCCGACCTGCGCCCGCGCGACGATCTGGTGCGGCAGAGCGTGGACGCCGCCAGGGCCGCCGACGTAGCGCTCGTGTTCGTCGCTCTGCCCGGGACCCTGGAGTCGGAGGGGTACGACCGCACCGATCTGTCGCTGCCTCCGGCCCAGGTGCAGCTGATCCGCGCCGTGGCCGCCGCCCAACCGCAGACGGTCGTCGTCCTCAACACCGGCGGCGCCGTCGCCATGGCGCCGTGGATCGCCTCCGTGCCCGCCGTCCTGCAAGCCTGGACCATGGGCCAGGCCGGGGGCGGCGCCCTCGTCGACGTGCTGACGGGCGCAGCCAACCCCGGCGGCAAGCTCGCCGAGACGTTCCCGCTCGCCATCCACGACACGCCGGCGTACCTCAGCTACCCGGGCGAGAACGGCCGCGTGCGCTACGACGAGGGGATCTTCGTCGGCTACCGCTACTACGACGAGCGCAAGGCGGCGGTGCTCTTCCCCTTCGGGCACGGGCTCAGCTACACCACCTTCGCCTACGACGATCTGCGCGTGTCGGCCACGCGCTTCGACCTCGGGGAGCGCCTGCGGGTGTCGTTCAACATCACGAACACGGGCGCGGCAGCGGGCCAGGAGGTGGCGCAGCTCTACGTGCACGACGCCGACGCGCGACTCCGCCGGCCGCCCAAGGAGCTGAAGGGGTTCGCCAAGGTCCGCCTCGAGCCCGGCGAGACGAGCCGGGTCGACCTCGAGCTCGACGAGCGCGCCTTCGCCTACTACGACCCCGCGCACGGACGCTGGGTCGCCGACGCGGGCGACTTCGACCTGCTGGTGGGCGCGTCCTCGGCCGACATCCGCCTGCGGACACGCGTGACACTCACCCGCGGAACCCCGCTACCGTTCGCGCTGACGCGCGAGTCCAGCGTCCGGGAGTGGTTGGCCGACCCGCGCGGCAAGGCCGTGCTGGCCCCCCTGCTGGCGGTGATCCAGGAGGCCATGGCGCGCACCATGGGATCGTCCGACGGACGCGAGGCGATCGGCATGGACCTGGACCGCTTCCTCATGGACATGCCCCTGGTGGCCATCGTGGCCCACGGCGAGACCACACCGCAGGTGTCGGCCACGGCCATGGTGGACGCGCTGCTCGCCAGGGCGGGCGCCATGCCGCTCGACCACGACGGGGCCGTGGCGTGAGCGCCCCGGCGCCCGCCGGCGCGACGATCGACGGCGTCGACCACGTCGCCATCACCGTGCGCGACATGGACCGTGCGCTCGGCTTCTACCGGGACCTGCTGGGCTGCGAGGTGCTCGGCCAGCTGCTGCTGGATGACGGCGACCGCAAGCTCGTGTACCTGCGTCACGGGCACGCCTACCTCGAGCTCTTCGCGGACAGGCCGGCCACGGCCGTCGCGGCGGGGGCGTCGCCCGTCCCGGCCGGCGGCGGCACGCCGCCTCAAGGGCCCCCGCCCTTCGGCTTCCAGCACGTCGCCTTCCACGCCGCCGACGTCGACGCGGTAGCGACCCGTCTGGTCGCTGCCGGGGTGCGCTTCACGCTCGGCCCGCTGGACGCCACCGGAAACGTCCGTCTGGCCTTCTGCACCGACCCCGACGGCAACCTCGTCGAGATCGTGTCGCGCCTGCCGGACATGCAGCCCTACCGGCCGGGCTGGGCGTGAAGCCCGCCCCGGCCGAGCCCCGGGCCGCGGTCGCCGTGCGGCGCGGACGGTAGCGTTGCCCGTGGACACGGCCGACGGCGCCTGCTGGCTGGGGGGCGTCCTGATCGACGCCGCCCGGCAGGGTCGCGGTCTCGGGACGGCCGCGGTCGGCGCCGCGCTACGCGCGCTGGCCGCCGAGCACGGCTTCCGCCGCTTCGCCCTCGCCTACGACCCCGCCAACGTGCGGGCCGCAGCCTTGTGTGCCCGCCTCGGCTTCCGTGAGACGGGCGAACGTGAAGGCGAGGAAGTGGCGGCCAGGCTCGAGCGCTGAGCCGGGGCCGCCCCTCAGTTCGGGCGGCGGCTCCGCAGCCCGCCCGCGCGCCGCCGC
>DATFNF010000090.1:0-7419 GCA_035266525.1 Trueperaceae bacterium | reverse complement strand
GGCCTTCCTGAACTTCAACCACAAGGTGGCGCCCTTCGACGATCCCGACGTGCGCAAGGCCTTCGACCTCATGATCGACAAGCAGGCGCTGGTGCAGGGAGCGCTGTGGGGACAGGGCGTGCCGACGCCGACGCCGAGCTTCCCGAACTCGCCGTACCGCAACAACGACCTCGAGGTCCGCAAGCAGGACCTCAACCAGGCCAAGGCCCTGCTGCAGAAGGCGGGGGTGCGACCGGCCTCCCTCTCCATCAAGTTCAAGGTGACGACCAACTACCCGTGGCACGTGCAGGCCGCCCAGATCATGCAGGCCTGGTTCCAACAGGCCGGCGTGAACGTGAGCCTCGAGCAGCTGACCTGGAGCGACTGGCTGTCTCAGGTGTGGAAGGACAAGAACTTCTCCTTGACGATGGTCAACTTCTTCACCCTGTGGGAGCCGGACTTCCTCTACTACAACATCTGGCACACGGGCGGATCGTTCAACTTCCGCAACATCTCCGACGCCACGCTCGACGGCTACCTCGACCAGGCCAGGCAGTCCACGAGCGAGGACCAGCGCGTCACGCTGTACCGTGAGGCGCAGCAGCGGATCTTCGACCAGGCGCACGACGTGATCCTCTGGTACCGCAACGGCTCGCTGGCCGCCGTCCCCGCGCTCAGAGGGATCGACACCATCGTCCAGCCCAACGGCAGCAACCTCGCCTTCTGGAGGACCTGGCTGGCGACGTGAGCGAACCATGCTGAGCTACATCCTGAAGCGCCTCCTGCTGCTCGTCCTCACGCTGTGGATCGTGCTCACCGTGACGTTCCTCCTCACCAACGTGGTGCCGGGGAACGTCGCGGTCATGATCCTCGGGACCCGTTCCAACCCCGAGACGCTCGCCGCGCTCGAGCAGCGGCTGGGCCTGAACGATCCGTTGCCGGTGCAGTACGTGCGTTGGCTGGGCAAGACCGTCAGCGGCCGCTGGGGAGACTCGCTCCGGTTCGACCAGCCGATCGGCGCCCTGGTCCGCCAGAAGCTCGTCACCAGCAGCGTGTTGGTGGTGATGGCCCTCATCATCGCGGTGGTGGCGTCCATTCCGCTGGGGGTGATCGCCGCCAGACGGCAGAACCGCTGGCAGGACACGGCCACCAGCGGCGTGGCGCTGGTGGGCATCAGCCTGCCCGACTTCTTCTGGGGGATCCTCTTCATCCTGGTGTTCTCACGGTGGCTGCGCTGGCTGCCGTCGAGCGGGTCCGTGGACCCGGGGCAGGACCTCGTCCAGTCGCTGCGGCATGCGCTTCTGCCGGCGCTGGCGCTCGGAGTGGGGCTCATGGCGCACCTCACACGCATGACGCGCTCGGCCATGCTGGAGACGCTGTCGAAGGATTACGTACGGGTCAGTCGCGCCAAGGGTCTGGCCGAGCGCAAGGTCACCTACAAGCACGCGCTCCGCAACGCCGTCGGGCCGGTCCTCACCGTGGCCGGCCTGCAACTGGGTTACTTGTTCGGTGGGGTGATCGTGGTCGAGTCGCTGTTCAACTACACGGGCCTCGGCTGGCTGACCTACCAGGCCCTGCTCAACCGTGACGTTCCCCTCATCCAGGCGAGCGTGCTCGTCATCGCGGCCATCTTCATGCTCAGCAACCTGATCGTGGACCTGCTCTACCGGGCGCTCGACCCCAGGATCGAGTATGGCTGACGAGGCCACGACGATCGAGGTGCGACCGGGCCTGCCGGGCGACCGAGGCCGTGCGGCCAGCGGGCGCGCGCGAGCTCTGAGGCGCATCTTCCGGACGTCGAAGGGCCTCGTCGGCGGGACGCTGGTGGCGCTCGTGGTCGTGGTCGGGGTGCTCGGGCCCGTGGTCATCCCGCACCACCTCGCCACCCAGATCGACGTGCTGCACCGTCTCGCGCCTCCGTCGGCGGCACACCCGCTCGGCACCGACCAGCTCGGCCGCGACGAGCTCGTTCGCATGCTCCTCGGCGCCCGCACGTCGCTGTACGTGGGGGTGCTGGCGGTCGCCCTCAGCGTGGTGATCGGGCTGCCCCTCGGCCTGATAGGCGGTTACTTCGGCGGCTGGGCGGATCTGGTGCTCATGCGCATCGTCGATGCCATCATCAGCTTCCCGGTGCTCCTGCTGGCGCTGACGATCAGCGCCGTGCTGGGGCCCAATCTGACCAACGCGACGTTATCGATCGGCATCGTGTACGCACCCTACCTGGCCCGCATCGCCCGGAGCGAGGTGCTGAAGGTGAGCGCCATGCCGTACGTGGAAGCGGCCAGGGCGAGCGGCGCCGGCCACGTCTGGATCATGCTGCGAACCGTGCTCCCGAACATCGTGCCGCCGGTCATCGTGCAGTCGACCATCAGCATGGCCTTCGCCATCCTGGCCGAAGCAGCGCTGTCCTTCCTGGGCCTCGGCACCCAGCCCCCGACTCCCTCTTGGGGGTTGATGATCCAGGCCGCCCGGGACTACCTCGACATCGCTCCGTGGACCGCCCTGGTGCCCGGGGCTGCCATCGCTCTCTCGGTCCTGGGCCTCAACATGCTGGGCGACGCCCTCCGGGATGCCCTCGACCCCAGCTTCGTCATGGAGCAGGCGCGCCGCGCCGAAGGCTGACTCGATCTCTGCGGGCCGCGGCCGGCGGTGCCGGGTACGGGCGCCGAGCTCGGAGCGCATCGCGGAGACGTGGTTCCGCGCGGCCCACGGCGTCGGCGACATGCACGACGGGACCGGCCGCTTAGCATGAGCCGCGCCGGAGGAGGTGCTCGATGAACACGCTCACGACGCTCGCCGACCACGGCATCCGCCTGGGCTTCGACGTGCTCGCCGCCATCGCCATCCTGATCATCGGGTGGTTGCTCGGGCGCTGGGCTGCGGCCCTGACGCGCCGGCTGGCCGAGCGCAGCGGCCGCCTGGACCGCACGGTGACCAACCTGCTGGCCCGATTGGCGCGCTGGACGGTGCTCGCCTTCACGGTCATCGCGGTGCTGGGTCGCTTCGGGGTGCAGACGGCGAGCCTGGTGGCGCTGCTCGGGGCCGCCGGCCTGGCCGTGGGCCTGGCCTTGCAGGGCGCTCTGTCCAACGTCGCGGCGGGCGTCATGCTCATCGCGCTGCGGCCGTTCAGCGTGGGCGACGCCATCGACGTCGGCGGGACCATGGGCACGGTGGACGACATCAACCTCTTCGCCACCCGGCTGACCAGCTTCGACGGGGTGCCGGTCCACGTGCCCAACAGCAACATCTGGGGCAAGGACATCAAGAACTTCTCGCAGGCTGACCAGCGCCGCAACGACCTGGTGGTGGGCATCGGCTACGACGACGACATCGGGGCCGCCATGGACGTGCTCCGCGGTTTGCTGGACGCCGACAGCCGCGTGCTGGCCGAGCCCGCGCCCATGATCGCCGTGGACTCCCTGGGGGACAGCTCGGTGAACCTGTTGATGCGCTACTGGACGGCGGCAGGGGACTTCTACGCCACCAAGGTCGACCTGACGCGCGCCGTCAAGGAGCGCTTCGACGCCAGCAACATCTCCATCCCGTTCCCGCAGCGCGACCTGCACCTGGTCGAGGGCGGGCTGCCGGCGGCGCAGGGCGCCTAGCGCGACGGACGCGTGCCCTCGGCTTCCGCCGCGGCGTTCGCCGTGGGGTCCGCCGCGCCGCTCCGTGCCCGTGCCACGGCCCGAAGGCGCCCTGGGAGCGGCGGGCCGGGGTGGTGCCAGCTCCGGCTCAGGCGGAGACGGCCCGCGCCCGGGCCAGCGTGGGCAGGTACCACAGCAGCGCCACCGTGCATAACGCGGCCGTGAGGAGCAGCGCCGTGGCGTAGGCGCCCGCCGATGCGCCCGCGGCGCCGGCCGCCGGCGACAGCCGCGCGACCACCACGCCGATCCCCCACTGCAACGCGAAACCGCCGAGGAACATGAACAGGTTGATGGCGCTCACGACGCGGCCCGTCAGGTGGGGCGGGAACAGCGTGTTGGCCTGCGCATAGAGCAGCAGCGCGAAGGACCCGCCGGCGGCCAGCAGGAACAGCAGGCCGCCGTAGACGGCCGCCGGCGCGCCGCGGCCGGCTGCTGCGGCCAGCGTCGCCTGGGCCGCGACCATGACCGCCGTTCCCACGGCCAGCACCCGTGCCAGACCGAAGCGGGCGGCGAGCCAGCCGGAGGTGAAGAAGCCCAGCACCAGGCCGATGCCGAGCAGCAGGAGGACGTTCCCGGCCCGGGTGGCGGGGAGCCCTGCGGCCTCTGTGAGGTAGGGGCCGGCCCACAGGCTCTGGTAGGCGAAGGTGGTCCCCATCACCGCGAAGCCCATGAACGCCAGCCGCCAGAACGCGCCGCTGGTGAAGATGTCGCCGAAGCCCTCGGTTCCGGCCTCGGCCGCATGCTCGCGGTTGCGGCCGGTGCCCGCGGCCGCGGCGATGGCTACGGCGGCGAGCAACAGGACGGCAGCCCCGCCCGCGAAGATGGCCCGCCAGCCGACGGCGCGATCCAGCGCCGCCAGCGGCGCGGTGGCGACGAGGGCACCGGAGGAGCCTGCGGCGGTGAGCATGCCCGACACCGCCGCGAAGCGCCTGGGCGGGTGGATCACGGAGAGCGCCTTGAGGCCACCCATCAGGATGCCTGCGGTGCCGAGACCCAGCAGGGCCCGGCCCACACCCAGCCACACCGCGTCGGGCGCCGCGGCGAACACCGCGGCGCCGACCACGCCGGCCAGCATCAGCAGGCTGGTGGTGGCGCGGGCGCCGAAGCGGTCGAGCGCGCTGCCGAGGGGGAGCTGCGCCAGCGCGAAGGCGCCGAAGAAGAGGCTGCTCATCAGCCCGAGCTGGGCGGGCCCCAGACCCAGCGAGCGCGTGAGATCGCCGGCGATGACGGCGTTGGCCGAGCGGAAGAAGTAGGACAGGAAGTGGGCCGCGGCGAAGACGGCGAAGACGCGCCAGGCACGGTTCACGGTGAGGGCGAGCATAACAGCCCGGCGCGTCGGGTCAGCCCAGCTCGCGCAGGTCCTCGAACACCTGCCAGCCCACCCCTTCGGGCGTGCTCTCCAGCCGCTTCTGCAGCGTCTCGGCCACCCACGGCACGCGACCGGAGGCGTCCTCCCCAGGGTCCACGTAGGTGAGCACGGTGAGCTGGTAGAACTGCTGCGTCGCGCTCAGCGTGCCGTCGTCGAAGAAGGTGAAGGGAGCGGCGGGGATGGCGTCGACGAGGACGTGGATGTCGTGGGCGAGCTTGGAGGGTAGGAAGTCCGCGAGAGCGACTTCCTGCTCGCGGGGGTGCCAGAGGTAGCCCTGCAGCAGGCGAACGGCGCGCCGTTGGTCCGGTCGCGCGTCCGGTCGCTCGTCGCTCATCCGAGCCCGGGCGGCAGGGGCAGGCCGGGCAGCAGGCGCCGCCAACCCTCCGCGAAGGCGGGAAGGCCGTCGACCAGGAGGCCGGTGAAGCCCAAGGCCTGGCAGGCCTCGATGTTGGCGGCGTTGTCGTCGATGAAGACGGTGTCCCGGGGCGGCACGCCGAGGGCCTCCGTGAGCGCGTCGAAGGCCAGCGGCTCGGGCTTGCGCACGCGGATCTCGTTGGAGAACACGAAGCGCTCGATGCGGTCCATGCGGGTGTTGTTCCGCACCAGGTCGCAGAGCGTCGGCACGTTGTTGGAGAGCATGCCCACCACGTAACGCTCGGGGATGGAACGGAGCAGCCTCACCATCGATGGGCGCCACCGCACGGCGCCGAGGAAGGCGTCCTCGAAGGCGTGCTCCTCCATGGCGACGCCGAGTCGCTGCTGCAGGCGCTGCCGGAACTCCGCCAGGTCGAAGGCGCCCTCTTCCAGCTCCGCCATCAGCGGCAGGTACGCGGCCTCCATGGCGGCGGCGTCGACCTGGCTCAGCTCGGTGAGGGCACGGATGGCGCTGCTGTCGAAGGTCCCCTCGGTGAAGACGCCGCCCCAGTCGAACGCGATGGCGCGGATCACGCCAACGCCCCGACGGCGATGGCGGCGGCGCCGATGTCGTTGTGGACGAACGCGACGCCGTGCGGGAAGAGGAACAGGACCGTGAGGGCCAGGTAGGTGGCCAGCACCACCAGCGTGGCGCGGCTGAAGAACGTCGAGTAGGCCTCGGCGTTGCGCCGGAGGTGGCGGTAGAGGGCCAGGCACAGCAGTGCCTGCGCCGCCAGCAGGACCGCGAACGCGGCCAGGCCCGCGCCCGAACCGAGCCAGCGCGGGGGGTACTCCAGCAGTGCCGACTCCAGGTAGGTGACGGCGGCGAGGCCGGCCACGAGCAGGATGAACGGCGTATGGGAAGGCTTCTGGATCACATCAGGCATGGTTCTACCTTCTAGCGCTCCCGTCCGCCCGTGCGGGCGGCGGGTGCGCGCGTTTCGTCGCCTTGGCGGCGCCCGCCATTCGGCGCGCGCCGGGGCGTGCCCGCAGCACGCCGCACGCATGATACAGGCCGGCCGCCGGGGGGTGGTTGCCGCCATGACCCGGCCCTGTCCGGGCTCACGCCTGGCGGTAGGCGGCCGCCTCGGCGAGCGCGGCCTCCGCCAGGCCGCGCTCGGGGGACGCCGGCGCCAGGTCGGCGATGGTGCGCGCCACCCGGAGCACGCGCTCGAAGCCCCGGGCGCTGAGGTGGATGCCGTCGATGAGGTCGCGGGCCAGCCGCTCGGCCGCCGGGGTGAGGCGGGTCACGGCGCGAAGGGCCGGCCCGGCGAGGGCCCCGTTGGCCACGCCCTGCCGCGCGAGCATGCGCTGCCGCGCGGCCAGCACGCGCGCCGCCACCGCCGCCGTGGGCTCCCCCGGCGCGCGCTGGAGCACCTCGCCGGGCGTCAGGCGGGGCAGCTGGACGCGCAGGTCGAAGCGGTCGAGCAGCGGCCCGGACAGGCGCTCGCGGTAACGCTGGCGTTGCCCCGGGGTGCAGCTGCAGGCGCGTGTGGGATCGCCGTCGTAGCCGCACGGGCAGGGGTTGCGGGCGGCGACGAGGAGGAAGGCGGCGGGGAAGGTGACGGCGCCGCCCACCCGCGACAGGGTGACGCGGCCGTCCTCCAGCGGTTGCCGCAGCGCCTCCAGGATGTGGCGGCCGAACTCGGGCAGCTCGTCGAGGAAGAGCACCCCATTCGTGAGTGAAAGTCGCACAATGAGTCTGGCCCAGTCAGTCCGGAGTTCGACATTTCCGTCGGAATTGACGACGGCAACTTCGCACGCTGACATCAGTGCCATTCGGAGCTCGCCCTCTTGCAAGTGCTGGTTGACGGACTGACGCCACTCGTCGAGCACCTCCGTGTCGATGTCGGGCGCGGTTTCGAGCGGACGCACGGCTTTCGCTTCGTCTTCCAGTTCGCGCCGATCTTCGGTGTACTCCTCAAGTGTGATGGCCCCACTAAGGTAGGCCCGCTTGAGCCGAGAGAGCGCGTTGCGGAGGCTCTCCGTTTGCTGTTCACGTCGCTGGTCGAG
>DATFNF010000089.1:0-16535 GCA_035266525.1 Trueperaceae bacterium | reverse complement strand
GGGGTCGACGACCGCGTTCGCCGCCCAGTGCAACGGAACGCAGGTGACGCTGAACTTCGCCAACTGGGCCGCCGCCGAGACAGCCACGGCCAACGAGTTGAACCAGGCCATCAACGCGTTCGAAGCGCAGAACCCCTGCATCAAGATCAACAGCATCGCCATCCCCTACAACAACGTGCTGAGCCAGCTGACCATCATGGCGGTCGGCAACAACACGCCCGACGTCATGGAGCTCTCCAGCGGCATGCCGCAGGCGCTGGCCGCCCAGGGCGCGCTCGCCGACCTGAGCAAGTACACCGACCCGAAGTTCATCTCGGACAACTTCCCGAAGATGCTGTCCGACGGCCAGTACCAGGGCAAGCAGGTCGCCCTGCCGCTGTCCCTGACGCCGCACGGCTTCTGGTACAACAAGAAGCTCATGGCGCAGGCGGGGATCAGCAGCCCGCCCAAGACGATCGACCAGCTCGACAAGGACATGGCGATCATCAAGCAGAAGCTGCCGTCGGACATCTACCCCTTCGGGATCATGGACGACAAGGCGCTCTACACGGTCGTCGTGATGTGGCCGTGGCTCGACGCGTACTGCAACCAGGTGCCGATGGCCGACAACGCCCTCGGCTGGACGCAGAAGTGCAGCGAGCAGGCCTTCAACTGGTTCCAGATGCTCGGCAAGAAGGGCTACACGCCCATCGGTAACGACATCAAGGACAACCGCCAGCTCTTCGCCACCGGCAAGATGGTGTTCAAGGTCGACGGCCCCTACATGCGCGGCATCGTCTCCAGCATCGACCCGCAGTACAAGGACAACGCCGCCTTCGCCAACACCTTCGGCGCCACGACCATCCCGGTCGGCCCGACCGGCACCAGTCACACCGCCATCGACATCCACCTCATCGCCATGGGCGCCACCACGCAGCACCCGCAGGACGCCTGGAAGTTCATCAACTTCATGATCGGCAGCCAGGCCAGCGTGAAGGACTTCCTGATCCCCGAGGGCGGCCTGCCGCCGCTGAAGAGCTCGCAGCAGCAGTTCGCCAGCCAGCTGCAGCAGCCCTACCAGCAGGAGTGGGTCAACGCCATCATCCCCTCGGCCGAGCCGGTGCCCTACAACCCCGCCTGGAACGAGGCCTCCAACTACATCATCAACGCCCTGCAGGCGACGCTGAACGGCTCGAACGTCAGCCAGACGCTCGGCCTGCTCAACGCGCAACTCAAGCGCATCTACCCCAACTACTTGCCCTAGGCGCTGACGCGCCGGGGAACGAAGCCGGCCGGCGGGTCGGGGCCAGGAACAGGTAGGGGCCCCGCCCGCCACGGCCGGCTGAGCCGAGGCCATGATCAAGCGCGACAGGATCTTCGTCATCGCCACCATCCTGCCGGCACTCGCCGTGATCGGCTTCATCATCCTGTACCCGCTGGCACGCAGCCTGAGCTACAGCCTGACCAACTACAACCTCATCCACCGCACCAACAGCTTCGTCGGGCTGCAGAACTTCACCCTGCTCTTCACCGACCCCACCTTCTACCGGGCGCTGGAGAACACCCTGCTGATCTGCATCGCGCCGGTCGTGGGCGCCTTCCTCATCGGCTTCGCGCAGGCGCTGGTGCTGGACCAGGCCATCGTGGCGCGCAACTTCTTCCGCGGCCTGGCGCTGGTGCCCTGGGTGATCCCGCAGATCGTGGTGGCCTTCCTGTTCAACTTCATGTACAACCCCAGCGTCGGCGTGGTGAACGTCATCCTCAAGGACCTCGGGCTCATCCACCGGTACGTGCCATGGCTCGCCCACCCGGGCAGCGCGCCCGTGGCGGTGATCCTGGCCTACATCTGGAACGAGACGCCGTTCTTCATGCTCATGCTGCTGGCGGGTCTGCAATCGATCCCCGGCGACATCGTGGAGGCGGCGGTGGTGGACGGCGCCAGCGGCTTGGGCGTGTTCCGCTACATCACGGTCCCCGGGCTGCGCCGCATCATCGCCATCAGCACCATCCTGATGGTCATCTGGAACTTCAACAACTTCACCATCATCTGGCCGATGACGCAGGGCGGCCCCATCAACGCCACCCTCACCTTCGTGGTGTACGTCTACCGCAACGCCTTCCAGAACTTCAACATCGGCTACGCCGCCACCGTGGGCGTGGTGTGGCTGGTGCTGCTGCTCATCCTGACCTTCTTCTATATGCGGGCGGTCTCGGGTGACGAGGAGCCGGCATGAGGCGGCGCCGGAGCGCACGAGCCCAGATCCTGCTCTACATCGCCCTGGCGGCGTTGCTGTCGTTCTCGCTCGGGCCGGTGCTGTGGATGCTGTCCACGTCGTTCAAGACCCGCTTCGACGTGTTCGGCTCGCCCGGCTCGCTGCTGCCGCTGCACTGGACGCTCAGCGCCTACAAGACGGTCCTCACGGACCCTCACTTCACCACCTATTTCGCCAACAGCCTCATCGTCAACGTGGCCGCCAGCCTGCTGACGGTGCTGCTCGCCACCATCGCGGGCTACAGCTTCTCGCGCTTCCACTTCCGCGGGCGGGAGGCGTTGCTGTTGTTCATCCTCGCCACCCAGATGTTCCCCTCGGCGGTGCTGCTCATCGCGCTGTACATCATGTTCCGCCACTTCGGCATGCTCAACAGCTACCCGGCGTTGATCGTCTCGTACGTCACGTTCGGCCTGCCCTTCAGCATCTGGATGATGCGCGGCTTCGTCGACGCCGTCCCGGTGGAGATAGAGCACGCGGCGATGATCGACGGCTGCACGCGCGCCAACGCCCTGGTGCGGGTGGTGGCGCCGATGATGCTCCCCGGCGTCATCGCCGTGGCGCTCTTCAGCTTCCTCGCCGGCTGGAACGACCTCATCTGGGCGCTGACCATCAACACCAGCCCCGGCATGAAGCTCATCCCGCCGGGCTTCGTCTCCACCTACGTGGGGCAGTTCCAGACCTACTGGAACCAGCTCATGGCCGGCTCGGTGCTGGTGAGCCTGCCCACCGTGGTCATCTTCATGCTGCTGCAGCGCTACCTGGTGGCCGGGCTGACGGCCGGCGGGGTGAAGGGCTGACGCGGCTCGGGTCGTGGCGCCACATCGCGTGACATGCCGCCCGGATGGCGCTACGCTCCTGGCATGCCGACCATCAAGGTGAAGGACGTTCCCGAGGATGTGCACGCCGTCCTGCGCAGGCGGGCGGCCGCCGCTGGGATGTCGCTACAGGCGTACCTGCTGGGGCGTCTGATGGAGGAGGCGCGCCGGACCACGCTCGACGAGGCGCTCGCCCGCAGTGGGGGCCGAGCCGGCGGCTCGGTTCCGCTCGGCTACGCGGCCGACGCCCTGCGCGAAGAGCGCGGCGCGCGTTGAGCGGCGTCGGCGCGGTGATCGTCGCCTGCGCGATCGTCGCCGCCACGGTGGTCGACGCGCGTGTTCGATGGTGGCCGCTCCCCCGTCCAGGGGTCCTGACCTGCAGCTGGCAGGTCACCACCTACCCGCCATAGGCTGCGATCCCTGGTGTCGCCGAGCCTTGGCGAGTGCCTAGCCCGGCACGCGCCAACCCCGACCCAACACCACGTCACAGACGGCCCTCGAGGCACCTGTCGGGCGGCCGGCCCGCCGTGCCACGCCATCGACGGCGCCCGAATCGCTCCTAAGGGTCCGTAGAAGGGGTGCCCTACCCCCTCACCCCCCTACCCCCTCACCCCCCTACCCCCTCACCCCCCTACCACCCTGCACGGCGGCGCGACAACTCCCTCCCACACGTGAACGCGGCCGCCGCCACGACCACCCCCGCCGCCGGTCCCGAAGCCACGATCCGCGGCGGGGTCGCGACGCGTCGCCCGGAGGAAGGGTATCCTCCGGCTCGGAGGGACACGGGATCGTTTCGTATCCTGCACGTCGTCGTCCGGAGCGTCCTGGATAGGCACGTCGTGCCGGCGCCGCGCGCAGCGAGCGCGGCCAGGGCATCCACCCGACGGCGCGACGACCATTTGGAGGCCGCTGTGAGATACCGTCTTCCGCTCGGCGCTCTTGCGCTCGGCATCGCCCTCCTCAGCGCGGGCTGCAGCCAGCAGGTCCAGGGCGTCGTCGCGCTGTACGCGAGCCCGTCCACCCTCACGCCTTCCGGCGGCGCCACGACCCTGGGCTGGAGGGGGAACAACGTGGCCGACTACACGCTGCAGGTGAGCCCGACGTCGGGCGTGACGGTCAACGGCACCGCGTACGCGGGCCCCGTCGACCTGAGCTCCGCCACCAGCGCGTCCGCGACGCTCCCGACCAACGGCACCAGCAGCGCCGTCCCCTACACCTTCACGCTGACGGCGACGGACGCCAGCGGCACCGTCCTCACCGGTCGGACGGTCACGGTCACCGTGGCCGTTGCTCCGCAAGGCCTGTGGGTACCCGATTACGGCACCAACTCCATCCACTTCTTCGCTGCCGGGACGCTGGGCACCACCTCCACGCCGGCGGCCACCATCACCAACGGCATCAACGATGCCCGCGCCGTGGCGTTCGATGCCAACGGCAACCTGTGGACGGCGAACGAACATGCAGGCACCGTCACGGAGTACGCGGCGGACGCGCTGACGGCCGACCCCAGCCCGGCAGCCACCATCTATACCGGCACGGGCGTGCTCGGCCTGGCGTTCGACGCCAGCGGCAACCTCTGGGTGACGCACTTCTATGCCAACACCGCCGTCGAATACAGCGCGGCCTCCCTGACCAGCAACCCGACAGCCATCCGCTCCGTCGGCGGCCTCGACCATCCCGAAAGCCTGGCGTTCGATGCCGGCGGCAACCTGTGGATCGCGAACTGGGGCAACAACAAGGTGATCGAGTACGCCGCCGCGTCCCTGTCGTCGACCCCCAGCGTGGCAGCCACCATCACCACCGGCCTCGACCAGCCCGAGGGGCTGGCGTTCGATGCCAACGGCAACCTCTGGGTGGGCAACGAGGCCGGCGGCGCGGTGGTGCGTTACGCGGCGGGCAGCCTCACGTCCAACCCCGGCCCGGCCGCCACGATCACCACCGGGGTCCCCGACAACGTCGGCGTCACGCTGGACGCCAGCGGCAACCTCTGGATCACCCATCAGAACGCGAACCTCGACGAGTACGCCGCGGCCGACGTGGTCTCGACGGGCTCACCGACGCCGATCGCGATCATCACCGGGATGTCCGCCGCGACCCAGATGCCCGCCTTCGACCCGCCGCCGTCCAACCTGCCGCTGCACCACTGAGCGCTGGCCATCCCTGACCGGCGGCCGGACCCGCGCCAGGTCCGGCCGCCGTTTCCCGACCCGGGGTCGCAGCCGCCAGCACCCGGGGGGCCTCCGGGGCCCGCTACCGCCGCCGGTCCAACCGGTCCCGCAGGCCGTCGGAGAGGAACTGGAAGGCCAGCGACGCCGCGGCCAGGAAGAAGCCCGGCCCCAACGCCGCCCAGGGCTGCTGCGTGAGGTAGGAGCGCGCGTCCTGCAGGACGTTGCCCCAGCTCGGGGTGGGGAGCGGCACGCCGAGGCCCAGGTAGCTCAGGGACGCCTCCACCAGCAGGAAGGTGGCGGCGGTGCTGGCGGCCTGCACCCAGATGGCGCCGGCGAAGTTCGGCAGCGCGTGGCGCCACAGCAGCCGGGTGCGGGTGGCGCCCAGCGCCTCGCCGGCCAGCACGTAGTCGGTGCGGAGCTCGCTGCGGGTGAACGAGCGCGCCAGCCGGAAGTAGATGGGCGCGCCCGCCACGCCCATGGCCAGCACCGTCTGCAGGGCGCCGCCGCCGAGGATGGTCACCACCAGGAGCACCAGCAGGAAGCCGGGGAAGGCCAGCACCGCGTCGAACACGCGCACCAGCACGGTGTCCCCCAGGCCGCCCAGGCCGGCCGAGGTGATGCCCACGGCCACGCCCAGGCACAGCGCCAGCGCCGTGGCGCTGAGCGCGACCGTCAGCGACACCCGCCCGCCGGCGAGCGAGCGCGCCAGCACGTCGCGGCCCAGGTCGTCGGTGCCCAGCGGGTGCGCCGCGCTGGGCGGGCTGTAGATGGCGGTGTAGTCCGGCGCGATGGGGTCGTAGGGGGTGAGCACGGGCCCCAGCAGCGTGGCGCCCACCACCAGCACGGCCAGCACCAGGCCGATGCGCAGCCGCGTCACGGCACCCTCCCCCGCGGGCCCGCGATCGGCCGCGCCGGGGCGGGGAACGGCCGCGTCACGACACCCTCAGCCGCGGGTCGGCCAGCAGCTGCGCCAGGTCCGCCAGCCAGTTGACGAGCACGTAGATGGTGACCGCCAGGATGGCCACGCCCTGCACCACCGGGTAGTCGCGCGCGCCGATGGCGTCGAGGATGGCCAGGCCCAGGCCGGGGATGCCGAACACCTGCTCCACCACGATGGTGCCGGTCAGCAGCCCGCCCAGCTCCAGAGCCAGCAGCGGCAGCACGCCGGGCAGGGCGTTGGCCGCCACGTGCCGGCCGGTGATCGCCGCCGTGGCGCCCTTGCCGCGCGCGGTGCGCACGTAGTCGGCGCCGAGCTCGTCGAGCACCCGGGCCCGGGTCAGCCGGGCGATCTGCGCGGCGCGCGGCAGCGCCAGCGTGACGGCCGGCAGCACGAAGCCGGGGAACGCCGCCAGCACGCCGCCCGAGGGCAGCCCCACCACCGGGAACCACTGCACTCGCACG
Source organism: Trueperaceae bacterium (assembly GCA_035266525.1). Classification (GTDB taxonomy): domain Bacteria; phylum Deinococcota; class Deinococci; order Deinococcales; family Trueperaceae; genus JASBRS01. The sequence continues at coordinate 9,899 of DATFNF010000089.1, read as the reverse complement.
GCGAACACCAGGATCAGCAGGAAGCCGAACCAGAACTCGGGCAGCGCCAGCCCCAGCGTCGTCAGGGCCAGCGCCGCCCTGTCGGCCACGCCCCCCGGCCTCAGCCCCGCCAGCAGCCCCAGCGCCGTGCCGAGCGCCAGCGACAGCAGGAACGCCAGCCCCGCCAGCGTCGCCGTGACCGGCAGGCGCTGCAGCAGGATGGCGTCGACCGACCGGTGCTGCCGCAGCGACGTGCCCAGGTCGCCGCGCACCAGCCCCGACCAGTAAGAGGCGTACTGCTGCGGCAGCGAGCGGTCGAGGCCCAGCGAGCGCCGTATCGCCTGCACCTGGGCCGGCGTGGTGTCGATGCCGCCGATCACCGTGGCGGCGTCGCCGGGCAGCACCCGCACCCCCACGAACACCAGCGTCAGCACCGCCCACAGCGTGACCACGAAGCTCAGCAGCTGGCCGAGGAGGTAGCGGGTCATGGGCTCATGCGGACGGGCGCCCTCCGCTCACGGACGGCCGCCGGCCCGGAGTCCGGCGGCCGGGCCGCGGGGGCGGGGGGAGGGAGGCGGCGGATGCATCGCCGCGACCCGCGCCTCCCCCGCCCGTCACGTCGCCGTCACTTCACCGTCGCGGTCCGGAAGTCGAAGGTGTCGAGCAGCGGGGTCATCCAGAAGCCGCTCACGTTGGCCCGCTCGGCGAAGGTGGTGAAGGGCGTGCCGAAGTAGATGAAGGGCGCGTCGTCGTGCATGGCCTGCAGCACCTTGGCGTAGAGCGCCTTGCGGGTGGCGAGGTCGGTCGCCGAGGCCGCCTCGGCGAGCTCCTTGACCACGGCGGGGTTGTCGTAGCCGATGTAGTTGGTCTTGGGGTCGCCGTAGCCGCCCAGGCGCAGCGAGGGGTCGAGCTTGCCGGTGTGGCCGATGACGGTGAGGTCGAAGTCGTGCGGGCCGCCGTAGACGGTCGACAGCCACACCCCCCACTCCACCACCTTGATGGTGCTCTTGACGCCCACCTGGCTGAGCATCGACTGCAGCATCTGCCCGGCCTTGATGTGCGACGGGTAGGGCTGCGGCAGCACCAGCTGCAGCGTCCAGTCGTTCGGCACGCCGGCTTGCTTCAGCAGCGCCTTCGCCTTCTCCGGGTCGTAGGGGAAGGGCTCGATCGAGGAGGGGAGCCACGGGCTGCCGGCCTCCATGAAGGTGCCGACCGGCGTGCCGCCGCCGTAGGCGACGTCGAGGATGGTCTGCTTGTCGACCGCCAGGTTGAGCGCCGTGCGCACGCGCGGGTCGCTCAGGTAGGGGCGGCGGTTGTTGATCGCGGCGACCAGCACCAGGCCGGAGGGCTTCTTCACCAGCCGCAGCGAGGGGTTCTTGCTGACCGTCGCCTCGTCCGCCGAGGACACCGTGTCGATCACGTCGAACTCGCCGCTGATGAGGCCCTGCAGCTGCACGGCGGCGTCCTTCACGAAGCGCACCGTCACCTTGGACAGGGTCGGGGCGCCCTGGAAGTAGTCGGGGTTGCGCAGCAGGGTCAGCGAGCTGTCGCGCACCCAGCTGCCCAGGCGGAAGGGCCCGGTGCCGTCGGGGTGGTTGGCGAAGTCGTGGCCGGCGGCGATGGCCTGGGAGGGCAGGATGGCGCCCCAGCCCGAGGCCAGCGTGGCCAGCAGGGCGGGGTCGGGCTTGGACAGGGTGAGCACCACCGTGCGCGGGTCCGGCGTGGCGACGCTGGCGATCGGCTCGAACTCGGTGCGCTTGGGCGACGCGAGCGCCTTGCTCTGGATGCGCTCGATGGAGGCCTTCACGTCCTGGCTGTCGAAGGCGCTGCCGTCGGCGAAGGTGGCGTTCCTGAGGTGGAAGGTGTAGGTGAGGGCGTCCTTGCTGATGTCCCAGGAGGACGCCAGCGACGGCACGATATCGCCCTTCTGGTCCACCTGCGCCAGGGTGTCGTAGAGGGACTTGGTGATGGCGAAGGCCGAGGTGGCGGCCGTCGCCTGCGGGTCCAGCGTGTCGGGCTGCGCGCTCGCCGCGATGGTGAGCGTCTGGGCCGACGGCGCCGCCTGGGCCGAGGCCACGCCGGGGGCGCATAGCAGCGTGGAGAAGAGCGTGAGGAACAGCGGCAAGGCGAGGCCGGCGCGCCGGCCGATCGGTGGGTGACGTGTCATGCGGATCCTCCCTCTCCTTCGAGGGGCAGCCGCTCGATGGCGACGGCTCGCCCCGCCTCAGCCGTGATCAGCACGGCGCCGAACTCCACCGGCCCGCTCGCCCAGCCGCCGCGGCCCTGCGCCGGCAGGCGGCTGCGCATGGAGGCGACGAAGACGTCCGGCTCGTACCCCTGCATGCCGCCCGAGGGCCCGACCATGCCGACGTCGCTGACGTAGGCGGTGCCGCCCGGCAGCACGCGCGTGTCCAGCGTGGGCGCGTGGGTGTGCGTGCCGATGACGGCCGTGGCGCTGCCGTCCACCGCCCAGGCGAAGATCTGCTTCTCGCTGACCGACTCGCCGTGGAAGTCCACCACCACCAGCTCCGGGCCGCCGGGTGCGCCGGGCCCCAGTGCGCCGCGCCCGGGTGCGCCACCCCCGGGTGCGGCTCCGCCGGCGTCGGCGCCGTCCTGCGCCCACGCCGCCAGCTGGCGCTGGAAGGCATCGTAGGGGTGGTCCACGGCGGGGATGGCGGTGCGGCTCCCCAGGTTCACCACGCCCAGCCGCGGCCCGTCTTCCCCGACGATCACCGCGCCGCGGCCCGGCGCCAGCGGGCTGGTGTTGAGCGGCCGCAGCACGCGCGGGTGCCGCAGCGCGGCGATGGCGCCGGGGCCGTCCCAGGAGTGGTTGCCGCCGGTGATGACGTCGACGCCGAGCGCGAGCAGCCGCTCCACGTCGCGCTCCGAGATGCCGCAGCCGTACGCCGGGTTGAGCCCCGGCAGCGCCACGTTCTCGCCGTTGACGATGACGAAGTCGGCGCCGAGCTCGGCCCTGAGGCCCGGGAGCCGCCCCTCGAGGTAGGCCACGCCTGCCTCGCCGACGACGTCTCCCACGAAGAGGATGCGTGACGGTGCCGGCTCCCGCGCGTCCGCTGTCATATGCCCATGCAGTATGGCATGGGCCGGTCAGGGGAATGTGGGCGGCCGAGGCGGGGCGGCGGGGCCGGAGCACCCCGAGGGGGTTCCCGAGATGCTTGGAGCGAGGCTAATGCCCTTCGTCTCCAAGCTAATGGTCTTAGCCCCTACTTATCGCGTCAGGGACAGCATGTTGGCACGTGCCAAGCTAGGCACGAACGAAGGGTCCGCGACGCAAGGGAGCCTCGCCTAGACAACCCGCGCCTGCGGCCGAGGGAGAATCGGCACCTTCCCCTTGCGCCGACGACACTTGGCCCGAACCTACCCGACCTCATCCGCCCCGCGCGTCCCTGACGGCGTATTCCCCCGCTGCCGAGCCCCCCTTGGCAGGGGCCGGGCCGCCGAACGCCCCTAAGGAACCCGAGAAGGGGTCGCCCCTCCCCGGCGTATCTCGGAGCAGCGACGGACCTAGCGGCGGAGGGTCGAGCGGCGGAGGGTCGAGCGGCCCACGACCGAGCGGCCCACGACCGAGCGGCCCACGACCGAGCCGAGGCGGCCGCAACCGCGCAGGCCGTCCGCATCCCGCCTGCCGGCGCCCGCGCCGCGCCGCCGCCACGCGCAGGGGCGGGCCCGGAGGCCCGCCCCTCGAAACGCTCCCGCAGGCACCCTGCGCGCCCGCGGTGACGCGCCGCCTTACGGCGTGAGCTGCGTGATCTGCGTCGACCAGTTGGCCAGCGCGGAGCGCGTGCCGCCGCAGGTGGTGTCCTTGATGAAGGTGGTGTAGCGGCAGGTCTGGTTGATCATCTCGGAGGCGATCCACAGGTTGGCGCCCGAGGGGTCGACGGCGGCCGCGCCGTAGTCGCCCCAGCGGATGGTGTAGCCGCCGAGCCAGTACTCGGTGAAGCCGTCCTGCGGGCCGGCGCCGTGGCGGATGACCTCGGGCGCGCCGGCGGTCAGGGTGTTGGCGTCGAAGGGGATGACGGCGGCGCTGGGGAAGTCGTTGGGGCCGACCAGGGTCACGGCGATCGCGCCGTTGCCGCTCTGGTCGACGGTGATGGCCGGGAAGATGACGTTCTGGCCCTGGGGAGCGACGACGCCGGCACCGTCCAGGGTGGCGCTGACCCGGCCCTGGTTGTTCACCGACGGCGTGATCGCGAACCAGGCCGCACCCGCGCCGGGGCCGCCGCCCGCGCCGGCGCCGTTGTCGGCGATGGTGGTGAGCGCGCTGTAGAGACGGCCGTTCACGAGCACCGCCTGCTTCATGCCGCTGTCGTTGGTGCCGACGGGGCCCTCGGACTGCTTGCCGGGCGCCGCGCCGAAGCCGAAACGGTTGCCGGTGAGGGCCTGGGCCAGCGGCACGCTGCCGTTCTTCTGCGGCACGCTGTACGTCGCCGGGTCGCCGTAACTGCCGCCGGCGATGCCGTTCTGCCCGCCTACGCCGAGCAGCTGGGTCGACACGTTCAGGCCGGGGTTGCCGGTATCCAGCGAGTGCGTGTTGGTCACGGCCATCACGGCGATGGTGCTGGCGGACGTGACGTTCTCGGTCGTCGCGCTCACCAGGTACTCGGTGCCACTGGGCAGCGAACCGACCGCGATGGCCGGCGCGACCGAGTAGGCCTGGCCGGCCTCGTTGGGCAGCGCCTGGGCCGTCACGTTCACGGCGCTGGCGGCGGCGCCGCTGTCGATCGCCGACTTCTGCACGCCGTAGAGCCAGGCGCCGTTGTAGCCGTTGGTGAAGAAGGGGAAGCTGTCGGTGGTGATGAACAGGCCGTCGGCGTTCAGCGCGAAGTGCGGGTAGTCGCCCAGGCAGTAGCCCTGCGAGCCCGAGTTCGGCGGGCAGGAGGTGCCGTCGTGGCTGACGTCGAGGCTGTAGCGGTACCACGACCCGGTGGGATCGTTGGTCGCGCTGACGGCGATGTCGAGGTGGTTGGTGCCCAGGAAGGCGCCGGTGGTGGGGTCGACGTCGAGCGTCAGGACGACCAGGTAGAAGTGGCCGCCGTCGCTGTTGCTGTAGTGGCACGAGGGGTCGGTGATGAACTCGCCGTACGTGCCGGTGGTCCGGTCGATGGCGTGGTCGCCGTAGAAGAACTGGTTGAGCGAGGCCGGAGCCGACCACGCCGCCGAGCCATCGGGGTTGTAGACCATGGCCACGTCGTTGACGGCCTCCATCACGTAGCCGTGGCCGACGCACAGGCCCTGGTCGGGCGGCTCCAGGCTGAACTGGTTGCCGCCGTCGGCGAAGCGCTGCTGGAAGTGGTTGAGGCCCTCGAAGCTGGTTCCCATCGTCAGCGTCGGGGCGCCGCCGGCGGAGCCCCCGCCGTGGCCGTGGCCGGCCTGTCCACCCGACACGTTGCCTCCCCGCGGAGGCGAGACCGGCACCTGCTTCTTCTGCGGGATGCGGTTGACGACGCGCCCGCTGTTGCCGGCGGTGAAGCCCTGGCTCTGGCTGCCGCTGGCCCCGAGGTCGTGCTCGAAGCTGGCCTGCGGGAACTCGGGGTTCTGGATGCCGTACTGGCTCGCCTGCTGGCTGGGCGTGAAGCTGGCGGAGCCCAGGAAGGTCAGGCGCTGCGCGCCGTTGGCGCCGGCCGTGCCCAAGCCCGGCCCCTTCGGCGCCACTTGCGAGCAGGCGGCGAGCCCTGCCACGAGGATGACAGCGAACGCGAGACGGAACGTGTTTCTCACGGATGCCCCCTTCTTGGTTGACTCAGGGTTGCGTGTGCAGGTACCGATGACGACGACATCGTTCTCGCCCGCAGCGTGCGCGGACGCCTCCCACCCCCTTGTCGATCGCGGGACCAACGGCTGGGATGGCGGGCTGCGCGCGGCGCGCAGCGGGGTGGACGTCGGCCGGGGCCCCGTGGCGGTACGGGTTGCGTAACGAGGGAAAGCCTAGCGGATGAGGGGCGTGAGCGGGTGAGCATGGGACACGGCGCGGTAGACAGATCCGTGCTTGGGCCCGCCCGCAACGTGCCCGCGCGCCGCCCGGCAGCGCGCCGGAGACGTGCCTGTGCCACGTAGTCTCATGAGAGGCGGGACTATGGTGGGCGCATGACCGCAGCGAACGACCCCGCCAACGACAACGCCAACGACAACGCCGATCGAGGCAGCCAGGGCTCCGACGCACAGGATTCGGACACGCCCGGCTACGAGCACCCCGGCGACGTTCCGTCCACGCTCTTCGTGATCTTCGGCGCCACCGGCGACCTGGCCGGCCGCAAGCTCATCCCCGCCCTCTACCGCGTGGTGCGCCAGGGCGGCCTGGACGGCTTCCACGTGCTCGGCGCGGCGCTGGACGAGCTCGACGACACCAGCTTCCGCCAGCACGTCTTCGAGCGGCTGAACCAGCGCGACGTCGACTCGGACCGGCTGCGCACCTGGTGCGACGAGCGCCTGCGCTACCAGACCATGCCCGACAGCTCCGCGGAGAGCTTCGAGAAGCTGGCGAAGCGCATCCAGGACGTGGAGAAGGAGGTCGGCCTGCCCGGCAACCGCGCCTACTACCTGGCGCTGCCGCCCGGCGCCGTGCCGGATGTGATCGACGGCCTGGGCAGGCAGGGACTCAACGAGGCGCCCGGGTTCGCCCGGGTGGTCATCGAGAAGCCCTTCGGCACCGACCTGGACAGCGCGCGCGCGCTCAACGCCAAGGTGCACGAGCACTTCTCGGAGGACCAGGTCTACCGCATCGACCACTACCTGGGCAAGGACACCGTCCAGAACCTGATGGCGTTCCGCTTCGCCAACCCCATCTTCGAGCACGTGTGGAACCGCGACCGCGTCGAGCGGGTGGAGATCACCGTGGCGGAGACGCTGGGCGTGGAGAACCGCGCCAGCTACTACGACCGCGCCGGCGCCCTGCGCGACATGGTGCAGAACCACATGACGCAGATCCTCTGCTTCGCCGCCATGGAGGCCCCAGCCGCCTTCGACGCCGACAGCATCCGCCACGAGAAGGTGAAGGTCCTGCGGAGCATGCGCCCGCACGGCGTCAAGCAGGCGGTGTTCGGCCAGTACACCCGCGGCGACGTCGAGGGCAGCGGGGTGCGCGGCTACAAGGAGGAGGACGGCGTCCCGGGCGACTCGCCCACGCCGACCTACGTGGCGCTGGAGCTGAGGATCGAGAACTGGCGCTGGCAGGGCGTGCCCTTCTACCTGCGCACCGGCAAGCGCATGCCCAAGAAGGTGACCGAGATGGCGGTCGTCTTCCGCGCCCCGCCCACCGAGTTCTTCCATCCCCTGCACGGCGACACCGAGCCGCACGGCGACGTGCTGCGGATCACGGTGCAGCCGCACGAGGGCTTCTACCTGGGGTTCGACGTGAAGCAGCCGGGGCCCGCCTTCGAGCTCACCAAGCAGGACCTGCAGTTCCGCTACGCCGAGGCGTTCGACGCGCTCCCCGACGCCTACGAGACGCTGCTGGTGGACGTGGTGGAGGGCGACCAGACGCTGTTCGTGCGCAACGACGAGGTGGAGGCGTCGTGGGCGCTGTACACCCCGCTGCTGAACGACCCGCCCGAGGTGCACCCCTACCCCGCCGGGACCTGGGGGCCGAAGGCGGCCGGGGGCATCCTCGAGGAGGAGGAGTGGCACGCGGGGCGGGGCTGAGGGGGGCGCCCGAACGGGATGATGGCCTAGACTGGTGGCGTCGGACCGGGGACTAAGAGAGACGTAAGCAGGGAAGGTGCACCATGGGGGCGTGGACGAGGTGTGCATGTGGGGGCAGAGCATGCTGGGGGACAGCCTCAAGGCCTCCTCCACGGGTCCTGCCGACGGCAGGCGCTGCCCGTGACGCTCTCGCCCTGAACCGGCGGCAACACCCATGACGTACAGCGAGCCCGAACCTCCCGTCACGCCCACCACCCGGCAGCGCGCCTTCGCCGCGCTGGCGCGGTTGCTGACGCGGCTGCTGACCCGGCGCGCCGGCACCCACACCTCCATCAGCGAGGTGCTGGCGGACGTGCACGGCGTGGAGCGCTTCCGCTGGATCCTCCGCAACATGGCGTGGTTCGCGCTGGTCATCCACGTCGCCTTCCTGGCGGTGTTCACGGTGGTGGGCGTGTGGTCGCTGGCGGGGCTCAACGTCGCCAGCGTGCTCGCGTACGTGCTGGCGCTGCGGCTGCTGCAGCGCGGCGAGCTGGACCGGCCGTTCGTCGTGGCCGGCCTCGAGGTCATCACGCACGCCGCCGTCGCCACAGCGGTGCTGGGGCTGCGCTCGGGCTTCTTCATGTACGTGCCGCTCATCACCGTGCTGACGTTCCTGAACCCGCGGGTGCGCATCGTCAACAAGGTCCTGTGGGGCGCGGCCGAGGCCGTGGCGTTCATGCTGCTGCTGGGGCTCGCCGAGGGCGCGCATCCCATGACCCCGGTGGGGCCGGCCACACTACGTGTGATGGTGGTCCTTAACGGCGCGCTGGTGGTGGGCACGCTGGGCTTCCTGGCGCACGTGACGAACGAGGCGGTGCAGGCCGCCGAGCGCGACCTGCGCCGGGCCATGGCCCGCCTCGACGAGCTGGCCCGCACCGACCCGCTGACGGGCCTCCTCAACCGCCGCGCCATGAGCGAGCTGCTCGACGCCGAAGCCGCCCGCGTGGAGCGTCACGGACGCCCGTTCGCGGTGATGGTCGCCGATCTTGACGACTTCAAGAGCATCAACGACGCCTACGGCCACCCGGTGGGCGACCACGCCCTGCGCGCCATCGCCCAGCGGCTGCTGGGAGGCGTGCGGGCGCAGGACCAGGTGGCGCGCTGGGGCGGCGAGGAGTTCCTGCTGCTGCTCCCCGAGACCGACAGCACCACCGCCCTGGAGGTCGCGGACCGGCTGCGCCTGGCCATCTCGGAGGCGGCCCTGACGTCCGGCGAGCACACCCTCCACGTGACCGGCACGTTCGGCGTGGCCGTGTACCACCAGGGCGGCAGCATCTACGAGACCGTGCGCGCCGCCGACCGCGCGCTCTACGCCGGCAAGGCGAGCGGCAAGGACCGCGTGGTGAAGGGCGAGGAGGCGGCGTAGGGGGCGGGGGGTCGGGGGGGCCCGCGGGCGCCGCGGGAGCCAGCGGGCCAAGCCGGCGTCAGAGCCTGCTCAGCCCTGCTTCCGCCTCACCACCAGCTCCGGCGCGCGCTGGTAGCTGCGGCGCACCACGGGTGTGAACGCCACCGCCACCACCACGAGGCCCATCCCCGCGACCACCGCCTGCAGGAAGTGCACGGGCCCGAGCATCGCCACCTGCACGCCGATCCACACGATCATCGCCAGCCCGGCGGTCACGGCCACGCACCAGCTCCAGTGACATCCGGTCAGCCGCTCCAGGGGGGCCATGGCCCGCCAGGCTGGGCGCCACCACAGCAAGAGCGCCGCCAGCAGCGGGTAGACGCCGAGGACCAGCGTGAGCAACAGGCCGGGGATGAGATAGCTGCCGAAGGGGGTGCCGGCCAGCATCTCGATTGACATGCCCATGGGCGACCCGAACGGATCGCCCAGCATCTGGACGCCACCGAGGAGGCCACCGACACCTTCGAGCAAGAGGATGACGGTGACCCCAGCCAGGCTGAGGTTGCGACCGACACGACGTCCGGACCGCGGCTGAACCCGCATACGACCTCCTTCGACCCCGGCCGGGCGACCGCCTTGCGACGGTCCCACGCCGTGCCTCACGCCGATTCTAGGTGGTGGCGGGGATGGCTTATGTCCCCGGCGGGGGGGCGGGGGCGCACGGGAGGGGAGGACCCTAGTACTTACTTGCATAAGTCGGCGTATGTTGGTTGGAGGTTGACCTGGTGCACGCTGCTCTTGCGCCATTCGAAGGGGGCGGCGTTGTGGTTGTAGGCGGCGATGAAGGCGTCGATGGCGTCCCTGACCTGTCTGGGGC
>DATFNF010000088.1:0-2989 GCA_035266525.1 Trueperaceae bacterium | reverse complement strand
CAGCAGTGCATCGTGCCGTTGCCAGACGGTCGACGCCGGCCTTGTCCGGACGCGCCAGCGCTCGGTCCGGCTCAGCCGAGGCTTCAGCCTCGCGCGCAGCGAGACCCAGTGGCAGGAACCCGACGACCGCACGGCGACGGGAGTCTGGTGCCGACGCCGATGTTGCGTCCTGCACGACAATGGTGCACCAGGAAGGACTCGAACCCTCGACCTACCGCTTAGAAGGCGGCTGCTCTATCCACTGAGCTACTGGTGCACGGACCGGGCGGCCGGTCCCGCCCGTCGTGGACGGGTCCGCGGAGGGGTTGGAGCGGGAGACGGGATTCGAACCCGCGACATACAGCTTGGAAGGCTGTCGCTCTACCAACTGAGCTACTCCCGCACGGTGGCGCGTGCCGAGGCGCGGCGGCACGCACGGGGGCGGTCGCCGACGGTGGGGCGGACTGGTCGGGGCGGCTGGATTCGAACCAGCGACCCCCTGCTCCCAAAGCAGGTGCGCTACCAGACTGCGCTACGCCCCGTGCCGTCCGCGCGCGCCGGCTGCCCGACGGCACCGAAGTATACACACTCGGAGCGGCTCCGGACAAGCGCCGACAGCTGCCGCGCGTCCCTCCAGGACAGCGTTAATCGCCACCGGCGTGCGGCCCGTCGCGGTCACTCCAGCTCCTCGAGCGCCAGCCTGGTCCAGGCGCGCACCTCGTCGGTGAGCTCGAGCCGCTCCAGGGCGGCGCGGTCGTACCAGCCCAGGCCCTCCTCGCCGCCGTCCAGCCGGCCGTCGTAGGGCTCGACGGGACGGCCGAGGTAGATCAGGTCGATGTGCTCGTGCCCCGGGCCGATGGTCTCGAGTTGCACGCCTCGCGGGCGGGTGAGCTGGCGCGGTCCCGGCGGCGACAGCGGAGGCTCGCCGACCAGCTCCACGTGCACGCCCGCCTCCTCCAGCACCTCGCGCACCGCGGCGTCGTCGGGAAGCTCATGCGGCTCGACGTGGCCGCCGCAGGGCAGCCACATGCCGAGCTTGCGGTGGCGGTGCATGAGCAGCTTGCCCCGCCAGGCCACGAACACGGTGGCGGCGAGGTCGCGGGTCACGCCGTCCCGGCCTGCGCTGCGAGGCCCGGCGTGGCTGCCGCCGGCGTCCTCGGCCACGCTGGCGCTCACGACGCCATGACCAGCGGCACGGCCGCCGCTCGTGCCCCCACGATGTCGCCGTACAGCGTGTGCGGCGTGGCATGCGTGACGCGAACGCGCGCCAGCCCCAGGCGCCGGACCTGTTCGCGGGGGACGAGCACGGTGTGGTTCTGGTCGGAGTGGCCGACGGCGTAGTGGCCGTCCCGCCCCAGGTCCTTGACCAGCACCCGCACCTCGCGGCCCTCGAAGGCGCGGTTGGAGGCGAGCGACCAGTGCTTCTGCCGCTCGATGAGGCGCTGGAGGCGCGCCACCTTGACCTCCTTGGGCAGGTCCTCGAAGCGCTCCGCCGAGGGCGTGCCCGGTCGCGGGCTGTACACGAACATGTAGGCATGGTCGTAGCGCGCCTCGTCGTAGAGGCTGAGGGTCTGCTCGAAGTCGGCCTCGGTCTCGCCCGGGAAGCCGGCGATCAGGTCGGTGCTGATGACCACGCCGGGGACCTTGTCGCGGATCTCGCGGATGATGTCCAGATAGCGCTCGCGCCGGTACTCCCGCGCCATGCGCCGCAGCACCCGGTCGCTGCCGGACTGCGCCGGCAGGTGGATGTAGTTGCACACGTTGGGCTCGTCGGCGATGGCGTCGATGATGTCGGAGGTGAAGTTCATGGGGTGGCTGGTGGTGAACTTGACCCGCGGGATGCCGACGTCCGCCACCATCCGCAGCAGCTCGGCGAAGGACGGCAGGTCCGCGTTGCCCAGGCCGTAGGAGTTGACGTTCTGGCCGAGCAACACGACCTCCTGCACGCCGTTCTCCCGCATCGCCCGGGCCTCCCGGAGGATCAGCTCGGCGGGGCGCGACACCTCGGGCCCGCGCGTGCTGGGCACGATGCAATAGGTGCAGTGATGGTTGCAGCCCCGCATGATCGTCAGGAAGCCGGTGAGGGCGTCGGGTGCGGGCGGCATCAGCGCGTCGAGGTCCTCGCGGAAGCGGAGGCTGCGCTGGCGCCCCTCGCCTCGTTCCACCGCGTCGATGGCCGGCAGCACGTCGGGGATGGCGCCCGGGCCGACCAGGATGTCGACCTCGTACTTGTCCGCGATGGCCTGGCCCTCTCCGAGCTGGGCCAGGCAGCCCATCAGCCCGATGGCGAGCCGCCGCCCGGCGCGCCGCTCCTTGCGGAGCTCGCCCAGGAGCGAGACCACCTTCTCGACGGGCTTGCCGCGCACCGCGCAGGTGTTGAGCAGGATCAGGTCGGCGTCACCGGGGTGGTCGACCAGGCTGTGGCCCCCGGCGACCAGCTCCGACTGGATGACATGGGTGTCGTACTCGTTCATCTGACACCCGTAGGTGATCACATGCGCCCTGATCGTCCGCTCCTTCCGGCCGTGCCGCGGTCCGGGAGCGCCAGTGCGCTCCTCGGGGGGGGGGTCGTGCGCGAGCGCCATTCTAGCAGCCGCCTGCGTCGACCGCCCGCGCCCGGCTCCCGTGCCGGTTGCCGTGACGGGCCGCGCGCGTCTGGCGCAGGGGCCGGCGCTCGGCGTGGCCCTGCCGTGGCCCTGCCGTGGCCCTGCCGTGGCCCCGACGCGGCTCAGTGGAACAGCAGCGCCGCCGCCAGCACCAGCAGCAGGCTCACCACGGCCAACAGGAAGCCCGTCAGATAGAGGCGGGGGAAGCGGCGCGACAGCGCCGGGACGGGGGAGAGCACCACCATGAGGACGCCCAGCAGGAAGAGGTAGGCGGCAACGCGGACGGTGAGCGCGAGCGGGGCGGTCACGGCGCCGAGGATACCCGAAGCCGGCCCCGTGCCGCTCCGCCCCGTGCCGCCCGGCCCCGTGCCGCCCGGCCCTGCGCCGCCCGGCCCTGCGCCGTC
>DATFNF010000087.1:0-3945 GCA_035266525.1 Trueperaceae bacterium | reverse complement strand
GGAGGAGGTGAGCACGGCTGCCGCGACCATAGTCGGCGGAGGCGGCGAAGGAGCGACTCCAGACTGCGTTTGCGGACGGGCCGGCGGGATAGTCTGGGCCAGCCATGGCATGCCGGCCCCGTCGTCTCCCCGGCGTTGCGCGCCCCGTGCGCCCCGCCCTCGGTCTCTTCCTGATGCTCGCCTCCCTCGCGCTGGCGCCCGCCTGCCTGGCGAGCGGCGCGCCCGCACCGGGCACGCTGCTGTGGCGCTATCCCACGCGCGACTGGGTCCAGTCCTCGCCCGCCGTCGGCCCCAAAGGCACCATCTACGTGGGCTCGGACGACAACCTGCTCTACGCCTTCAAGCCCGACGGCAGCCTCGAGTGGACCTACCGCACCGGCGACATCGTCTACTCCTCGCCCGCCGTGGCCGCGGACGGGACCGTCTACGTCGGCTCGGCCGACGGCCACCTCTACGCCATCAACCCCGACGGCACCTTGCGCTGGCGGGTCCGCGCCGGCAGCGCCGTCAGCTCCTCGCCGGCCATCGGCGCGGACGGCACCATCTATGTGGGCTCGAGCGACAACCACCTCTACGCCATCGCGCCCGACGGCACCGTGAAGTGGCGCTTCCAGACGGGGGACATCGTCTACTCCTCGCCCGCCGTCGGGCCGAACGGGACCATCTACGTGGGATCGGACGACACCTATCTCTACGCCGTCAACCCCGACGGCAGCCTGCGCTGGCGGTACCAGACGGGAGGCGAGGTGCTGTCCTCGCCAGCCGTGGGGCCCCACGGCACCATCTACGTCGGCTCCAGCGACGGCAAGCTCTACGCGCTCAGCGCTTCCGGCTCGCTGGACTGGACCTACGCTACCGGCGACATCGTCTACTCGTCCCCGGCCATCGGCTACAACGGCACCATCTACGTCGGCTCCGAGACCCGCGACCTGCTCGCCATCCACTCCGACGGCACCCTGGCGTGGCGTTTCCCCACCGGGGAGTACGTCACGTCCTCGCCGGCCATCGGTTCCGACGGCACCATCTACTTCGGCTCGAACAACTTCTACCTCTACGCGTTGCACCCCGACGGGAGCCTGGCCTGGCGCTACAAGACCGCCTACTTCGTGACGTCCTCGCCCGTGGTGGGGCCCAACGGCACCATCTACGTCGGCTCCTGGGACGACAACCTGTACGCCGTCGCGAGCGGCTCGGGCGGCGAGGCGGGATCCTCCTGGGGAGCGTTCCGCCACGATGCCCGCCACAGTGGCCGGGCCCGCTGAGCGCAGTGACACATGGAACGTCCAGGACGGCGCAACTCCCCTTCCGGTGAGCCGCCGGGAGCTGCTGCGACCTTTCACACGACTTCACATGGGGCGTCTGACTAGACTGGGGCTCCTATGCCGAGAGCCGATGCATCGCCTGCCGCGGTCCATGCCGCCCGCCGTGCCCGGCGGCCGCGGACCGCCCGCCCGTCCGCGCCTGGGGGCCGCGCCGTGCCGTCCGACCGGGACACGTGAGACGCCAGGCCTCCATCGCCGTCGCCCTCTCCTTCGTCTTCCTACTATCCGCCTGCAGCAGCGTCAGCGGGCCCCGCGTGACCCGCTTCGACGCCAGCGCCTCGACCGTGCCCGCCGGGTCCGACGTCACGCTCTCCTGGTCGGTCAGCGCGAGCGGTCCCGTCACGGTCACCATCGATCATGGCGTGGGCGCCGTGAGCGCGCAGGGTAGCATCGCGGTCACCCCCACCCAGAGCACCTCCTACACCCTCACCGCGACCGGAGCGACCGGCTCGACGACGGCCACGGTGCGGGTGTCGGTGACGGGTACCGTGACCGACACCTACAACATCGCCCTCGACTTCGTGTCGTCGATCTCTAGCACCCAGCAGGCCGCCTTCGAGGCCGCCGGCGCGCGCTGGGACAAGGTCGTCACCGTCGGTCTCCCCGACACGTACGCCTCGCTTTCGGCGGGCGCCTGCGGGTCGGTACCCAACAACAGCAGCGTCGGCCTTCCCACCACCGCCATCAACCAGACCATCGACGACGTGCGCATCGACGTGTGGGTCGGCAGCATCGACGGCACCGGCGGGATCCTCGGACAGGGAGGGCCCTGCATGATACGCAGCAGCGACGGCCTGACCCTCTACGGCGTGATGGAGTTCGACGCCGCGGACCTCGCCTACCTCGAGCAGAACAACCTGCTCCAGAGCACGATCCTCCACGAGATGGGGCACGTGCTCGGCATCGGCACGCTGTGGAACTCGGCCGGCCGTGCCCTGCTCACGGGTGCGGGCACCACCAACCCGCGCTTCGTCGGCCTCAACGCCGTCCGCGAGTGGCACGCGCTTGGCGGCAACAACGGCGTCCCGGTCGAGAACTGCCTGGACGCGAGCGGCAACAGGATCGCGGGCTGCGGCACGGGCACCGAGGACGGCCACTGGCGTGAGGCCGTCTTCGGCAACGAGCTGATGACCGGGTACCTGAACCCTGGCAGCGACCCCTTGAGCCGCATGACCATCGGCTCGCTCCAGGACCTCGGCTACGCCGTGGACTACAGTCAGGCCGATGCCTACGCGCTGCCGGCAGGGGCGAGCACGCAGAGCCTGCCGTCCGCCCAGCAGGCGAGATTCCTGCTGATCACGCCGAAGGC
Organism: Trueperaceae bacterium; assembly: GCA_035266525.1. Taxonomy (GTDB): domain Bacteria; phylum Deinococcota; class Deinococci; order Deinococcales; family Trueperaceae; genus JASBRS01. The sequence goes on along the minus strand of DATFNF010000087.1, from coordinate 1,314 downwards.
GACCGCGCCCTGACCGGCCGCTCCGCGGCGCCCCCCCCTGTCGCCGGGCGCGCGGGCGCCGCGGCTAGCGCCCCAGGAAACGCCGGTACAGCAGCCGCGACACCTTGCTCACCACCAGGCTGCCCCGGTTGTCCGGGTGGAAGCGGAGGTCCGGACAGCCCTTGGTCATGACGGCCAGGACGTAGCGTGCGCCGTCCGCCTCGACCACGCCGGCGTCGTTGCGCACACCGCGGATCGAGCCGCTCTTCGACGCGATGACGGGTCCCTCGCCCTCCTCGGCGCTGTCCGGGTCGTAGGGCAGGAAGCGGCCGAGCTGGTCGGTGAGCTGCTGGCGGCGGTAGATGCTCTGCGCCTCCTCCTTCAGCGCCGGGGGCAGCAGCTCGCCCGCCCACAGGCGCGCGAAGTAGTCCGCCAGATCGCGAGGCGAGGTGGTGGAGACGCGCTCGTCACCGGGGGCGCGCAGGTCGGGGCGCTGGAGCAACCCCACCAGCTCGGTGCCGGCCCAGCCGTGCGCAGCGGCCACGGCGTTCACCGCCTGGATCCCGACCCGCTGGATGACCATGTTGGTGGCGGTGTTGTCGCTGACGACGATCATCAGCGTTGCGAGGTCGCGCAGCGTGTAGGCCCTGCCTGCCGTCAACGCCTTCAGCACGCCGGAGCCGGTCACCCGGTCGCTGCTCCCCAGCACGAGCTCCTCGCCTAGGTCGGCGTCGCCCGCCGCAACGCGCTCGAGCAGCGTCTGCAGCACGAAGGTCTTGATCGTGGACGCCGCCGGGAAGGGCTCGTCGGCGCGGTAGCCGACCGCGGCCTCGTCCACCGCATGCCCGTCGGCGTCGAGCGCCCGCCCCACCACCCCGAGCGTGCCGCCGAGCTCCATCTCCAGGTCGGCGAGGAGCGGCCTCAGGTCCCGCGCCGGCGGGCGCGGCGCCGGGACGGCCGCCGCCGGCGCCCGGGCAGGCGCCGGGGTCGCGTTCGGCGGTGCCGCCCGGGCAGGCGCCGGCGGCTCGGCAGGCGGCGGCTCGGTGGGCACCCTCGCCCCGGCAGGCGCCGGCGCCCGGGCAGGCGCAGTCGCCCCGGCAGCACCCTCCTCCCGGGGGGTCGTCGCGCGGGCCGGCCGCGCCGCCTCCGCTTCCGCGTCCGCGATCCACGCCCGGATGCCCGAGGGCGTCACCGGCTCCTCCAGCAGGCGCGCGAACCAGGCCTGCCGCTCGCCGAGCGCGAACAACCGCTCCAGCAGCGCGCGCCCGCGCAGGTAGGTGAAGACGTAGGCGCCCGCTCGCGGCGCGCGCAGGAAGCGCAGCGTGTGCTCGGCCT
>DATFNF010000086.1:0-37820 GCA_035266525.1 Trueperaceae bacterium | reverse complement strand
GAGCCCTCGTCAACGGTATCGGCGGAGGACGGCGGCGACCCGGCGTCCGCGGCCGCGTCCGTCGGTGCGGCGCCGGAGGGCACTGCGCTCGACGGGGCGGTGCTCGACGGGGCGGTGCCCGCCGGCGCGGGTCTCGAGCCGGTGCCGGTCGGCGTCGCCGTGGCCGGCGTTGCCTGGTCCCTCCGGTCGCCTTGGAGCACGCGCACCAGGAAGTAGATCAGGCCCGCGACGATGGCGATGGGGACGATGTAGCGAAGCAACCACCAGATGAGCCCCGCCAGGAACTTCATCAGCAGGCCGACGAGCCCGAACACCCACCCCACCAGCCACAGCAAACCGGTTCCGATGAGCAGGGCGATGAGCCCGAACACGACGAGTTCGACGACTTCCTGGAACGAGCGCTTCATGGCGGCAGTATAGCAAGAGCGCCCGCCCGGTCCCGGCGGGAAGCCCGCGTGCGTGGGCGAAAAGCGCGCGCGTTGCGGCCCTGCACGCGCCGCCTGCCGGTAGACTGTGGCGCGTGGAGGCGGCGGTCACCCTGGAACGCATGGTGCACGGTGGACGGGCGCTGACCCGGCTCGAGGACGGCCGGGTGGCGCTGGTCGCCGGCGGCATCCCGGGCGAGCGCGTCACGGCCGAGCTGCAGAACGTGAAGGGCGTGCAGATGGGGCGGGTGGTCACGGTCCTGGCGGCCAGCCCCGACCGCGTGGCACCTCCCCGGCATCCGGGCCTCGACTACGGCTTCATCCGCTACGCGCGCCAGCTCGAGCTCAAGCGCGAGGTCGTCGAGGACGCCCTGCGCCGCGTCGGCCTCGCCGCCGCGGTTCCCGCCGTGCGTGCGGCACCGGCCGAGTGGGGCTACCGCAGTGCCGTGCAACCCGCGCTGACCGGGCGCGGGCTCGGCTACCGGCGGGAGGGCTCCCACGCCGTGGACGTGCTGGATGACGATCCGGTGGCGAACGGCGCGGTGCGCGCGGCATGGCGCATCGTCGTCGAGCGCTCGGGCGCCCTCCGGGGCGTGCGCGAGGTGGCGTTCCGCGGCAACGACGACGGCGAGACCCTGCTGGCGCTGGTCACGTCGCTGCCGGAGCGCGCGCTGCTGGGGGTGGCCAACGAGCTGGTGCAGGCCGGGATCATGGGCGTCGCGCATGCGCCGTTCGACCCCAGGGGGCGGTTCCGGCGTGGCAGCAGCCGGCTGGCGGGGGCGCGGAGCATCCGCCAGCGCTACGGCGACGTCGACCTGAGCGTGACGGCCACGTCCTTCGCGCAGCCCAACCCGGCCGCCGCGAGCGCGCTCTACCGGGAGCTGGTCGCTTGGCTGGACCCCGGCGGGCATGCCTGGGACCTGTTCGCCGGCGGCGGTGCCATCGCCTTCCACCTTGCCTCGCGGTACCGCGCGGTCACCGCCGTGGAGCTCGACCGCGCCTCGGTGGCGCGCGCCGAGCGGGACGCCGAGCGACTCGGGCTGGACCAGCGCGTGCGCTTCCTGCGCGCCGACGCGCGCCGTGCGCCGCTCCCGTCCGACGCCGACGTCCTGGCCGCGGACCCGCCGCGGGCCGGCCTGCCGGCGGCCTTGCGGGAGCAGATCCTGGCGAGCGGTGCGCCGCGGCTGCTCTACGTCGCCTGCGACCCCGCCACCTGGGCCCGGGACGTGGCAGCCTTCGAGGCGGGCGGCCTGCGGCTTGAACGGGTGCAACCGTTCGACTTCTACCCGCACACGCACCACGTGGAGCTGCTCTCGCTGCTGGCGCGCTGAGGCCGCGGTATGCTTCGCGAGCGATGCTGGCGCGCCGGATCATCCCTTGCCTGGACGTGGCTGCGGGTCGCGTCACGCGTGGCCGGCAGTTCGGCCGGGCGGAGCATGGCGAGCTGCGGGACGTGGGGGACCCCGTCGAGCTGGCACTGCGGTACGACGAGCAGGGGGCGGACGAGCTGGTCTTCTACGACATCACCGCTACCGCCGAGGGGCGGGGTGCCATCCTCGAGGTGGCCACGCGCGCGGCCGAGCAGTGCTTCATGCCGCTCACCATCGGCGGCGGGGTCCGCACCCTGAAGGACTTCCGCGCGCTCTTCCTGGCCGGCGCCGACAAGGTCTCGATCAACTCGGGCGCCGTGGCCCGGCCCGACGTGGTCCGGGAGGCGGCCGACCACTACGGCAGCCAGGCGGTCGTGCTGTCGATCGACGCCAGACGCATGGAGGACCGCTACGAGGTGTTCGTGGCGGGAGGACGCAGAGCGACCGGCATGGAGCTCGCCGCCTGGGCGGTCAGGGGCCAGGAGCTCGGAGCGGGGGAGATCGTGCTCAACAGCATCGACGCCGACGGCATGAAGACCGGCTTCGACATCGCGGCCACCCGCATGGTGGCGCGTGCCGTGGACATCCCGGTGGTCGCCTCCGGCGGGGCGGGTCGCGCCGAGCACTTGCGGGACGTGCTCCTGCAGGGCGAGGCCGACGCGGCGCTCGCCGCGGGCATCTTCCACAGCGGCCAGGTCACGGTGGCGGACGTCAAGCGCGTCTGCGCCGAGGCCGGGCTCGTGATGCGGACGGTCTGAGGTGGCCGGCGCCAAGCTGCGTCTGGAGACGCTGGCCGTCCACGCCGGCAGCGAGCCCGATGAGGCGACCGGTGCGGTGGTGCCGCCCATCCATCTGAGCACCACCTTCGAGCGCGCTCGCGACGGCGGCTACCCTCGCGGGTTCGTCTACACGCGCACGGACAACCCCAATCGCCGCTCGCTGGAGGCGGCGCTCGCGGCCCTGCAGGGCGGCGCGGCGGCGGCGGCGTTCGCGTCGGGATCCGCGGCGGCCTCCACGGTGCTGCGATCGTTGCCGTCCGGCGCGCACGCGCTGTTGCCGCGCGAGATCTACCACGGCATCCGCAAGCTGGTGGACGGGGCGCTGCAAGGTCCCACCCTGCGCGTCGACTACGTGGACATGGCCGATGTCGCCGCGGTGGAGGCTGCCTGGCAGCAGGACACCGCGCTGGTGTGGGTCGAGACGCCCTCCAACCCGCTGCTCACCATCACCGACCTGGAAGCGGTGTGCGCCCTGGCGCATGCCCGCGGGGCGCGCGTGGCCGTCGACGCCACCTGGACGCCACCGGGGGTCGCCGACCCGCTGGCGCTGGGAGCGGACCTGGTGGTGCACGCGACCACCAAGTATCTCTCGGGCCACAGCGATGTGCTCGGCGGTGCCGTGGTGACGGCGCGCGTCGACGAGGTTTGGGAGCGCATCGTCTTCCTGCAACGCTTGGAGGGCGCGGTACCGAGCCCCTTCGATTCCTGGCTGGCGCATCGCGGCCTGCGCACCCTGCCGTACCGCATGCGCGGCCACGCCGCCAACGCCCACGCGGTGGCGAGCTTCCTGGCGGGCCACGGTGCGGTGTCGCAGGTATACTACCCGGGCCTCGCCAGCCACCCCGGCCATGCCGTCGCCAAGCGACAGATGACCAGCTACGGGGGCATGCTGTCGTTCCGAGCAGCCGGCGGCGAGGCCGCGGCGATGGCCGTGGCGGGCCGCACGCACCTCTTCACGCGCGCCACCAGCCTCGGCGGCGTCGAGAGCCTCATCGAGCACCGGGCATCCATCGAGGGGCCGGGGACCGCGACGCCGAACGACCTGCTGCGGCTCTCGGTAGGCTTGGAGCATCCCGACGACCTGGTCGCCGACCTGGCGCAGGCCCTGGCGCGGTGAGGGGCGCCGGCCGCCCCACCGGGAAGCCGGCGCCGGCGCCGTAGACTGGGCGCCATGACGTCCCTGAACCTCCGTTTCGACGACCGCGGCCTGGTGCCGGTGATCGCGCAGGACGCCGCCTCCGGCGAGGTGCTGATGCTCGCCTACGCCGACCGCGAGGCGGTCGAGGCCACCCTCGCCAGCTCGCAGGCGCACTACCACAGCCGCTCGCGCGGCGGCCTGTGGCGCAAGGGCGAGACCAGCGGGAACCTGCAGAAGGTGGTCGAGGTCCGCTACGACTGCGACGAGGACGCACTGCTCTACCGCGTGGAGCAGTCTGGCCCCGCGTGTCACACCGGCCACCGCAGCTGCTTCTACCGCGGGGTCGAGGTGGCTGCCGATCGATCGGGCGCCGGCCAGGTGGGGGCCGCCCCCGCCGCCCCCGCTGCCGCGGCGCCCGCCGTGGACGGCGGGGCGGGGCGGGCCGCGGGCGGCATCGGCGAGGTGATGGCACTGCTCGAGGGGGTCGTCGCCGCGCGGCTGCGCGAGCTCCCCGAGGGCAGCTACGTGCGCCGCGTCCATGAGCGCGGCCTCGGGTACGCCGCCCAGAAGGTCGTCGAGGAGGCCGGCGAGAGCGTCGTGGCCGCCCTCGAGCACAAGGACGAGGAGCTCGTCGCGGAGGCCGCCGACCTCCTCTTCCACCTCACCATCCTCCTCGCCGAGCGTGCGGTCCCGCTCGATGCCGTCGCTCGGGAGCTGGAGGGCCGCCACCGAGAGGCGCCGGACAGGAGTTGAAGGCGCTCCAGGCGGGCGTGGACGCCCGCCTCGTTGCGGCGTGCCCCTCCTGCGCGAGACACCCGAGGTGACAGCGGCCCCTGCTTGCTGGCACAATCAAGCCATGGCCACTTCCAAGGGCAAGGCGATGGATGACACGGCGGAGCGGGTCGCCGCGCGCAAGGCGACGCCCCCACGGGACGGCGCCCGCCCGGCGCACGGCCGGGCCGAGCTCGAGCGCGCCCTGGTATTGGACACGGTGCGCGTCACCGAGCAGGCCGCGATCGCCGCCAGCCGCGTGGCCGGCAAGGGCGACGCGGAGCTGGTCGACCAGGCCGGTACCGACGCCATGCGGCGCGTGCTGAACGAGCTGCACATCGCGGGGGAGATCGTCATCGGCGAGGGGGAGCGCGACGAGGCGCCCATGCTGTTCATCGGCGAGCGGCTGGGGCGCGCCGAGGACGGCGCCTACCCGGTGGACATCGCGGTGGACCCGGTCGAAGGCACCAACATCACGGCCCGCATGATCAACAACTCGGTGGCCGTGATCGCGCTCGCCGAGCAGGGGGGTCTGTTCCGAGCGCCGGACACCTACATGGAGAAGATCGTGGTCGGTCCCCCCGCCGCGGGCAAGGTCGACCTGTCCTGGCCGGTGGCGGCGAACCTGCGCTCGGTGGCGTTGTCGCTGGACCGCGCGGTCGACGACCTCACGGTGGTCATCCTGGACCGGCCGCGCCACGAGCAGCTCATCGCGGAGGTTCGGGACGCCGGCGCGCGGGTGAAGCTCATCGGCGACGGCGACGTGATCGCCGCGCTGTCGGCGGCCGTCAGGGGCACCGGGGTGCATGCCGTCATGGGCATCGGCGGGGCGCCCGAAGGGGTGCTGGCCGCGGCGGCCCTCAAGTGCCTGGGGGGCGAGATCCAGGGTCGCTTCAAACCCCGCAACGACGGGGAGCAGCAGCGCCTGGAGGCGATGGGCGCATCGGTGGACCGCATCTACAAGACCGACGATCTGGCGCCCGGCAAGACCATCGTCTTCAGCGCCACCGGCATCACCGACGGCGACCTGCTGCGCGGGGTCAAGTTCTTCAAGAACGGTGCGCGTACCCACAGCGTCACCATGGGCCTGGAGTCGCGCGTGATCCGCTTCAGCGACGCCGTGCACCTGCTCGGGGACGGCGCCCGGGTGACCATCCAGGTGTGAGCGGCGCGGCCCCGCCGGCCTTCCCTATACTGGTGACGTGAACGATCAGGCCAGGCCGCAGCTCCGGCTCGACGGCGTCGCGCAGGGCAGGACGGGTGACGTGGACCTGCGCTTCCCGCGCGGCGAGGAGGCGCGGGCCGAGGCGGCCGCGGCCCTCGTCGAGGTGCTCCAGCCGGTGGTGGCGCGCTACCTTGGCGCCCCGTGGCAAGGCGTGGTGCGGCTCGAGCTCCTCGACAAGGCGCGTGCCGGCGGCGCCAACCCCGTCACCGGTACCCTCCGGCACGCCTTGCGCAGCTTCGACGAGCGCTCGCCGCGCTCGGCCGGGGCGCTGAGCTATGAGCTGGGGCGCATCCTCCTGTACCGGGCCAGCCGCGAGGACCTCTACCCGGGCGCGGCGCCGCGGCACCCGGACTGGCTCACGGAGGCGGCGCTGCTGCCCTTGCGTTACGTGTGGGACGATGCCGAGAGCTGGACCGTCGCCGTGGCGGAGAAGGTGGCCCTGTTCCAGTGGCGCAAGCCCTTCCCGGAGGCGCTGCTGCGCGACATGGGGCGCCTCAACCCGCGTCAGCGGGTGGTGGCGTCGGCGCAGTGCCTGCTGCGTTCCCAGACGCTCACCCGGCTGCACCCCGATTGGGTCCGGCAGTGGCGGGCGCGCCTCGCGGCGGACCCCAGCCTGGACGGCGAGGCGGCGCTCGCGCAGCTGACCGGCGCCACCATCACCGACTGGGAGGGCCGCTTCGCGCAGGACCTGGCCGAGGCTGCGGCCACGGTCAGCGGCAACCCGCCGTCGGAGTGGTGACCTGCCGGGCCGGCTGCGACGGTCCGAGGCCGGGGCCGCTCACAGGTTCGCGTCGCGTCTGGGCGCCGTTTCCTGCATGGTGCGCTTGCCGACGGGGGTCAGCGCCCACTCGAGGAAGCGCTGCAGCGCGCGCCCCCGGTGGCTCACCCGCCCCTTGGCGTCGGCGTCGGCCTCCGCGAAGGTCTTGCTGAGCTCGGGGCTGAAGAAGACCGGGTCGTAGCCGAAGCCGCCCTCGCCCCGCGGCCCCTCCAGGATCTCGCCGCGGCACTCGCCAGTGAAGGCCTTGACCTCGCCGCCGGGCGTGGCCAGCACCACGCTGCATACGAAGCTGGCGCCCCGCGCGCCGCGCGGCACCTCGCGCAGCTTGTCGAGCAGGAGGGCGATGCGCTCGCCATCGGCGACGTCCCCGCCGAAGCGCGCCGAGTACACGCCGGGGGCGCCGTCCAGGACGTCCACCTCCAGGCCGGAGTCGTCGGCGAGAGCCGGCAGGCCCGTGTACAGCGCGGCGTACCCCGCCTTCAGCAGAGCGTTCTCCTCGTAGCTCACCCCGCTCTCGGCCGGGAAGCGAGTGATGCCCGCCTCGCGCGCCGACAGCAGCTGGACGTCGAGCCGGCCGAGCCCGCGACGGAACTCCTCGAGCTTGCCCTCGTTGCCGGTGGCGATGACGATGCGGAGCCGGCTCATGTCAGCTGAGGCCTCACGATCTCGAGCAGATGCTGGACGGCCGTGACGCCGTTCGCCACCAGCGTGACGAAGGTCTCGGCCGGGATGGGGCGGTCCTCGCCGCCGCCCTGGACCTCCACCACCTCGCCGGCGGCGGTGGCGATGACGTTGAGGTCGACCTCGGCCTGGACGTCCTCGCTGTACTGCAGGTCGACGAAGCGCTCCCCGCCGACGAGGCCCACGCTGACCGCCCCCAGCTCGTGCCGCAACGGCCACTCCGAGAGGGTGCCGTCGAACACCATCCGGCTGGCGGCATGGTGGAGCGCCGCGTAGCCCGCGGTGATGCCCGCGCAGCGCGTGCCGCCATCCGCTTGGAGGACGTCGACGTCGATGATGAGGGTGCGTCCGCGGAACATGCTGAGGTCGATGACGCTCCGGAGCGCCCGGCCGATGAGGCGCTGGATCTCCTGGGTGCGCCCCCCGGCGTAGAGCCGCTCCCGTTGGCTGCGCTGCTGGGTGCTTCGCGGCAGGAGCGCGTACTCGGCGGTGAGCCAGCCGGTCTTCGCGCCGCCGCCGCGCAGGTGCGGCGGAAGGCGGTTGTCGATGGTGACGGTGGCGAGCACCGTCGTCCCGCCCCACTCGATCAGCGCGGAGCCCTCGGCGTAGCGGTTGTAGCCCGGCGTGACCTTGACCGCACGCAGCTCGTCGGGGCGACGGTCCTCACGCATCGCCGGCCTCAGCCCCCGGCCGGCGCCAGCGCGACCAGGCTGACGTGCTCCGCGGGGCCCGCGGGCCCGCCCAGGACGGCAGCCGTGTGGAGGTAGGCGTCGACGTCGCCGGTCACCAGGTGGCGCACCCCGCCGCCGGAGCCGGGCGGCGCGGCGAGCCCGAGCGCCCGCAGGTCGGCGGCCACCACGGCGGCCGTCGCCTCGGCGGAGTCGACGAGCGCGACGCCGTCACCGAGCACCGTCAGGAGCGTGTGCTTGAGGGCGGGGTAGTGGGTGCACCCCAGGATCACCGTGTCGATGTCGCCGGGCCGGTCGCTCAGGTAGTACTCGGCGATCATCTCGGCGATGCGGGTGTCCGAGATGCCTTCCTCGACGATAGGCACGAACAGCGGGCAGGCCTTGCCCCAGGTGGCGGCACCGGACCCCTCGAGGCGCGCCTGGTAGACGCGTGCCTGGATGGTGGCTCGCGTGCCCAGCACGGCTACGCGCCCGCCGCGAGTGGCGCTCAGCGCCGCCGTCACGCCGGGCTCGACCACGCCCCACACCGGCACGGGCAGCTCGTCGGCCAGAGCCGGCAGGCTCGCGGCCGACGCCGTGTTGCAGGCGATGACGATCCCCTTGACGTCACGTCTCAGAAGCTCGGAGCTTATCTGACGGGCGAAGCCACGGACCATCTCGAGTGGCTTGGAGCCGTATGGAACCCGCGCCGTGTCGCCCAGGTAGAGCAGCGGCTCGTCGGGGAGAGCGCTTCGAAGCGCGTTGGCGACCGTGAGGCCGCCAACGCCGGAATCGAAGACCCCGAGCGGCTTGGTCGCTAGCTCCGGCACGGGCGTAGCTTACCATCCGCCCGCCGCCTGCCGCGCGGATACAATCCCGCGTGGCAGGGCGTTCTTCGCGCGGTCACGCGCACATCTCGACGTAGTAGGCCGAGCGGGCGGGGAAGACCCGCGCCGTCCGGGAGGCGCAGCGGCGGTACTGCAGGAAGATCCGCGCGATCTGCGCGCTCGAGAACGGGCCCACCACGCAGCCGCGCTCGCCGTGCCAGGCCGCCGGCGAGATCGCCGAGGTCTCGTGGATGCCTTCTGCGTCACGTAACCAGACGCTTTCCCTGACGTGCATAGGGGCGTCACCTCGCTCTCGGTCCGGTCGCCGCCGCGCGGCGCGCGATGTGTCGAGACGAGTGTAGAGCCTGTGCGTGAAGACCGCAGGAGACGCCGGTGACAGGTGTGAGAGCCATGTCGTCCAGCCACTAGATACCCTGCAGGGGTATGTGGTAAGGTCTCGTCAGGTAGTTCGGAAGGGAGCCGTGGATGGCTTTTCTCGATGACAAGATCCGGGGTCAGGTCAAGGACGCCTTGGCAGGTCTCCAGCACGACGTACAGATGATCGTCTACAAGGGCGGTCAGGTCTTCGTCCCGGGGCAGGACGCGGCCGGCGAGCAGGACGCCACGCTGCAGCTGCTCCGCGAGGTGGCGGAGCTGAACGACCACGTCGAGGTGGTCGAGCGCACCATCGCCGGTGACGAGGAGGCGCAGGCGCTCGGCATCACGCGTGCGCCCACCACGCTGTTCCGGCGCAAGGGGACGGAACGCAGCAACATGCGTTTCGCCGGCATCCCCAGCGGTTACGAGTTCACCACCCTGCTCGAGACCCTGCTCATGCTCGGCACCGACGAGCTCGAGCTGACGCCGACGCTGGAGAGCGTCAAGGAGATCGAGGACGCGATCAACCTGCAGACGTTCGTGACGCCCACCTGCCCGTACTGCCCGCGGGCCGTCATCACCGCCTTCCGCTTCGCGCTCGTGAACGACCGCATCGTCGCGGAGGGCGTGGAGGCCAACGAGTTCCCGGAGCTGTCCCAGCGCAACCGCATCTCCGGCGTGCCGGACACCATCGTTACCGGCGCCAACGCCACGCGCGTCCTGGGTGCCCAGCCGGAGCACGCCTTCGCGGAGGCGTTGCGTCAGGTGAGCGCCGGGTCCGGCGCTCAGGCGAGCGACCAGGCGGGCGGGGCCGCGGCTCACGCCTGATCGGGTTCCCGTCCGACCGTTAGCGTCGACGCCCCCGGCTTCGTGCCGGGGGCGTCTTCGTTGGGATGCGCGGGGTGAGATGGAGGGTGTGCCGGAACCTTGGGGGGCGATTCCGGCACACCCTCGACGGTAGCCGACGCTCGAAGGCGTCGGAAGGGGCCTTTCTCGGATAGTAGGAGGCGGGCCGCGTCGCCCGGCGAGACCGCGGCGGGCCAGGGCGTCAGGTCCGGAGCGGTCGATGGCGGAGAGGGCGGGATTCGAACCCGCGAGGCAGGGATTCCCACCTACACGCTTTCCAGGCGTGCTCCTTCAACCACTCGGACACCTCTCCGTCCCGTCAGCGGCAACGATGAGTGTATCAGGCGCCCTGGGGGCGGTCAACGAAGGCCGGCGCGGCGCCGCGTAGCTGGCGCGCTGCCGGGACAGGGTGCGCAACGCGACATCGTCCCGGAAGCGAAGCGCACTACAATCGCAGTGCGCAGGAGGAGCGAGCATGCTGAACGACCGCGTAGTCTTACTTTCGACCCCCGATGCCGTCGAGGGCTTCCTCGAACGGTTTCCCTCGAGCGTGATCTTCAAGGCGGGGACGTGTCACAAGACCATGCAAGGGTTCGGTTTCCTGGAGGACGAGCTCCAGAAGCGGGAGGACCTGATGTGTGGGGTGATCCGTGTCGTGGAGTCGCGCCCGGCGAGCGATCTGGTCGCCGACCGTACCGGCATCCGCCACGAGTCGCCGCAGGTGATCCTGTTCCAGGCCGGCGAGCCCGTGTTCGAGGCCAATAACTGGGGCATCACCCCGGAGGCGCTGGGCGCGGCGCTGTCACGCGTGCCTGCCGGCGACCCCGTGCTCGCCGACGCAGCCGCCGGCGGCAGCGACCTCAAGCCCTACATGGACGTGCTGGAGCAGTACCTCACCGGCGTGATCGACGAGTGGCAGTTCGAGTCCATGTACACCCAGATCTTCCGGGACGACCACGCGCTGCGGACGCGCACCGAGGTGGAGGTGCTGAACAGCATCTTCGGCGACGTCGACCAGCACGCCACCATGCACCTGATGATGGCGGGGCAGGCCGACACCAGCCAGCTGCGTTCCCGCGCCCGATCCGCCTACGACCAGCTCAAGGAGCTCACCCAGGCAGCCGCCTGAGCTTCCCGAAGCACACCCGCCGGGGCCCGGCCGCGTGTTACGAGGCGGCCGGGCCCTCGTCTTCGGCGGGAGGCCGGCCGCCGGGGCCGGGGCGCAACCCGGGCAGCGCCCCGGCCAGCGCCTCCCGGTAGCGCCGGCGGCCGCGTTGGACGGCCTCCCGCGCGCCCTGCCCGATGCTGCCGCCCTCGAAGGCGCCGTGGATGCGGTCGAACGGCAGGCGCAGCACGGCATCCGCCACGGCGTCGACCTCCCAGGCCGGCAGCGGCAGGTAGTTGGGGTAGGAGTACATGAAGCCCACCGTGGCCCGGTCGGGCACGACCTGGAGGATGTCCCCGCTCAGCAGGGCGCCGGAACCGCCTGCGCCGTCCGGCCACAGGAGCACGGTGCCGCCGGGGAAGTGCCCGCCGGCGCGCACCAGGCGCAGCCCGCCGGGGAGCGGCAGCTCGTCGCCTTCCCAGGATCGCAGGCGGGGGTGGGGGTCGACCACCCAGTCGCGGTCGGCGCCGTGGAGGTACACCGGGGCGTCGAACGCTTCGGCCCACGAGCGGTGCGCGCTGTAGTAATGCGGGTGGCTGATGGCGATGGCGCGGACGCCGCCGAGCGAGCGCACGGCCTCGATGGTGGGGCGGTCGCAGAGGGTGAGACAGTCCCACAACACGTTGCCCTCGGGCGTGCGCACGAGGAGGGCGCGCTGACCGATGCCGATGCGTGGCTCGCTGCGCAGCGCGTACAGGTCCGGCTCGATGCGGTCGATGCGGTTGGCGTGCCGGCTGCCGAGCTCCGCCATGCTCGTCCAGCGCTGTCCGCCGTCCGGAACGTACTGCCGGACGTCCTCGCAGATGGGGCAGACGGCGGGCGGCTCGCCGGCTGCGGGGAAGAGCGTGCCGCAGGTGGCGCACACGAAGGCCGTGGCGGCGGTCATGGGCCGATCCTAGCGCGCCGCTCCCAGAGGAGCAGGTGGCTGTCCCCGAACTCGTGCCACAGGTACCCTCGGCGGACTGCCTCGGCGTAGGCGCCGCGCACCATGCGCTGGCCCGCAAGCCCCAGCAGCAGCGCGAGGTGGCTGCTGGAGGGCTCGTGGAAGCCGGTGATGAGGCCGTCCACGGCGCCGCGTACGGCGCCCGGCCGCACGAAGCGGCGGCTGAAGCCGGTCGCGGAACGGACCTCGCCGCTGGCGGCGGCCGTCTCCAGCGCCCGGACCACCGTCGTGCCCACCGCGATCACGCGGCCCCCCGCCCGGCGCGCCCGGCGGACCGCCGCGGCGGTCGCGGCCGGGACGGTGAACGGCTCGGCGTACAGCGAGCCGCTGCCTCCTCCTGCGTCGGCCGGGAGCTCGAGGCTGCTCACGCCGGTGTGCAGCGTGAGGGTCGCCACGTCCACGCCGGCCGCGCCCAGGCCGGCGACCAGAGACCGCGTGAAGGGGCGCCCGGCCGAGGGCATCTCGGCGCTGCCGGGCGCGCGCGCGAACAGCGTCTGGTAGGCGTCCAGCGGTTGGGGCTCGGGCAGGTAGCCGTAGCGGATGGGGACGCCGTCGGCGGCCATGACCGGCTCCAAGGGCGCGCGCGGCGTCACGAACCACAGCCGCGGCGTGCCCGGATGCGGCGCCACGAAGGTGACGGTGACGGGTGTCCGCTCGCCCGCCGTGGCGCGGTCCCCCGGCCGGAGCGCCAGCGGGCCGGGCTCGGCCGCGCTGCGCCGCGGCTCGGCCAGCCACAGGCGCTCCCCGAAGCGCGTCGACAGGTTGAGCAGGAAGCGCTCGCCGGCCTGCCGGCGGTCGAGCGGGCGGGCCGGCAGGCTGGCGGGCAGCGTGGCGCTGTCGTTCACCACCAGCAGATCGCCGGGACGGAGGATCCGGGGCAGGTCCCGGAAGATGTGGTGGCTGTGCCCCGACGGGCCGGAGACGAGCAACCGCACGCCATCACGCGGCAGGCCGCGCGCCTCCGGCGGGCGGGTCGCCTCGGGCCCCGCGCCGTGGAAGACGGTGGGCGTTCGCCATCCGGGAGCGGCTCCGGCGATCATGGGGCAGGCTCCGCCGGCAGCGTCCAGGCGTCGGCCTGCGCCAGGAAGCGCCCACCGTCGACGGCGGCGCGAGGTTGCTCGAGCAGCCAGGCGAAGAAGGGGAGCGTCACGTCCGGGGCGGGACGGTCGCCGATGTCCTGGTCCGGGAACGCCCGCTGCTGCATGGCCGTGCGCATGTCGCCGGGGTCGACGACCGCCACCGCGACGCCGTCCGCCTCGCCGGCGAACGTGCGCGCCAGCAGCTCCAGAGCCGCCTTGCTGGCGCCGTACGGCCCCCAACCGGGATAGCCGCCCACCGCGGCGTCGGAGGTCACGGCCACCACCAGGCCCCGACCGCGCGTCAAGGCGGGCAGGAGCGCTTGCGTCAGCGCCAGCTGCGCTACCACGTTGACCTCCAGCACCTGCCGCAGCGCGTCCACGTCCACCTCGGCCAACCGCGGGAGCGGGCTGGGTCCCAGGGCGGAGGCGTTGAGCACCAGCAGATCGAGGCTGTCCCCCACGGCCTCCGCGAGGGCCTTCCGGTGCGCCGGGTCGGTCACGTCGCCGGCGAGCGTGCGCACGTCGCCCTCGCCGGGCAGCGTGGCGGCCGCGGCCTCGAGGGCGGCGCGGCCCCGTGCCGTGACCACCAGGTCGTAGCCGACCCCGGCCAGGAAGCCGGCGAGCGTGCTGCCGAGGCCGCGGCTGGCGCCGGTGACGACCGCCTTGCGCGTCGGGAAGCCGCTCGCCGCTTCGCCGCCATCACCCCCGTGGCCCCGCACGGGGCCCGCCTCGCCCTGTCCGGGTGCGGCCGTCATGCGCAGCTCGCGCAGGGGGGGCGGAGGGCCGTCGCGAGCCTGGCCGGTAAAGGGGTGAGGCCGCGTTCGGCGCCGCGGCGCGCGCGGGCGGCCCGGGCGCTGCGGACCGCGCGCTGCGTGGCGGCGCGCTCCTCGCGGTCGCGCCGCAGGTAGGGGATCAGGAGCTCGGTGACGGGCGAGTGTTCCAATGGCATGGTCCCACCTCCGACCGGAAGTATCGTGGACGCGTGCACCTTCATGCCTCGTCGTGCGGCCCTAGGCTCGGCTGCGACCAAGGTCGTAGCCGGCGGGCCGGTCGGGGCGACGTCGCCGGAGGGGGCCGGCGTCCGACGGCTTGCCGCGTCGCCGCCCCGCGTGCCGGCGGCTGCGTTCCGCCCGGCGCACGGCGAGGGGAGCGCCTGAGAAGCCGAGGAGAGGTGTGAGCATGGGTCGTCTGGAGGGGCGAGTGGCCGTCGTCACCGGGAGCACCCGCGGTTTCGGGCTGGCGTCCGCTACCGCCTTCGTGCGCGAGGGCGCTCGCGTGGTGGTGAGCTCGCGCACGGCGGAGGCCGTCGACACCGTGGTGTCCACCCTCGGGCCGGACCTGGTCGAGGGGGTGGTGGCCGACGTGACGCGGCGCGCCGACCACGAGGCGTTGCTGGCGGCGGCGCTGGAGCGCTTCGGACGCCTCGACGTGTGGATCAACAACGCCGGCGTATCGGGCACCTACGGTCCCACCCCGGCCCTGGACGGCGAGGACTTCCTGCGCGTGGTGGACACCAACATCCGCGGCACCTACCTGGGCTCGACCGTCGCCACGCGTTACTTCCTGGCGCAGCACAGCGGAAGGCTCGTCAACATCCTCGGCCGCGGCGATCGCGGCCCGGTCGCGAACCAGAACGCCTACGCCTCGTCGAAGGCGTGGGTGCGCTCCTTCACCCTGGCGCTCGCCAAGGAGACACGCGGCCGCGGTGTGGACGTGGTGGCCTTCAATCCCGGCCTCATGCTGACCGACATGGTCCAGGAGGTGCGGGCCGTCAAGGGCTACGAGGAGCGGCTGCGTCCCTTCGTCACCGTGCTGCGGCTGTGGGGCGAGGATCCCAGCGTGCCGGCCCAGCGGCTGGTGGAGCTCGCCTGCGGCGCCGAGCGGGCCCGGAGCGGCCGCACGGTGAGCATGCTGACGCCGCGGCGCATGCTGGCGGGCATCCTCCGCGATGTCCGGCGCCGGTTCGGGCGCGAGGCCGCGCCGGCCATCGAGCTGCGCGTGACGTCCGCCGAACCGGTGGTCCCCATGGACCCCACGCCGCGCTGAACGGGAGCCGGCAGCCTAGAGTCCCTGCTCCTTGGCGATCAGCACGGCCTGCACGCGGCCGGGCACGCCGAGCTTCTCGAACACGTGGCCGGCGTGCGTCTTGACGGTCTTCTCGCTGATGCCCAGCACGCTGGCGATGCGCTTGTTGCTGAGGCCTTCGGCCATGCGCCTCAGGACCTCGCGCTCGCGGGGCGTCAGCTGGGCCAGGGGGTCCTCGCGGGGGCTGGCCAGCAGCCGCACGGCCTCGGGGTCCAACGGCATCTCGCCGCGCAGGGCCGCACGGAGCTTGTCGAGCAGGGCGTTGGGGCCGGCGTGCTTGAGCAGGTAGCCGCTCGCCCCCTGCCGCATCGCCTGCCTGACCTTGCCCTCGTCGAGGAAGCTGGTCAGCACCAGGACCCTGGAGGCCCGGCCGAGCTCGGCGATCGCCGTGAGGCCGCTGCCATCGGGCAGCTCGAGGTCGAGGAGCACCAGATCGGGGGCCAGCGCCGCGGCCCGTTCGAGGGCCTCGGCCACCGAGCCGGCCTCTCCCACCACCTCGAGATCCTCCTGCAGGTCGAGGAAGGCGCGCAGGCCGGCGCGCACCACCGGGTGGTCGTCGACGATCAGGACGCGCGCGGCCACGGCACCTCGACCACCACGCGCGCCCCGCCCTCGGAGCGCTCCTCGAGCGTCAGCGTGCCCTTCAGCGCCGCGGCGCGGTCGCGCATGCCGGCCAGCCCCAGGCCGCGGCCCAGCGAGGCGTCGGGCTCCTCCCCGAAGCCGACGCCGTCGTCCTCCACGATCAGGCGCAGGTAGCCCGGCGGATGCTCGAGGCGCAGCCACAGGCTGGTAGCCCCGCCGTGCCGCAGGGTGTTGTGCACCGCCTCCTGCGCCACGCGGTAGAGAGCGTCGGCCACCTGGGCCGGCGGCTCCACCTCGGCGGCCTCGAGCTGCACGCGCAGAGAGCCGCCCGACCGCCGGGCCAGACGCTGCAGGGCCGGTCGCAGCCCGGCCGATACGTCCGCCGGGCGCATCACCTCCACCAGCGAGCGCAGCTCGGCCAGCGCCTGACGCACCGAGGCGCCGGCGTCGGAGGCGGCACCCGCACGCTCGTCCGCTTCGGGATGCTGCTCGGCGACCTGCAACGACAGGTCGGCGGCGAACAGCAGCTGTGCCAGTGAGTCGTGCATCTGCTGCGCCAGGCGTTGCCGCTCCTCCAGCGCGGCCGTGTAGCGCGCATGCTCGGTGCGCTCGGCGAGCAATCGCGAGCGCTCGTACGCCGCCGCCATCTGCCGGCCGACCGCGGCGAGGAAGGCCAGCGTCTCGTCGTCGAAGCGTGTCTCTCCGGGCGCCGCCAGGTTGAGGATGCCGACGGGCCCGCCGCGGCCGAGCAGGGGCACGCTGGCGTGGATCTTGAGGCCGCCCTTGTCGCCGGTCGCGTCGCGCAACCGGCTGCACGTCACCATGTTGACGCCGCGGTCGAGGCGGCCGCGCTTGAGGAGGGTCTGGCACTCGCATCCCGGCCCGCGCAAGGGCGCCGCGTCGGCCTCGGCGAGAGCGGGCGGCACGCCGGTGGATGCCGCCAGCCGGAAGGTGCCCTGGTGCGTGTCCCCCTCCTCGACGTTGGACAGGAACAGCCACGCCGTGCTGAGCCCTACCCGTGGGAGCAGCCGGCGCAAGGCTTCCGGCGCGGCCTCCTCGAAGGTCGGGGCCGCGTTCAGCACGTCGCCGATAGCGTTGAGCGTGGCGAGGCGCTGCAACCGGGTCGGTGCCCTCATCGGGAGAGTGTACCGTTTCCGCCGCCGCGGCCGCCGTCCGGCCGGGTGTAGGAGTATGGAGGACGGTCCGTGTCCAGGAGCCACGGACGCGCCATCCTCGGTGCTCTCTATACAGTCGCGGCATGGGCCCCCTGTCGCGAGCGGGTCGTCGCTGGATGGTTCCCGTCCTAGCGGTCGCGGCGGGTCTGCTGGGCGCGTCCGGTCGCGCGTCTGCGGTGGAGCTGGTGCTCTTCTGGGGCCAGGGCTGTCCCCACTGCGCGGCCGCGAAGCCCTTCCTGGAGGACCTGGCGAGCGACCCGCGCGTGACGCTCCACGCCTTCGAGGTCTACGGCGACGAGGACAGCCGGAACGCGTTCGCCGCCGCCGGTCGCGCCTTCGGCTTCGACGCCGGCGCGGTGCCCACCATCCTCGTCGGGGACGAGGTCTACATCGGCTTCTCCGATCCGGTGGCACGGCGGGTGCGCGCGCGTGTCGCGACCTGCCTGGCACAGGGGTGCCCCGATCCCATGGAGCGCATCCAGGCGGCCGCCGCGGAGCTTGGCGCGGCTGCCCCCGGGCCGGGCGCCGGCCGGGCGGCCTGGCCCGCACCAGGCGGCGAGAGGGAGGACCCCCTCGCCGCGACACGGGGCGCGGGCGTGGCGCTCGACCCGGTCGACGTACCGCTGCTCGGCCGGGTGGCGCTGGCGGGCCGCTCGGAGCTGGCGACCACGGCGCTCATCGCTTTCGTGGACGGTTTCAACCCCTGCTCCCTGTGGGTGCTGTCGCTGTTGCTGGCGGTGGTGATCAACACCCGCTCCCGCCGCAAGGTGGTGCTGGTGGGGACCACGTTCCTGGTGGTGGCGGCCGCCGTCTACGCGCTCATGCTGGCGGGCCTGGTCAACCTCCTGGCGTTGGTGGCGGTGCTGCCATGGGTGCGGGTGGCGGTGGCGCTGCTGGCGCTCGGCTTCGCCCTGGTGAACCTCAAGGACTACGTCTGGTACAGGCGGGGGCCCTCCCTCACCATCCCGGAGGCCCGCAAGCCCGGCATCTACCGGGGTATCCGCGGCGTCATGGCGCGCGACCGCAGCACGCTGGCCGTGCTCGGCGCCACCGCCGCCATGGCGGCGGGCGTGACGGTGTTCGAGCTGCCCTGCACGGTGGGCTTCCCGGTGCTGTGGGCCGGCCTGGTGCTGCAGTGGCGGCCGGGCGCGCTCGCCTTCTCCGCCCTGCTGGCCGTCTATCTGGTGATCTTCCTCGCCGACGAGCTGGTGCTGTTCGGGGCCGCCGTGGCGACGCTGCGCGTCACCCGCCTGGAGGAGCGCCACGGCCGCGTGCTCAAGCTGGTGGGGGGCATGGTGATGCTCTTCCTGGCGGTCGTGATGGTGCTGCGGCCGGCTTGGCTGAACGCCGTGGGCCCGGCCACGGCCGTGGTCGGGGCGGCGCTTCTGGCGGCGTTGCTGGTTCACCTCGTGGCACGCGGTCTCGGTGGCGCGGGCCCGGAGGCGGGCGACGCCACGAGGGCTACAGCTCGGAGCGGTCCTCGAAGGCGGGCGCGCGCTTCTGGCGGTGCGAGGCGACGCCCTCGCGCACGTCCGGGCCCGTGAACCCCAGGAACTCGAGGGCGAGGCTGGTGTCGAAGGTAGGCCCGGCCAGCCGGTACCAGTTGTTGAGTGCGTACTTGGTCCAGCGCAGGGCGGTGCGGCTGCCGCCGCGGAGCCTCCGCGCCACCTCCAGCGCGCGGGCGTCGAGCTCGTCGTGGTCCACGCACAGGCTCACCAGGCCCAGCCGCTCGGCTTCGGCGCCCGACATGGGCTCGCACGTCAGCAGGTAGTACTTGGCCTTGGCCATGCCGATCAGCAGCGGCCACACCGCCGCGGCATGGTCGCCCGCCGCCACGCCCAGGCGGGTATGGCCGTCGATGATGCGGGCGTCGCGCGCGGCGATCGACACGTCCGCGAGGAGTCCGGCCACCAGGCCGGCGCCCACGGCGGGGCCGTGGATGGCCGAGACGACCGGCTTGCCGCAGTCGATGAGGTTGCGCACCAGGTCGCGGGCTTCCCTCCACACGCGGACGCGCGTCTCCCAGTCGTCGGCGATGCGCTCGACCATGTCGAGGTCGCCACCGGCGGAGAAGCCCTTGCCGGCGCCCCGCAGCACCGCGACGTCGACGTCGTCTGCGGCCTCGACGTCGCGCCAGATCTCCACCAGCTCCCGGTGCATGGCCTCGTCCGCGGCGTTGAGGCGCTCGGGCCGGTTCATGGTGATGACCAGGATCCCCTCCTCGGGGCGTGTCAACTCGAGCCGGCGGTAGTCGTCGAAGGCCATGGCTCTCCTCCCTGCGCCCGGCCGCGGCCCGACCCAGGCGAGAGGGCCGCGGCCGGGCCGCCGCCGTCGCGGCGCGGCCGGCGTCAGAACCTGGAGTCGTCGCGCTTGCTGTCGGAGCGCAGGAAGCGCTCGAAGGCGTCCTCGCTCGAGCCGCTCACGGGCTTCACCTTGACGCGGGCGCCCCGCACGTCGTCGTTGCTGGGGCGCGCCACCAGTGGCGCCTCCGGCAGCGGCGCGGGCTCGCGCCGGGCCATGGCCACGGGCGCGTGCTGATTGAGGCCTAGCGCCGCCCAGATGGTGAGGCTCACGGCGATCACGAGGAAGAAGGCGAGCAGGAGCATGACCACGAGTGCGGACACGCCCCCAGGATAGTCCAGCCGTCCCGTGCGGACAACGGCTGGTGTAGCGGTCGGCTCAGGCGGGGGCCTGCAGCAGCTGGCAGAGCAGCTCGACGTCGACGTTGCCGCCGGAGATCACCACCACGGTCGGGCCCGCGTCGGAGAGGGCGGTCTCGCCCTCTCCCCGCAGCAGCTTGCGCAGCGCCGCCAGGGTGATGGCGCCGGTCGGCTCGACGACCAGCCGCGCCCGCCTCGCGTACCAGGCGGTGGCCTCGCGGATGCCCTCCTCGTCCACGGTCTCCACGCCGGCGAGGTAGCGCTGCAGCACCTGGAAGTTGAGCGCGCCGATGCTCTGCGTGCGCACCCCGTCGGCGAGCGTGCGCGTCACCGCCTCTGCCGGCCAGGTGACGCGCACGCCGGTCCGCAGGGACTCACGCGCGTCCGCGGCCAGCTCGGGCTCGACCCCGACCACCCGCGCGGCGGGCGCCCGTGCCGTCAACGCCAGGCACACGCCTGAGGACAGGCCGCCGCCGCCGATGGGCACCAGGACGTTGGCGACGTCCGCCAGGTCCTCGGCGATCTCCAGGCCCACGCTCGCCTGACCGGCCACGATCCAGGGGTGATCGTACGGGGGCACCAACGTGGCCCCACGCGCCTCCGCGATGGCGGCGGCCGTCTCCTGGCGCGACGCCTGGGTGTTCCTGCAGCGCACCACCTCGGCGCCGAGCGCGCGCGTGCCCTCGACCTTGACGCGCGGCGCGCCCTCGGGGATGACGATGGTGGCCGGGACGCCGAAGTGGCGGGCGGCGAAGGCGACGCCCTGGGCGTGATTGCCGCTGGAGTGGGTGACCACGCCGCGAGCGCGCACGTCCGCCGGCAGCGACGCCAGGAAGGCGAGCGCGCCGCGGAGCTTGAACGAGCCGGTCCGCTGAAGGTTCTCGGCCTTGGCGAAGACCTCGTGCCCGCCGGGACCGGCGAGGTCGAGGCGGACGAGCGGCGTGCGCACCGCGGCCCGGCGCACGTGCTCGCGGGCGCGCTCGAGGTCGGCCACGGTCGGCAGCGGCGCGGCAGGGGAGGATCCGGTGGAGGACGAACCCGCTTGGGCGCTCATCCCTACAGTGTCTCACGCCGGCGGGGTGCCGGGCCGCGATCGCCGGGCGCCGCAGAGGTCCGGCGGCACGGAGGTCCGGCGGCACGGAGGCCCGGCGGCGCAACGCGGCTGGGGGGTGCGGCGGCGTCGAGAGACGCCGTGTCGGCGACGTTCCGAACGGTCTTGCCGCATGCTCTTGACGAATACCGCATATCTGCGTATAATGCTTTCAGATTGAACGGATGAGCGGGCGCCCCCAGGGGCGCTCTTCTCGTTGGCTGCGGTGTCGGTGCCGGAACCGGTGCCGGCGCGCCGGCACCGGGCCTCAGCCTTGGTGGTCGCTCAGGAAGCGCTCCAGCTCGTCGCGGGTGGGCAGGGCAGGGATGGCGCCGCGGCGGGTGGTGGTGAGCGCGGCATAGGCGTTGGCGCGGCGCAAGGCCGCGTCCAGCGCTCGCCTGTCCCGCTCGAGGCCGCCGTTCTCCAGCAGGCTCGCCAGCAGCGCCGCGGTGAAGGCGTCGCCGGCGCCGGTGGTGTCGACGGTCTCCACCCGGTAGCCGGCCACCTCGCCCTCGCCCTGGCGGGTGAGGTACCAGGCGCCGGCATCGCCGCGTGTGATGACCAGCAACCTGAGCTGGTCGTGGCGCAGGGTGCGGGCCGCCGCCAGGTCGCGCGAGCCGGTGAGGAACTCCAGCTCGTCCTCGCTGATCTTGATCACGTGCGCACGCCGCCACACGCTGCGGATGCCCTGCCGTGCGGCATCGGGCGAGGGCCATAGAGGCAGGCGCAGGTTGGCGTCGTACGAGATCCACAGGCCGTGCTCGGCGGCGATGTCGAGAGCCCGGAGGGTGGCGCTGCGCGACGGCTCCTGGATGAGGCTGATGCTGCCGATGTGGAGCATGGTAGCGCCGCCCAGATAGTCCTCGTCCACCTCCTCGGGGCGGTGACGCATGTCGGCGCTGGGGTTGCGGTAGAAGACGAAGTCGCGCTCGCCGCTGCTGGTGAGGGACACGAAGGCGAGGGCCGTGTGCGCGTGCTCGTCGTACCCGAGCTGACTGACGTCGACGTGGTTGTGCTCCAGCACGCCCGCCAGGAAGTGACCGAAGGGGTCGTCGCCGACCTTGCCGACGAAGCCCGCCTGGACGCCCAGGCGCGCCAGCCCCACCGCCACGTTCGCGGGGGCGCCGCCGGGAGCCTTGACGAAGGTGCTGGCCTCCGCCAGCGTCACACCGTTCTCCTCCGGCACGAAGTCGATGAGCAGCTCGCCCAGCGCCACGGCTTGCGGTGAAGCGGTCATGGCACAAGCCTACCGCAGGGGAACGGGCGCACGCCCCCTCGGAGCGGGTCGCCCGCGCGAAGGTGACGTGGGGCACGTCGTGATACAACAGTGGACGCGTTGAGGGCCCGCCGGGCGCGGCCCGCGCGTGGGTTCCGCCGCGCGCTCGGGCGCCCGCAGGCAGCGGGGCCGGAGTGAGGCCATGATGCACACCGAAGACGAGCTCGAGAACGAACTCGAGGACCAGCTCGACAGCGCCAGCCTCACCTACGTCGAGGAGCTGTTCGAACGCTACCTGCAGGACCCGGGCGACGTGCCCGAGAGCTGGCGCGTCACGTTCGCGCGGATGCCGCTCAACGGGCTGGCGCAGCGCCGCCGGCTCGGCCCCAGCTTCCGGCCCCGCAGCCTCTTCAACCCGGGGGGCGGGGCGTCTGCCGCCGCCAGCGAGCGGGCGCTCGACCGGGCGGGCAGCGACGCCGCCACCCTGCAACAGCGGGTCGAGCGGCTGGTTCGCAATTACCGTGTGCGCGGCCACCGCCTGGCCGACCTCAGCCCGCTCGGGCGCGAGCCGTTCGAAGCGCCGGAGCTCGACCCGTCCCACTACGGCTTCAGCGAGGCCGACATGGGCAGGGCCGTCCTGGAGACCACCTTCCCCTCGGCGCGGACGCTGGGCGAGGTCATCGAGGCCCTCAAGGAGACGTACACCCGCAGCATCGGCGCCCAGTTCATGCACATCGACAGCCTCGAGGTGCGGCGCTGGCTGCAAGAGCGGATGGAAGCGACGCGCAACCGCCTGAGCCTGAGCCGTGAGCGCCAGCTCCGCATCCTCACCAAGCTGACCGACGCCGTCATCTTCGAGGACTTCATCCAGAAGAAGTACGTTGGCGCGAAGAGCTTCTCGCTCGAGGGCGGCGAGACGCTGATCCCGCTGCTCGACCAGGCCATCGAGAAGGCGGGCAGCCAGGGCGTCACCGAGATCGTGCTGGGCATGGCGCACCGCGGCCGGCTGAACGTCCTGGCCAACATCCTGGGCAAGAACCCGCGCACCATCTTCCGCGAGTTCGAGGACAAGGACCCGGAGATGCACCGGGGCCGCGGCGACGTCAAGTACCACCTGGGCTACAGCAACGACTGGACCACGGAGGAAGGCAGGACCATCCACCTGTCGCTGGCCTTCAACCCGTCGCACCTCGAGTTCGTCGACCCGGTGGTGCTCGGGCGCGTGCGGGCCAAGCAGGAGCGCGTCGGCGACGAGGCGCGGGAACGCGTGATGCCCATCGTCGTGCACGGCGATGCCGCCTTCATCGGCGAGGGCGTGGTGCAGGAGAGCCTGAACCTCTCCGGGCTGGCGGGGTACGGCGTCGGCGGGACGCTGCACATCATCGTGAACAACCAGGTCGGCTTCACCACCGGCCCCCGCCAGGGACGGACCTCCACCTACGCCAGCGACGTCGCCAAGATGCTGCAGAGCCCGGTATTCCACGTCAACGGCGAGGACCCGGAGGCCGTGGCGCAGGCGATCGAGCTGGCCATGGACTTCCGCCGTGCGTTCAAGCGCGACGTGGTGGTTGACATGTACTGTTACCGGCGCCAGGGGCACAACGAGTCGGACGAGCCCTCGTTCACGCAGCCGGTGATGTACGGCAAGATCAAGCGCCGCCGCAGCGTGCGCGACGGCTACCTGGAGCGCTTGCTGACGCTGGGCGAGGTGACCCGCGAGGAGGCCGACCAGATCGGCGACGCCCGCCGCGAGCACCTGGAGCACGAGCTGTCCGTCGCGCGCAGCGACGAGTTCAAGCCGCACTATTCGGCCTTCGAGGGGCTGTGGACGCCGTACAGCGACGAGGTGGACGCCGACGTCGAGGAGCCCGAGACCGGCGTCGACGCGGCGCGCCTGGCGGGCATCCTCCGCTCGCTGACCGAGGTGCCGGAGACCTTCAACCTCAACGGCAAGATCGCGCGGGCGCTCAAGACGCGCGTGGCCATGGCGAAGGGCGAGCGGCCCCTCGACTGGGCGGCGGCCGAGGCGCTGGCGTTCGGCACCCTGCTGCAGGACGGGGTGAAGGTCCGGCTCAGCGGTCAGGACAGCGAGCGCGGCACCTTCAGCCAGCGGCACGCGGTGTTCCACGACGGCCGGGACGGTCACGAGTACGTCCCACTTCAGCACGTCGGCGAGGGGCAGGGACCGTTCGAGGTGCACAACAGCCCCCTCTCCGAAGCGGGCGTGCTCGGCTTCGAATACGGCTACAGCCTCGACACCCCGGACGGGCTGGTGCTGTGGGAGGCGCAGTTCGGCGACTTCGCCAATGCCGCCCAGGTCATCGTGGACCAGTTCATCGCGTCGGCCGAGGACAAGTGGAAGCGCCTGTCCGGCCTGGTGATGCTCCTGCCGCACGGCATGGAGGGGCAGGGCCCCGAGCACTCCAGCGCGCGGCTCGAGCGTTACCTCCAGCTCTGCGCGGAGGACAACCTGCAGGTCGCCTACCCCACCACGCCGGCCCAGTACTTCCACCTCCTCCGTCGGCAGGTCGTGAGGCCGCTGCGCAAGCCTCTGATCGTGATGACCCCCAAGAGCCTGCTGCGGCACCCGCAGGCGACCTCGCCGCTGGAGGACCTGACCGGGGCCCGCCGCTTCGAACGCGTTCTGCGCGACGGCCGCGTCGAGCCCGGCAAGGTAGGGCGCGTGCTCATGGCCAGCGGCAAGGTGGCGTACGACCTGATGGCCGCGCGCGACGACCGGGAGCGGGACGACGTCGCCATCGTCCGGGTCGAGCAGCTCTACCCCTTGCCGGACGAGGCCGTGGCCGCGGCGCTGGAGGGGATCCCCGCGGAAGCGCCGGTGCTGTGGGTCCAGGAGGAGCCGGAGAACATGGGAGGCTGGCGATTCATGCGGGTAAAGTGGGGCGACCGGCTGCTGGGGCGGCCTTTCCTCGGGGTGTCGCGCCCCGCATCCGCCAGCCCGGCGACCGGCTCCGGTGCAGCGCACAGGCTCGAGCAGGCCGAGCTCATCCGCACCGCATTCGAGATGGACGTCTAGTCCGAGTCGAGCACCCACCCAGGTGAGGAGCGTTCGTGCGATGTCTGTAGATCTGAAGGTGCCCTCCGTTGGCGAGTCGATCACCGAGGTGTTCATCGGGGAGTGGCTCAAGAAGGAGGGGGAGCCGGTCGAGAAGGACGAGGCCGTCGTAGAGGTCGAGACCGACAAGGCCACCCTGGAGGTGCCGGCGTCGGTCTCCGGTGTGCTCAGCCAGGTGCTCAAGCAGGAGGGTGACTCCGCCGCCGTGGGCGAGGTGATCGCGCGCATCGAGGAAGGCGCGGCTGCGGCCGAGGGCGCGCCCTCGGGCAAGGCGTCCGCCAAGCACGGCGGGGAGGCTGCGGGCGGGGAGGCTGCGGGCGGCGAGGCTGCCGGGCAGGCCGCGGGATCCGGCCGGACGCCCGCCGCTGGGCGCGCCGCGGCCAGCGCCGCCGGCGCAGAGGCTCAGCCGCGCCGCGGCGGCGACGGCCGGGCCGGTGAGGGCGGCGAGCCCGCGGTCATGCCTGCCGCGCAGCGCCTGCTCGACGAGCACGGCCTGCGGGCCGCGCAGGTGCCGGCGAGCGGCCCCGGCGGAAGGCTCCTGAAGGAGGACGTCCAACGCTACGTGGCGAAAGCCGGCGCGTCGGCGCCCGGAGGCGCCGAGGAGGCCGAGGCGTGGCGGCAGGAGGAAGCG
The DNA here is from genome assembly GCA_035266525.1 of Trueperaceae bacterium. Taxonomy (GTDB): domain Bacteria; phylum Deinococcota; class Deinococci; order Deinococcales; family Trueperaceae; genus JASBRS01. The sequence continues at coordinate 12,232 of DATFNF010000086.1, read as the reverse complement.
GTCCCGATGAGCCCTCTCAGGCGGCGCGTCGCGGAGCGCCTGGTGGAGGCGCAGCACGTCGCTGCGTTGCTCACGACCTTCAACGAGGTCGACATGTCCTCGGTGATGGCGCTCCGCAAGGAGTACCGTGACGCCTTCGAGGAGCGCTACCAGGTGCGCCTGGGATTCATGTCGTTCTTCGTGAAGGCGGCCATCGACGCCCTCAAGCGCTTCCCTCAGCTCAACGCCGAGATCCGCGAGGACCGCATCGTCTACAAGAACTACTACGACATCGGCGTGGCGGTCTCCAGCAAGAAGGGGCTGGTGGTGCCGGTGGTCCGGAACGCCGAGCGCCTCAGCTTCGCGGAGCTGGAGAGCGTCATCGGGGACTTCGGGCGCCGCGCCCAGGAGAACAGGCTCAACCCCGATGAGCTCCAGGGCGGCACCTTCACCATCTCCAACGGCGGCGTGTTCGGCTCGCTGATGTCCACGCCCATCGTCAACCCGCCGCAGTCGGGGGTGCTGGGGATGCACGCCATCCAGGAGCGGCCGGTGGTCGTCGACGGCCAGGTCGCGATCCGTCCCATGATGTACCTGGCGCTCACCTACGACCATCGCATCGTAGACGGGCGCGAGGCCGTCACCTTCCTGAAGCGCATCAAGGAGGCCGTCGAGAGCCCGGCCCGCATGCTGCTGGAGGTCTGACGCATGCCCAAGCACGACATCGTCATCGTCGGCGCGGGGCCGGGAGGCTACGTGGCCGCCATCCGCGGAGCGCAGCTCGGCTTCGACGTGGCCGTGGTCGAGAAGGAGGAGGCATTGGGGGGCACCTGCGTGCGCGTCGGCTGCATCCCCAGCAAGGCCCTCCTGGAGTCGAGCGAGCGCTACCGCGAAGCGCTCGCTTCGCTCGCCGACCACGGCGTGACCACCAAGGAGGTGGGCCTGGACCTGGCGACCATGCAGGCGCGCAAGGACCGGGTGGTGAAGCAGAACACCGATGGCGTGGCCTTCCTGTTCAAGAAGAACAAGATCACGCGCTACCGGGGCGTCGGCGAGCTCGGGGGCGGCGGCACGGTGACCGTGCACGGCGAGGACGGGGACCAGGAGGTCGCGGCCGACCACGTGGTGCTGGCCACCGGCTCGCTGCCCGTCGGCCTGCCCGGCGTGGAGCTCGACTACGACCTCATCGGGACCAGCACCGAGGCGCTCGCCTACGATCCGGTGCCGGAGAGCCTGGTGGTCATCGGGGCCGGGTACATCGGGCTCGAGCTCGGCTCGGTGTGGTCGCGCCTCGGCGCCCGGGTGACCGTGCTGGAGTACTTCGACCGCATCCTGCCGGGGATGGACCTCGACACGGCCAAGGAGGCGCTCAAGATCTTCAAGCGCCAGGGCCTCACCTTCAAGCTGGGGGCCCGCGTCACCGGAGCGTCCGTCGAGGGCAGGGGCAAGAACCGCAGGGCGATCGTCGAGGTCGAGGGGGAGGAGCCCGTGGAGGCCGCCCGCGTCCTCGTGGCGGCCGGCCGCAAGCCCGCCACCGACGGGCTGGGGCTGGAGGGGGCGGGCGTCGAGCTCGACGAGCGCGGTCGCGTCCGCGTCGACGAGGGCTTCCGCACCAGCGCCGAGGGGGTGTACGCCATCGGCGACCTCATCCCGGGTCCGATGCTGGCGCACAAGGCGGAGGAGGACGGTGTGGCGCTCATGGAGCGGCTCGCCGCCGGACCCGGGCACGCCTCAGGACACGTCGACTACGACCTGGTGCCGGGCATCGTCTACACCGATCCCGAGATCGCCACGGTGGGGCGCAGCGAGGAGCAGCTGGGCGAGGCGGGGGTGCCGTACCGCAAGGGCGTGTTCCCCTTCAGCGCCAACGGCCGCGCCCGCGCCATGGGCAAGGCCGAGGGGCGGGTGAAGATCCTGGCGCACGAGGAGACGGACCGGGTGCTGGGGGTGCACATCATCGGACCGCGTGCCGGCGACCTCATCGCCGAGGCCGTGGCCGCCATGACCTATCACGCCAGCGCCGAGGACCTGGCCCGCACCATCCACGCCCACCCCACCCTCGCCGAGGCCGTGAAGGAGGCGGCGCTCGCCGTGGACGGCCGCGCCGTGCACATTTGACCGGCGCCCCCTGCGGGGAGCCGGGCCGGGGCCCGCGGGGACGGGGAGCCGCTCCCGTGCGGGCGGCGCAGGCGCGTCCTCGAAGTGCGAGCGGGCCGCGCGCGGACGCGGAGCTATACTCGGCCCGATGACCGTCGCCGGCGTATCTGACCTCCTCATCGACGATCCCGCACTAGAGCCCATCGCAGACCGAGTGCTGGAGGGCCGCCGCCTCAGCCTCGAGGACGGCCTGACCCTGTTCCGCACCCGCGACCTGCCCGCCGTCGCGCGCCTCGCGGACGTGGTGCGGCAACGCCGCGTCGGCGACAAGGCCTATTTCGTCCACTCGCTCAGGCTGTCGCAGACCAACGTCTGCTACGTCGGCTGCACCTTCTGCGGCTTCCAGCGCAAGTTCGACGAGGAGGGCGTGTGGGACATGGACCTGGACGACGTCTGGGCCTACGTCGACGAGCATTACCACCCCGACCTCACCGAGATCCACATCACCGCGGGCCACCACCCCAAGCGCCCCTGGCAGTACTACCTGGACCTGGTCGGCGGCCTGAAGGCGCGCTACCCGGGCGTCCAGGTCAAGGCCTGGACGGCCGCCGAGATCCACCACTTCACCCGCATCACCCGGCCGCGGCTGAGCTACCGCGAGGTGCTGTCGCAGCTCAAGGAGGCTGGGCTGGTAGCCATGCCCGGCGGCGGTGCCGAGATCTTCGCCGAGAACGTGCGCAGACGCATCGCGCGGGCCAAGGTCAGCGCCGAGGGATGGCTGGAGGTGCACCGCACCGCGCACGAGCTGGGCATCCCCACCAACGCCACCATGCTCTACGGCCACATCGAGTCCCGCGAGGACCGGCTGGACCACATGATCCGGCTGCGCAAGCTGCAGGACGAAGCGCCGGGCTTCTACTCGTTCGTGCCGCTCGCCTTCCAGCCGGACAACAACCCGCTGGCCAGGGAGCTGGGCACGCGCTTCACCACCGGCCTCGACGACCTGCGCAACCTGGCGGTGTCGCGGTTGATGCTCGACAACTTCCCGCACATCAAGGGGTACTGGATCATGATCACCCCGGAGCTGACCCAGGTCACGCTGTCCTCCGGCGTCAGCGACATCGACGGCACCATCAAGGACGAACGCATCGCACACGCTTCCGGCGCCGTCACCGAGGCCGGCATGACGCAGGCGGAGCTCGTCCGGCTGGTGCAGGACGCCGGCCGCGTGCCGGTGCGCCGCGACGCCCTCTACAACGAGCTCGAGGTGTTCGCGTGAGCGGCTCGTCCGAGCGTGACGTCGCCGGACGGGGAGCCGCCGGCGCCGCGGACGTCCGGCTCGAGCGGCTCGGCATCGTTTCCTACACCAACGTGGCGCCCTTGCACTGGGGCCTCACGCCTTGGGACGGACCCGAGACCCGCTCCGAGTTCGTCCGGGGGGTGCCCACCGAGCTCAACGCCGCCCTGATGGCGGGCGACATCGACCTGACGCTCATCTCTTCGATCGAGTTCGTGCGCCACCGCCGGCACCTGCGGGCGCTGCCGGACTTCTCGATCGCCACCCTGGGGCCCGTCTACAGCGTGATGCTGTTCCACTGGCGGCCGTGGGACGAGCTGCGGGGCGCGCGCATCGCGGTGACCACGCACTCCGCCACCAGCGTCCAGCTGCTGTCGGTGCTGCTCGCCGAGGACGGGCTGGACGCCGAGCTCGTGCCCATGGCGCCCGATCTGGAGACGATGCTGCAGAGCTGCGACGCCGCCCTCCTCATCGGCGACGCCGCGCTCCGCGAGGCGGTGAGTCGCCGCCGGGTGGGGGGGCGTCGCCCGCAGGTCACCGACCTGGGCGAGGCCTGGTACCGGCACACGCGCCTGCCGTTCACCTTCGCGGTGTGGGCGTCGCTGGACGATAGGCCGCCGTCGGACATGCTGGTGGCGCGCTTCCGCGCCGCGCGCGAGGCCGGCCTGGGGCGGCTGGCCGAGGTCGCGCGCGTCGAGGCGGAGCGGCTCGGGCTCTCGGAGGCGGTGGTGCAGCGCTACCTGGCGAACTTCCGCTACTACCTGGAGCTCCCCGACCGCGACGGCCTGTTGGCCTTCGCCCGTGCCAGCGACCCGGGCTTCGAGGACGCGCAGCTGCGCTTCTGGGACCTCTGAGCTTGGAGCCATCATGAACGTCTGGCCCGGCCGGCCCCACCCGCTGGGCGCGACGGTCACCACCGGGGATCGCGCGGGCGTCAACTTCGCGCTCTACAGCGCACATGCCACCGCCGTGGAGCTGTGCCTGTTCGACACCGCCTACGACCCCGAGCCCGCCGTCACCGTCGAGCTGAGCGATCGGACCGGCCCGGTGTTCCACGGCTTCGTGCCGGGCCTCAAGGCCGGGCAGCGCTACGGCTACCGTGTGCACGGGCCCTACCAGCCGGAGCGCGGCCACCGCTTCAACCCCGCCAAGCTGCTGCTCGACCCCTATGCCCGGGCGATCGGGCGCCCGCCCACCTGGGACGAGCGCCTGCTGGGGTACCAGGCGTCCACTCTGGAGGGCAGCGGCGAGGACCGCGCCGACGAGCGTGACGACGCCGCGGTCGCCCCGCTGGCCGCCGTCGTCGACGATGCGTTCGACTGGGCTGGCGAGCCACGGCCGCAGGTCGCCTTCGAGGACACGGTGATCTACGAGACCCATGTGCGCGGCATGACCATGCTGCACGAGGGCGTCGACGAGGACCTGCGAGGCACCTACCTCGGTCTGGCGAGCGAAGCGGTCGTCGAGCACCTGCTGTCGCTGGGCGTCACCACCGTGCAGCTCCTGCCGGTGCACGCCATCGCCGAGGAAGAGCGACTGGTCCGTCAGGGGCTGGCGAACTACTGGGGCTACCACCCCATGGCGTACTTCGCCCCCGAGCCTCGGTACGCCGCCCGCGGACCCGTGCACGCGGTGGACGAGTTCAAGAGCATGGTCAAGCGCCTGCATGCCGCTGGGCTGGAGGTCATCGTCGATGTGGTCTACAACCACACCGGCGAGGGCAACCATCTGGGACCCACGCTCAGCTTCCGCGGCATCGACAACCGCAGTTACTACAAGCTGAACCCGTCGCGGCCGGAGCGCTACATCGACTACACCGGCACGGGCAACACCCTGGACCCGGGCAACCCCTACGTGCTGCAGCTGATCATGGACAGCCTGCGCAGCTGGGTGTTGAACATGCACGTGGACGGCTTCCGCTTCGACCTCGCTGCGGCGCTGGCGCGCGAGCTCTACGACGTCGACATGCTGTCGGCCTTCTTCAAGGTCATCCAGCAGGACCCCGTGCTCTCCGGTGTGAAGCTCATCGCCGAGCCCTGGGACGTCGGCCCCGGCGGCTACCAGGTGGGTAACTTCCCCTGGCACTGGTGTGAGTGGAACGGTCACTTCCGTGACGCCGTACGCAGTTACTGGCGTGGGGACGCCGGCCGCGCCGGCGAGCTGGCCACGCGGGTGAGCGGCTCGGCCGACCTCTACGGCAGCCGGCAGCGACGCCCCTACGCCTCCATCAACTTCGTCACGGCCCACGACGGCTTCACGCTCAAGGACCTGGTGAGCTACAGCCGCAAGCACAACCGCGCCAACCGCGAGGGCGGCCGGGACGGCAGCGACCACAACCTCAGCAGCAACGGCGGCACGGAAGGGGAGACCGGGGACGCCGAGGTGCTGCGCCGCCGCGACGTGCGCCGGCGCAGCCTGCTGGCCACGCTGCTGCTGTCGCAGGGCGTGCCGATGCTCCTGGGCGGAGACGAGCTCGGGCGCACCCAGCACGGGAACAACAACGCCTACTGCCAGGACAACGCGTTGAGCTGGTTCGACTGGGACCTGGACGATCGCGACCGGGGCTTCCTCGACTTCGCCAAGCAGGCGCTGAGCCTGCGCCGCGAGCACGCCGTGTTCCGCCGCCGGACCTTCCTGAACGGTGCGCTCGACCCCGCGTCGGGCTGCAGGGACGTCTCCTGGATCCAGGCCGGCGGCCGGGAGATGGCGCCCGACGACTGGCACGACCTCGCCGGCGACGCCTTCGGCATGCTGCTGTGCGGTGCGGCGCTGCACGAGCGCGATGCGCGCGGCGCGCCTCGACGGGGCCGCTCGTTCCTGGTGCTCTTCCACGGCCGTGGCGAGGGCTGCTTCGAGCTTCCGGCCGCCCCCGAAGGCGACGGCTGGGTGCGGGTGCTCGACACCGCGGCGCCCACCGAGGTCGGAGACCGGCAGGCTGCCGGTGCGCCCGTGAAGCTGGTGCGGGACGCCATGAGCGTGTACCAGGCCCGCGGACCGGCCGCGAGCGACGCGTGAGCGCCCGTCCCCCTGGTGAGGTCTCGGGAGGAACCGGGCCGCGCGTCCGCGCAGGCGAAGGCGCGGCTACTCCTCCTCGAGGCGGATCCACGCGGTGACGCGCCGCGAGGCCGCCCGCAGGGCCTGGTAATCGCTGCTCGACAGGGCGGGCTCGGCGCTCTCCAGCAAGCGCCCGACCTCGTCGTTCACGGCGCGCTCGAGGCCCTCGTGGGAGCTGCTCGCCTGCATCCGCCTCAGGGTCGACGCCAGGTGCCTGGCCACCATGGGGTCCCCGGCAGCGTGGGCCCGGAGCTCCCCGAAGAGGTGGTCGACCAGGGCGACCAGCTCCGGCCTGGGCACCAGCAGGCGCAGCGCGCCGTCGCCGTCCGTGAGCAGGGTCGGGGGCAGCCTCCGGTGGGCCAGCAGGTCGACGGCCTGGGCCAGGCGGTCGATGCAGGTCATGGCGGTGAAGGGGTCGTTGATACCGGGGGAGAGTGCGCGGAGAGCGACCTCCAGAAGCTGGTCGAACAGGAAGTAGGGGTCCTGCTGCGGCGTGCGCACGGCCCCCAGCACGTAGTAGCCCTCGATGCGGCCGGCCAGCGCCTCCGCGGCGTCGGCGGGGTAGATGTCGGCGAAGGGACCGCCCAGCATCAGGAAGCTGCCGGGCGGGTTGTGCAGGCGCACGACGGCGTCGTGCTCGCTGGCGAGCGACACCAGGCCGTCCAGGTCGATCACCTGCACGTAGCCGGACCGCTGCGAACGCACCGTCACCGCTTCGCGCTGGAAAGCCTCCGGCAGCGCCGGCCCGGCGGGCTCCACGCCCCCTTCGGAGGCGTCGCCGCCGTCGCGTTGGCGCGTGGCCGCGCCCTCGGCCTCGGGCTCCGCCTGGGCGGCGGCTTCCTCCATGGGAGGGAAGGCGAGGATCTGCTGGGTCAGCGCGCGGCCCACGCGCGACAGCACGTAGGAGACCTGGACGCTCTCGGCGGCGTGGTGGATGAAGTAGATGAGCACGCCCAGGCTGACAAGCGTGAGCAGCAGCGCGACCGCGACCGACACGTGCGGCACGAAGGCCGCGACTCCCAACGTGGCGTCGGCGCTGCGCACCGTCCTGAGCACCATCAGGCAGTAAAGGAAGGTGGCGACGAACGTCCCCAGCGCCGCCTGGTTGCTGCGGTCGCGCATGAAGTTGCCCACCAGCCGGGGGCCGAACTGCTGCGAGGCGAGCGATAGCTGCACCAGCATGATCGAGAACACCACGCCCGCCACGGTGATCAGCGAGCCGGCGACGGTGCTGAGCAGGGCGCGAGCGGCGTCAGGATGGTTCAACCCGCCCAGCACGCCGAGCCCCGGCACCGCCGACTGGGCGTACGTGCCGTCGATTTCGACGGTGGCGGCGGACAGCAGCAGCGCGGCCACCGCCATGAGGCTGGGGAGGAACCAGTAGCTCGAGCGCAGCCGCTCGATCCAGCCGAGTAAACGCGTGCGCACGGACCCCTCCATTCCGCTTTGGCCGCCGGGGACGGCCCCCTCGGACCCAGACTAGCAGCGGACGCCCGCGGGCTTCAGCGGCGCTCAGAGCACGTAGCGGCTGAGGTCCTCGTTGTCGACGATGCCCTCGAGCTTGCGCCTCACGTAGGGCTCGTCGATGGTGACCGTTCCCAGCTCGGTGCCGAAGGAGACGTCCTCGAGCACGGTCTCCAGGATGGTGTGGAGGCGGCGCGCGCCGATGTCCTCGACATCGCGGTTGACCTTCTCGGCGAACTCCGCGATGGCCACGATGCCCGACTCGTCGAAGCGGATGTGGGTGCCGTCGACGGCGAGCAGCTCGGTGTACTGCTTGGTGAGCGCGTGGCGCGGCTGGGTGAGGATGCGCTGGAAGTCGCCTGCGTTCAGCTCCTCGAGCTCCACGCGGATGGGGAAGCGCCCCTGCAGCTCGGGGATGAGATCGCTCGGCTTGGAGACGTTGAAGGCGCCGGCGGCGATGAAGAGCATGTGATCGGTCTTCACCGGCCCCTGCCGCGTGTTCACCTGCGTGCCCTCCACCACCGGCAGCAGGTCGCGCTGCACGCCCTCGCCGCTGACGTCGGTGCCCCCCATCCCCTCCGAGCCGGCGATCTTGTCGATCTCGTCGATGAACACGATGCCCATGGTCTCGGCGCGGTAGATGGCCTCCCGCCCCACAGCGTCGTGGTCGATGAGCCGGTTGGCCTCCTCGTCCTCGAGGACGCGCCGGGCCTCGCGTACGCTCAGCGTGCGCTTCACGCGGCGCTGCGGCATGAGGTTCGACAGCATGTCCTGGAGGTTGAGGCCCATCTCCTCCATACCCGGCACCATCACGCCCGCGGGCTTCTCGTCCTGCACCTCGATCTCGACGTTGCGCTGGTCGAGCTGGCCGGCGTCGAGCAGGGCGCGCATGCGCTCGCGCCCCTCGCTGGTGCCGCCCGGCAGCAGCGCGTCGAGCAGGCGCTCCTTGGCTGCGGTGGCGGCTCTGCCGCGGACCTCCTCCTTCTTCTCGGCCTCGACCATGGCCATGGCGGAGCGCACCAGGTCGCGCACGATCGACTCGACGTCGCGGCCCACGTAGCCGACCTCGGTGAACTTGGTGGCCTCGACCTTGAGGAACGGGGCCCTGGCGAGCTTCGCCAGGCGCCTGGCGATCTCGGTCTTGCCGACGCCGGTCGGGCCGATCATGAGGATGTTCTTGGGCGTGATCTCGACCTGCAGCTCGTCGGGGAGCTGCCGGCGGCGGTAGTGGTTGCGCAGCGCCACCGCCACGGAGCGCTTGGCCTTGCTCTGGCCGATGATGTGGCGGTCGAGCTCCTCGACGATCTGCAGCGGGGTCAGCTCGGCGGCGCGCGCCATCAGGGCGTCCGCGCTCATGACCCTGCCTCGGTGGCGTCGTCCGGCGGCCCGCCGGCGCCCGTCACCAGGACGGTGGCGTTGCCGCTGGTGTAGATGTCGATCTCGGATGCGATGGCGAGCGCCTTGCGGGCGATCTCCTCGGCGCCCAGGGAGGTCTCGCGCAGCAGCGCCGTGGCCGCGGCCTGGGCGTAGGGGCCGCCCGATCCCACGGCGGCCACCGGCTCGTCCGGCGCGATGACGTCGCCGGCGCCCGAGAGCGTGAGGATCTGTTCGTCGTCCGCCACGATCAGCATCGCCTCCAGGTTGCGCAGGACGCGGTCGGTGCGCCACTCCTTGACGGTGTCGACCGACGCCTTGAGCAGGTTGCCCTTCGCCGACGCCAGGTAGCCTTCGAACTTGTCGAGCAGGGTGAAGGCGTCGCTGACGGCGCCGGCGAAGCCGGTGAGGACCGTCCCGTCCGCCAGGGTGCGTACCTTCACGGCGCCGCGCTTGACGATGGTGTCGCCCAGGGTCACCTGGCCGTCCCCCGCCAGCGCGGTCACGCCGTCCTTGTGGACGGCAACGATGGTGGTGCCGTGCATGCGGTTCATACGCTCCCGAGCCTATCAGAGCGCCGCGAGCGGGTGGGTAGCCGGTCCGCCGCCGCGCGGCGGCGCAGCGGGCAGCGCGGCGGCGGGCCCGGCCGGCCGCGTCGCGGCGGAGCGTCAACGGAGCGTCAACGGACCGTCAACGGACCGTCAACGGAGCCTCAGCGGACCGTCAGCGGCCGGCGGGCCAGCACCCCGACGCCAGAGCGGTCGCTCTGGTAGCGGATCTCGTAGGCGCCGGGCTCCTTCGGCACCTGGAGCTGGAGTGGCGACCCCACCCGGGTGTAGGTGTAGGGGCCGTACTCGCCATCGGCGGCGCCGGCGGGAACGATGGTGAGGTAGTCCGACGGCCCATCCGGTCCGGTCCAGCGGACCTCGATGTTGCCGCCGGCCTGCGCCGTCCCGGGCGCCTCGATGGCGACCGCCACGCCGGGCTCCAGCGTCAGCGCCACCCGCGCCAGGACCCGGCTGGGCTCGCGGTCGTTCTGGTAGCGGAGCTCGTACGCGCCGGGTTGCATGGGGGCCTGCAGCGTCACGGTCGTCTGCGGCTCCCTGACGTAGTCGTAGGCGGCGTACTCGCCGTCGCGGGCCGACGCCGGCACGAGGGTGACGTAATCGCTCTGGTTGGCCGGTCCGGTGACGGCGACGTCGAAGCGGCTGCCGGCGCGCACGTGGGGCGCGGGCGTCATGGCGATGGCGGCCGCCACCACTCGGATGGGGTAGCTGGCGTAGACGCGGCCGTGGGCGTCCGAGCGGTCGGTGGAGTAGCGCAGCTCGTACTCGCCGGGCTCGAGCGGCGCCCGGAGGGTGAGCGTCGGGCCCGCAGCGGTGTAGGCATAGGACGCGTAGGTGCCCTCCGGCGTTCCCTTCGGCACGATCGTGATGTAGTCCTGCACGGCATCGGGGCCGGTCCACCGCACCTGGAAGTCGGCGCCGGCGATCACCTCGCCGGTCGCCTCGATGGTGATCGGCTTGGGCGGCAGCACCTCGAAGCGCGTGCGCGCCAGCACCTTGCCGGGGTCGTCGTCGGACTGGTAACGGAGCTCGTACTCGCCTGCGTCGGACGGAGCCGTGAACGCCAGCCGGGCGCCCTCGCGGGTGTAGTGGTAGTCCTGGTAGCTCCCGTCGGGTGCGTCCGGAGCCACCACGGTCACGTAGTCCTTGGGCCCGTTCGGCCCGGTCCAGGCCACCGAGAAGCGCCCACCGGCGAAGACGGCCTCGTCCGTCACCTTCAAGGTGGCCGGGCTGGGCGTGACGGTCAGCGTGCGGCGCGCGGCGATCGTCCCCACGCTCAGGTAGCGGAGCTCGAGCGTGGTCGGTTCGAGAGGGGCCACGGCCGGGAGCTGACTGACGCCCTTCACGTAACCGACGAGATCGCCGGCCGCCTCGTCGGGGGCGTCGGCGGGCACCGTCACGATGGCATCGCCGGCGACCGGAGTGCCCTGCCAGCGGACGACGTACGCGGTACCGGCCGGCACCTCGGACGGCGCGTCGAGGGTGACCGCGGCCGGGACGGGCGCAGGAGCCGCCGCAGGCATGACGTCCTTCACGGCGCCCGCGAGCGCCGCGGCCAGGCTGGCAGCGTCGTTGGCGTTCACGAACGTCGCCACCTCGCCGAAGGCGCGGGTCGCCCTGTCGGTGAGGTCGAGGCCGATCACCCGCAGCTCGACGGGGGGCTGCGCGCCGCGCAGCTCGGCGAGGCCGGCCGCGAGATCGCCGCCACAGCCCTCCTCGCCGTCGGTGACGAGCACGATGAGGTGGCGTCCGGTCCCCGTGAAGTCCCCGACGGCGGCGTGCAGGGAGCGAACGATGGGTGTGGCACCGCGCGCTTTGACGGCATCGACGGTCGCCTGCAGGGCGGCCTTGTCGACGGCGGCCAGTGGCACGAAGAGCGCGGTGTCGTCACAGGCGCCGGCATCGAGCGCGCCGACACGGGACCCGTAGATCCTGAGCCCGACGTCCACACCGCCGTCCGGCAGCCCGCGGATGAACGCCGACAGTGCCTGCTTGGCGGCGTCGATGCGGTAGCTGCCGTCGAGCCCGCGGCTCCACATCGACCCCGAAGCGTCCAGAACGAGCTCGACCTGTGTGGTAGGTGTCGGTTGCGCCCATGCGGCGACGACGAGGGCGAGCAGGCCGATGACCAGCATGACCCGACGCATGACGTTCCTCCCGAGGAGACCGACCCCTCCCAGTCTACGCCCTGCGAGCGGGCGGAGGCCGCTACGAGCGGGGCTCCCCGACCCGCATGGGGCGTTGCCGAGGCCCGGCTCCGGCGAGGGCATGGGGCCCGCGCCGGGCATGCCGGCGGTAGCATGGCGGCATGCTAGCCCACGCCTTCGCCGGCGGCTGGATCGAGCTGATCGTCGGCCCCATGTTCAGCGGGAAGTCCGAGGAGCTCATCCGTCGCGTCAAC
>DATFNF010000085.1:0-7415 GCA_035266525.1 Trueperaceae bacterium | reverse complement strand
TGCCCGCCTCGGCTTCCGTGAGACGGGCGAACGTGAAGGCGAGGAAGTGGCGGCCAGGCTCGAGCGCTGAGCCGGGGCCGCCCCTCAGTTCGGGCGGCGGCTCCGCAGCCCGCCCGCGCGCCGCCGCGCCGGCCGGGTCTCCGCCGGGCGGTGGCGGCCGCGCCGGGTCGCGTGCGCGGCGATGGTGGCCGCGCGTTGCACCAGCGCGGCGCGGTCGTGATGACGGGTGGTCAGGAAAGCCACGTGGAAGCTCATGCTCGCTCCTTCGTGATGGTCGGGAAGCTCCTGATGGTCGGGAAGCTCCTGGGCACGGGCGGCGCCGCGGCCGGGCGCCGGCCGCCCGCAGCGGTCAGGCCCGCCTCGTGCGCAACGCCCGCAACGGCGCGAGGCTGCGCCGGCCGCGGCGTGCGCGCCCTGCCCGGCGCGGTCGTGCGGGTGCGCAAGCCGGGTCCGTGCCGCTCCACCCCTGGAGCCGCTCGTCCGTCGCCCTCTTGGCCAGGTGACCGGCCAGCATGCTCGTGATCATGGCGTCCTCCTCGATGCGGTGGCAGCGTTCGGCGATGACTGAATCGATTCTGCCACTGAATCGATTCAGTATCGTAGACTGAGGTGTGGATGTCAAGTCCCCGCGAGGCGAGCGCCGGGTCACGTTGAAGGACGTGGCCGAGGCGGTGGGGGTCGCGACGTCGACGGTGTCGAACGCCTACAACCGTCCCGACCAGCTCTCCGAGACCCTGCGGCGTCGCATCCTGGCCACGGCGGAGCGCATGGGGTACGCGGGGCCGGACCCGCAGGCGCGCAGCCTGCGCAAGGGGACGTCCACCACCATCGGGCTGGTCTACCCCAGCCGCCTCTCCTACGCCTTCACCGACCCCATGGCGGCGCTGTTCGTCCAGGGGGCCGCGGAGGAGGTCGAACGGCACGGCTACGGCCTGCTCCTGGTGGGCGGACCCGCCGACGACCTGGACCCCGACGCCCCGCAGGGTGCGCCGGTGCAACGCGCGCTGGTCGACGGCTTCATCCTCCATGCGTTCGCCGACGACGACCCGCTCTACCGCACGGCCCTGGCGCGTAGGCTGCCCACCGTGCTGGTCGACGAGCCGGCCGCCAGCGACCTGCCCTGCGTCGCCATCGACGACGCCGCGGCCGCGGCGGGGGCCGTGGCGCACCTGCTGGCGCTCGGGCACCGCCGCTTCGGGGTGCTCTCGCTCGAGCTCACCCTGGACGCGGTCGGCGGTCTCATCGACACCGCGCGCCGCGGTCTGGCGCGCTACCGGGCCACGCGCGAGCGGCTGGCCGGCTACACCCGGGCCGTGGAGACGGCCGGGCTGTCGTGGGAGCGCGACGTGGCGGTCTTCGAGTCGCTGGACAACACCGTGGCGGAGGGCGCGCGCGGCACGGCCCTGCTGTGGGGCCTCGAGCCCCGCCCCACCGCCATCCTCGCCATGAGCGACCAGCTCGCGTTCGGCGCGCTCGGCTATGCCGCCGAGGCGGGCATCCGGGTCCCCGAGCAGCTCTCCGTGGTCGGATACGACGACGTTCCCAGCGCGGCCCGCTCGAGCCCCGCCCTCACCAGCGTGCACCAGCCGGCGGTGCGCAAGGGGCGGGAGTCCGGAAGGCTGCTGCTGGCCGCCATGCGCGGCGAGGTCGAGCGGGGCTGCGTGTGGTTGCCCACCCATCTGGTGGCGCGGGCGTCCACCGGGCCGGCGCCGCTCTGAGGACGGGCGGCGCCGGCCGGGCCGCGGCGGGCCCCTTCGCGGGCCCGCAGGCGCTTGCTGCTTCCAGGAGCGCTATGCTAAGCTCGCCTTTGGCCTCGCGCCCTGGCGGCTGACGAGGGGCCGCCGCGAGACCATCTTCGAAGGACGTGACGACTGTGAAGACGATCTTCCCCAAGGAGACCCACAACGACTGGGTCGTGATCGACGCCTCCGGCCAGACGGTCGGGCGGCTCGCGACCCGGATCGCCTCGGTCCTCCGCGGCAAGCACAAGGTGGACTACACGCCCAGTCAGGCGGGCGGTGACTTCGTCATCGTCGTCAACGCCGAGAAGGTGGTGTTCACCGGGCGCAAGCTCGACCAGAAGGTGTACACCCGCTACAGCGGCTACCAGGGCGGGCTCAAGAGCACCACCGCACGCGTGATGTTGGACCGTCACCCCGACCGGGTGATCCGCCACGCCGTCTGGGGGATGCTCCCCAAGACGCGCCTGGGTCGGAGGCTCATCCGCCGCCTCAAGGTCTACGCCGGCGACGCGCATCCTCATCAGGCGCAACAGCCGAAGCCCATGGAGGTCGCCTGATGGATCAGTACTACGGCACCGGCCGTCGCAAGTCCTCTGTCGCGCGCGTGTTCCTGCGCCCCGGCAGCGGGCGCATCACCGTCAACGGACGTGAGTTCCAGGACTACTTCCGCGGCATCCTCGTGGGCGTGCAGGCCCTCGAGCCGCTCAAGGCCACCAACACGGCCGGCCGCTACGATGCGGTCATCACCGTGGCAGGCGGCGGGCCCAGCGGCCAGGCGGACGCCATCAAGCTGGGCGTGGCGCGGGCGCTGCTCAACGTCGACCCGAACTTCCGGACGACGCTGAAGCAGGGTGGCTACCTGTCGCGCGACGCTCGCATCGTGGAGCGCAAGAAGTACGGTCTCAAGAAGGCCCGGCGCGCGCCGCAGTACAGCAAGCGCTGACCCGCCGGGGGGCGCGGCTCCGGGCCAACAACACGGCTGAGCGCGGCTCCTGCAAGACGGTATCATCGGCGGGGCGTTCTCCATGCGGAGGCGCCTCGCCCGACGTTTGGGGCGCACGGCTCCGGCATCGCCCTACCGTCCAGCTCGGCGCCCAACGCCGACATCCACCTCCCGGGGAGGAGATCGACCGATGTCCGTGTTCCACGCTGCGGTTCTGGGGATCGTGCAAGGCCTCACGGAGTTCCTGCCCGTGTCCAGCTCCGGGCACCTGGTGCTGGTCAACTACTACCTCGGCTGGGGGAGCGGCCTCAAGCTCTGGGTCGACATCGCCACCAACACCGGCACCCTCGTGGCCGTGCTCATCTACCTGCGCCGCGACGTCGGCGCCGCCATCGGCGGCTTCTTCACCGGCCTGGGCTCGGCCGAGGCGCGGCGCCGTCCCGGCTGGCGCATGTCCCTGCTGGTCCTTCTCGGCAGCGTCCCGACCGCCATCATCGGCCTGAGCCTCAAGAAGGTCTTCGACAGCCTCAACGCTCCCCTGCCCGTGTCCATCGCGCTGATCGTCACCGGCTTCATCCTGTGGTTCGCGCCGGGCCACGGGCCCAAGCGCGAGGTGGGACAGGTCACCTTCCTCGACAGCTTCATCGGCGGCATCGCCCAGGGGCTCGCGGTCATCCCCGGCATCTCCCGCTCCGGCATCACCATCGCCACGTTCCTCGCCCGTCGCACCGACGGCGAGATGGCGGCGCGGCTGTCCTTCCTGATGTACCTGATCGTGTCGCTCGGCGTCACGGTGCTGGGCATCCGCAACGTCGAAGCCGCCAGGATCGGCATGGCCCCGGTGGCGGCCATGTTCCTGACGTCGTTCGTCACCGGGTACCTGGCGCTGATGGTGCTGTTCGCCGTGCTGCGGCGCGGCCGCTTCCGGCTGTTCGCACCATACCTGTGGGCGGTCGGCGCGATCACCATCGTGACGGTGGCGCTGCACTGAGCCTCCAGGAGCCTCAGGAGCGGCCCAGAAGCGCGCCGGGGACGGGACAGGCACCGACATCGGCCGCCTCGGCGCTGAGCTACAATGCCCCGAAGAGGAGGCGCCGCCATGACAGTCGCAACGCGGATCGCACCGTCCCCCACCGGCGACCCCCACGTAGGGACGGCGTACATAGGCCTGTTCAACTACGCCTTCGCGCGGAGCCGCGGCGGCCGTTTCATCTTCCGACTCGAGGACACCGACCGGCAGCGCTACGACGCCGGGGCCGAAGCGCGCATCCTGGAGATGTTCGAATGGCTCGGCATCCGCCCGGACGAGGGCCCGGACGTCGGAGGCGGACGGGGTCCCTACCGGCAGAGCGAGCGCCTGGCGATCTACCGCGAGCACGCGGGCCGCTTGCTGGCGACGGGCAAGGCGTATCGCGCCTTCGAGACGCCCGAGGAGCTCGACGCCATGCGCACCGAGCAGAAGCGCCTGGGCAGGCCGCTCGGGTACGACGGCCGCGGCCGCGAGGTCTCGCGGGAGGAGCAGGAGCGGCGCGCGGCGCAGGGCGAGCCCCACGTGGTGCGGCTCATCACCCCGGACGACGGTGAGACCGCCTTCCAGGACGTGCTCCGCGGCGAGGTCAGCATCCGGAACGCGGAGATCCGCGACCCCGTGCTCCAGAAGAGCGACGGCTACCCGACCTATCACCTCGCCAACGTCGTGGACGACCACCTCATGGGCGTCACCCACGTGATCCGCGCCGAGGAGTGGGTGACCAGCACGCCCATCCACGTGCTGCTGTACCGCGCCTTCGGCTGGGAGCTCCCGGAGTTCATCCACATGCCGCTGCTGCGGAACCCGGACAAGAGCAAGGTCAGCAAGCGCAAGCTCGACACCTCGGTGGAGTCCTACCGCCTGCAGGGCATCCTGCCCGAGGCGCTGCTCAACTTCCTCGCCACCATGGGCTGGAGCATGCCGGACGGGCGCGAGTTCTTCTCGCTCGACGACATGGTCGCGGGGTTCGACATCGGGCGGGTGTCCCTCGGCGGGCCGGTCTTCGACCTCAAGAAGCTGCGCTACTACAACGCCAAGTACCTGCGGGACGTGCTGTCCCTGGAGGAGGTGGCGCGGCGCATCGCCCCGCTGCTCCGGGAGCGCGGGTTGGACTGGAACGACCAGGACTATCTCCTGGACGTGGTGGACGTGCTGCGGCCGCGGGCCGAGACGCTCGTCGACCTGATCGACGCCGCCGGCTACTTCTTCACCGAGGACGTGCGCTACGACGGGCCGGCGCGCAAGCAGCTGGCGGCGGGCCAGAAGTACCTGGAGGACCTCGAGCGGGAGTTCTCGATCCTGGAGTTCTTCGATTACGACGGCGTGGACGACCTGCTGCACGACTACGTGCAGGCGCAGAGCGTGGGCATGGGCAAGGTGCTGCAGCCCTTGCGCGCAGCGCTCACCGGCACGACCAACGCGCCCGGGGTGACGGACCTGGTCACCATCCTGGGCAAGCGGCGCGTTCTCAGGCGCATCGGCCAGGCCCTCTCCGCCATCAACCAGGGGCTGCCGGACGACAACCCGCAGCGTTCCGGCGAGTCCGGTCCGGGCGGGGACGGCAAGGGCGCGCGCGGGCCCCGCAAGCCCGGCAAGGGCGAGACCCAGGCGCGCCAGCAAGGGCGCCAGGAAGGCACCGCCGCCGGAGCCGGCACCCCCAAGCGGGACCCCGCCGGATGAGCTGGTTCGACAGGCTCAGGCGCGGCCTCTCGCGTACCCGGGACGTGCTGGCGGCCGACGCCGGGGCCGACTGGGAGATGGACTGGGACGACCTCGAGCTCGCCCTCATCTCGGCCGACGTGGGCGCCGGCCTCGCCGGTGAGGTCGTGCTGGATGCCAGGAAGGAGCGCGAACGCGGCACGCCGTTCCGCGAGGCGCTCGAGAAAGCGCTCCTGGACCAGCTCGAGCCCGATCGCCTGCGCCAGAAGCTGCGGCGCGTCGGCTTCGACCTGGACGTGCACCGCAACGTCGTGGAGGTGCACGGCAAGGTGGTGATGATGGTCGGCGTCAACGGCGTCGGCAAGACGACCACCATCGCCAAGCTGGGGCAGTACTACCGGGGCCACGGGCGCAGCGTGATGTTCGCCGCCGGAGACACCTTCCGCGCCGCCGGCAGCGCCCAGCTGGCGGTGTGGGGCGAGCGCCTCGGCATCCCCACCATCACCGGTCCGGACGGCAGCGACCCCGGCGCCGTCGCCTTCGACGCCGCCCAGTCCCGCGCCGCCCGCGGCGTCGACCTGCTCTTCGTCGACACCGCCGGCCGCCTCCACACCCAGCACAACCTCATGGAGGAGCTCCGCAAGGTCAAGCGCGTGATCGGCAAGGCCGATCCCGGCGAGCCCGGCGAGGTATGGCTGGTGCTCGACGCCGTCACCGGCCAGAACGGCCTGGAACAGGCGCGGCGCTTCCACGAGAGCGTGGGCGTCAGCGGCGTGGTCGTGACCAAGCTGGACGGCACCGGCAAGGGCGGCATCCTGCTGCGCATCGCCCGGGAGCTGAACCTGCCCATCAAGTTCGTCGGCGTCGGCGAGCAGGCAGACGACCTGCAGCCCTACGACGCCGCCGCCTTCGTGCGCGCCCTTCTCGACATGCCGCAAGCGGCGGCCTGAGAGGGCGCGTTCCCTGCCATGGCCGGCCCGCTGCTGCTGCTCAGCGCCACCGACCTCGAGGCCGCGCCGGCGCTCGAGGCCCTGGTCGGCGAGGCCGTGGCCTGCGCGTGGGGGCGAGCCTGGCAGGGTCGACTCGGCGCGGTGGACGCGGTGCTGCTGTGTGCCGGGGTAGGCAAGGCCAACACCGCGGCGGGCACGGCACTGGCCATCCAGCGCTGGCAGCCGCGGGCGGTGTTGCAGTTCGGCATCGGCGGCGCCTACGTCGGCAGCTTCCTGAGCGTAGGCACGGCGGCGTTCGCGTCGAGCGAGACGCACATCGACTCCGGAGCGGGGGAAGGCGATGCCTGGCGCGACCTGCGGTCGCTTGGCTTCCCGCTCCTGGCGGGGCCGCCCCCGCACTACAACGAGATCCCCACGGATGCCGCCCTGACCCGCGCGCTGGCGGAGCGCTTGCGCCTGCCCAGCGTGCGCTTCGCCACCACCGAGCGCATCACCGACGATCTCGACGAGGGTGAACGGCTGCAGCGCAGGCTGGACCTGTCCGTCGAGTCGATGGAGGGCGCCGCCGCCGCGCAGGTGTGCCTGGGCCTGGGCGTACCGTTCGCCGAGCTGCGAGCGGTGAGCAACGTCGTCGGGGAACGCGATCGCAGCTCCTGGGACGTTCGCGCTGCCGTGCGCGCCGTGAACGACGCAGTGGCCGCGGCGCTCGCCGACGCGGTGGCGCCGGCATGAGCGTGCTTCGCCACATCCCGCTGTGGGGCTACTTCATCGTCCTCGGGGCTGCCTTCGTCAGCGGCCACCTGCTGGCCTATCACCAGGACCCCGCGATGCCACGCGGCCGGCGCCTGGCAGGCCGGTGGGGCTCGTCGCTGATGCTGCTGGTCGGGCTGTTGCTGGTGTCCAACCGGAACGTCGGTACCGTTCTTCCGGCCGTGCTGCTGGCACTGCTCGGCGGCGTGGTGAGCGGGCGGACCGCCCCCCCGGCTCCCGACCGCAGCGCGTCGCCGGCGAGCGCCGAGCCGGCCGGGCCGGCAGGGAGCGCGCGGCAGGCGCGCGAACAGGAGGTGCCTGAAGAGCGGGCGGCTGAAGAG
>DATFNF010000084.1:0-19421 GCA_035266525.1 Trueperaceae bacterium | reverse complement strand
CGTGCTCGTATGATTACCAGTTCAGCGGTACGCCGCCTCTGAACACGCAGCTCACGAACGGCGCCACGGCGTCCGGGTCGTACACGTCGGGCGGCACCACCTACCCGGTGGGGGGCGACGGCTCGGCAGCGTTCAGCTTCGCGGCGGCCGGCTCCTCGCCCATCGCCATCACCGACTCGCTCTCGTGCCCGACAGGGTTCACGTGCAGCAAGACCAACGAGAGCACCTCGACCGCCTCGGACGGGACGGTCACGTACAGCTACGACGTGGTGGTGACGGCGGGAGCTTCGCTGCCATGCGACACGTCCTACCCGCTGAACAACACCGCCGGCATCCAGGGCGCCGACACCACGGCGTCCCTCGGCCTGACGCTCTCCACCGGCACGTGCTCGTCGCCGCCCCCACCCAGCGGCAACGTCTACACGCAGGGATACTGGAAGAACCACACGAGCAACCCCGCTTGGGCGGACGTCGGCGGTCCCGACGCGCCGTTCTTCTACTCCGGGATGTCCTGGATCGAGCTCTTCAACACCCCGCCGTCGCACGGCAACGCCTACATCCAGCTCGCGCATCAGTACATGGCGGCGGTGCTCAACGTCGACTCCGGGGCGGCCGCTTCGCCTGACGTGCAGGCCGCGATGAGCTGGGCGTACACGTACTTCGACAACGCCAGCAACAAGCCGTCGAGCTATACTGACGCGCAACAGGCCAGGTACTACGCCAACGTCCTCGACGCCTACAACAACAGCACCGGAGGGTAGAGCCGTCCGTGTCCGTATGTCCTAGGAGTCACCGTCCTCGCCGGTGGGCCCCCGCAACGGGGGCCCACCGGGCTCATCGGCGCCTCGCCTGCAGGCAATCCGCCGACCGGACGTCCGCCAGCGAGGCGTCCACGAGCGGGTGCGGGCCGTGACCCGCTCCTCGCGAGGCCGAGCCTACGCGCTCTCGCTGGTGACCGGGCTGGCCGCGCTGCTGGCGTTGACGGCCTGCGGCCCGTCGCAGCCGATCGCCCCCGTGTCGATCTCCGATCCTCTGGGGCTGGCGAGCAACGCCGTCACCGTCTCGCTGAGCTACGACTCGGGCGTCCACCGCTTCCTCGGCACCACGCCCTCGCAGACCTTCCCGGACCTGCAGGCGTCGCTGCTCCCTCCGTTCAGCCTGTCGAGCTACACGCTGACCCTGTCGATCGGGGGCGCCACCGTGACGGGGCCCACCGCGCCCCCTGCCACGTTCGCGCTGGACGCCCCCGGGGCGAGCGTGACGCTCTCCGACCCCACCATCTCCGGGCTGCAGCTGGACAGCACGGGGAGCGCCGGCCCCTGGACCTTCCAGCAGACGTCGGGCGGGAGCTACGACCCCGCCGGCAACGCCACGCTGTCGATGACCGTGACGGATGCGTCGACGCTCTCGCAGCTGGTGCAGCTGCTGACCGCCGGCGGCGACAACACCGCCGTGATCGCGTTCGGTGCGGCCTCCTCGGGCGTGCCGACCGGCGACACGCTGGTGCTCCAGTTCGGGGCCGGCAGCGAGGTCTTCAGCTACTGAGGCGGGAGCCGCCGGGTCCGCAGGGACCGGCGGTCAGCTGGGCGGCGACCCCTCGCCGCGACCGTACGGCCCCGCGAAGCGGAGGTCGATGGCCTCTACGGTTCGAGCCGGGTCGTGCGCGCCGGGATGCTGGCGGATCTCGGCGAGCGTCAACGCCACCTCGGCGACGGCCGTGTGCGCGCGCGACTCCAGCTCGATGCCCGTCGCCGCCGGCAGCACCACAGCGAAGTCGAAGTCGGCGGTCAGGGGGAGCACGATGTCCTCCCCGACCTGAGCGGCCTGCGCGACGTCGCAGAGCACCAGCGTGAGGCGCGTGCCGATCACCCTGATGCGCAGCGGCGCGGCGTCGCCCTGGAGGCCGATGCCCAGAGGGTTGTGAGCCAGGGCGTTCCCCCGCAAGCGCAAGACCAGCGGGCCCGGCGGCAGCGCCCAGACGCAGCGCCCGGTGTCGCGTACGCCCGCCGTTCTCCACCAGCGGACGGTGGCGCCGTCCACCTGCACGCCCGGCCCCCTCACGCCTTCGAGCGAGGGGAGCCCGAGCGGCACGGTATCCACCGCGACGGTCGGGAGCGGCCGGACGGGCAGGGCGCGCTGCAACGCGGCCGCCAGGGCGGCCCTGCGCCACCCCGCCACCCGCCCCAGCAGGTCCTCGGCATCGATCGCCTCTCCCAGCTGGAGCCGGTGGTACGCCGCCGCCAGCGCGAACCTCGTCGCGTCGAGCACCTGAACGGCCTCACGGTGGAACTCGTGGCGCTGGCCCGGCGGGAGGCTCTGGTACACCACCTGCTGGGCCGTCGAGGAGTTGACGGCCCAGGCGTCGCGGTACACCAGCCAGTTGTGCTGCTCCAGCTCGTAGAGCGCCTTGCCGGGCGCGACGTGTCGCACCAGGGTGTCGGGCAGGTCGCCGGGGTGCACCGAGAGACGCTTCAGCGCGAGCTGGGCATCCGGGCTCAGGTTCCGCATGTACAGCTCGTACGCGGCCCGGACGCGGTGCGGGACCGGGCTTCCCGGGCTCCTGCCACCAGGTTCCGTCATGCTCAGGAGCTCCTGCAGGTAACGCGGCTCACCGCAGCTCTCCAGGTAGATCGCGGCGGCTCCCTCGAAGCCGAACGCGTCGAGGAGGCCGACGCGCGCCTCCGGCCAGGTGACCGACGGCAGCTCGACGTACCGCACCCGGTCCGCCGGGTAGCGGCTGCGGACCTCGAGCAGCAGCCTGGGGTCCTCGCCGTACAGGGGCCGCTCCAGCACCAGCAGGCTGTTGTTGTGCTCGATGGCGGCGAGCAGCTCGCGCCGGTCCACGTTGGCGTAGTCCTGCAGGAACCTCACGGCACGCTCGTTGCCCGTCAGGCCCTCGACGAAGGGAAGGTCCATGCGTCGCGCGAGCTCCTGCGCCAGGTGGGCACTATGGCCAGCAGGCGGCGTCTGCAGGACCAGCACCGACGGGACGCCCAGCTCGCCGGCGAGCCGCTCGACGAGGGTCTCGAGGAGCGGCACCTGCGGAGCGCGGCGCCTGAGCTCGGTCCGGGCCGCTTCCAACCAGGTCTGGAAGTCCGGGGAGAGCCCGTCCAGGCCCTCCAGCGGCGGGCCCCGGCGCGAGGCCGCGTCGGTCTCGATGATCTCCGGCAGGCTGACGGGGTCCATCGCGTCGGGGAACACGACGTAGCCGAGCGACTCCAGCGTTCGACGCAGCGTGTGCAGGTTGACCCGGAGGTTCTGACGCGAGGCGCCGCCGCCCCACAGCAGGGCCGCGAGGTCCTCGCGGTAGGCGGGGCCGTGCAGCGCCAGGTAGTAGAGCGCCGCGAGCGCCTTGACGCGCGTCGCCACCGGCTCACCGTTGTGCTCGAGCCTGGCGAGCCCGTACAGGGGCAGGCGCAGGCCTTTCGTCGCCACGACAGGAGACCGCGCCGGCGGTTCCGCGGATCGCTCTCGCACGCTATCACGCCTCCCTCCTGCACCAGCGCGCCGGTCCCTGCGCGGCGTTCGCGCCGCCGGATGCGGCACCGAGCAGCACGCGGCCGCCGCCTGTGGGCGCGCTCCCGGCGAGCCGCCCGCCGCCTCGCCGGGAGCGCGCCGGGAGCGCGCCGTCGACGAGAGCGTGACCTCAGGATGACCTTCCCATCATAGGCTCCAGAGTGACGCAGCGTGCAGGGAAAGCGCGCCAGGCACGCGGCTCTCGCGGGAACGAGCGTTATGTGCTCCGGAACGAGTCTTCCTCGCGTCCAAGGTCCTTCCGGCCTGTGCGTTACTATGGATCGGGTCCGCAGAACGGGGTGCAACGCTTGAGTAACGCCTTGAATCACGCCAGCCTCCGGCTCGTGCTCCGCGATGAAGTGCGCCTCGAACAGGAGGGCAAGCCGCTCAAGCTGAGACGCAAGGGACTTGCCATCCTGGCCTACCTGGCCGTCATGGGCCACGGGTCGAGGGAGCGCCTCGCGAGCTTGCTGTGGGAGAACGGCAGGGGCCGGGCGAACCTGCGGGTCGAGCTGCACGGGCTCTTGCGGGCGGTGGAACGTCCGCTGTTCGTGGCCGGCGAGGATCCGTTGCGGCTCCCGGACTGGCTGGAGGTCGATCTGCGCGCCGGCGGACGCGAGCAGATCGGCGGACTCGACGACATCACCCCCGCGTTCGACGACTGGCTGGAGAGCGTGCGGTCCCAGTCGCAGCGTGTCGGGTTGCGCAACCGCGGTGTGGAGGAGGTGGCGCAGCGGCTGGCGAGCGGGCTCGCGCCCCCCTTCCTGGTGGTGGTGCGCGCCCGCCCGGGCGACGGCCCTCGCGAGTTCGTCGCGGCGCTGGGCGCGGCGCTCCGCATGCCGGTCATCGGCGGCTACGAGGCTCCCGGACGGGTGCTGAGGCTGGTCGCGCCGCCGTACCCGGAGAGGGTCGTGAGCGCCGTGTTGGCCGGCCGCGACGGCGGCTTCGTGCTGGAGGCCCCCGCCTACGGTGAGGACCCGCGTGAGATCCTGCAGCTCCGCAACGCGCTCGATCCGGCGCGCGTGCGGTACGTGGAGCTGCCCGCCCTGTCCTGGGAGGACGCGCGGCTCGGGTTGCTGAGAGACCTGCCCTTCGATCTGGCGGGGCGGGCCTACCTGGTCACGGCCGGCAACCCGGGGTACCTCCGCGAGCTGTCCAGGATGGGCTGGCCGAACGTTGCCAGCGGCGACGTCCCGGTGATCCCGCGGCGCATCCGCGCCGCGTACCAGCTCGAGATGCGCTACGCGAGCCTCGAGGCCCGCATGGCGCTCGAGCGCCTGTCGGTGAACCCCGGGAGCATGTCGGAGGGGCTCATCGGCGCCTTCGATGCCCGGGGCGTGGTCGACGAGCTCGAGCGCCGCGGCTGGCTGGTCTACGACGGCGCCTGGCGCTTCCGCGAGCCCGAGTCGAGGACGGTGCTGTACGGGTCGCTCCAGCCCGGCCGCCGGGCCGCCTACCACCGTGACGCCGCGCGGCAGATGGCCGTCGAAGGCAACTGGCTGGGGGAGGCGTACCACCTGCTGGCCGCCGGGCTCGAGCCCGACTGGTCGGCGGCCCACGCTCCGCGCGGCCTCAACCGGCTGGCCGTGGACGCGTGGCGCACGGGCGTCGTGGACGGAGACCCTGCCCCAGGCGAGTACGTCCTGCGCGGCCCGGCGCTGGCGCTGCTCGAGGACAAGCGAGAGGGCCCCGGGGTCAGCGGCGAGGGCAGCCGCTGGCGGTTCGTCCGCAACCCGGGCGACGGCGCCTCGTCCGTAACGTTCGAGCTGCCCGAGCAGCCGTGCCTGTTGCGCATCGTGGGCAAGGCGTGCGTGGGCTCGCCGCTGGGCGTGGGCATCGAAGGCGATGCCTTCCCCTTGGTCCTCGACGTGCCGGGAGGCGGCAGGGTGGTGTTCCTCGAGGGCCTGCGGGCGCCGGTGCGCAAGTGTGGCGCCCTGCTGTTGCCGTGCGGAACCGATCTCGCCTGCGGCGTGCTGCTGCCCGCGGGCGGCTCCGTGCGGCTGGCGTGCCGTGCCGACGCCGCCGTCGTGGACCTCGAGATCGATGCGAGCGCGTGGCAGCCCGCCGACGGAGCGGGGGGCCCTGCGGGCGCCGACGCCGATGGCCGGCCGTCCCGCGAGCGGGGCGTCAGAGCCTGGACGCTCGCTTGACCTGACGCGGGCGTGGCGCCGGGTCGGTCAGTAGCCGAAGACGGCCGAGCCGGACGCGAAGGCGAGCTGCAAGGTGCCGCCGTTCTGGAAGACCTGATCCGTGCTGCCGGCGTGGAAGGTGATCTGCGCGGTGTTCTCTCCGCCGGTCGTGAGCAGGTCCACGAAGGTGGCCAGCGCGTTGGGGTCGGTGAGGGTCAGGGTGAGGGCGAGCGGCGCCGACGGCCGGTACGTCGAGCTCGCCGGCGCGCTCTGCAGGAAGCTCCAGGCGCTCGGCGTGCCCGTCAGCGCGAACGGGACCGGACCGCCGGAGGGGGCGTCCTCGAGCCACAGCGTGGCGTGGACGCCGGAAAGATCGAGTCTGGTCGGTAGCGCCCCAGCGGAGGACAGCACCCCGCTCGAGACCGGGACCTCGAGCGTCACCGACGCGGGATCGAAGACGAGATAGCCCGGGTCGATGTCGGGCGACGTGTGTGGGACGTCGTCCAGCTGACCTATGACCTCGTCCGGCGTGACGGTGGACATCGCGATCGTCAGCGTGGCCCCGGCCAGGCTCAGCGGGTCCGGCACGGTGGTGTCGGGGACCGACTGACGGCAACCGGCCAGGAGCGCGCCGAGCACGGCCGGGAGCAGCAGGGCGGCGGCGAGCGACCGGCGTGCGCGGCCCCGCCGGCTGCGGCGCCGCGCCGCCTGCCTCGGTCGCGCGCTCACCGGCACGGGACACCCGTCCTCGCCGCTCGCGTGCCGCCGTGGACGAACCGGGACCCGGTACAAGGCGCCATCATCCACCGCCTTCCGACACGCTCACACGGATCGTGCCCAGGTCGCGACCGTCGGCGATCACGTGCGCTTCGGTGTCTCCGGCCTGCGTCAGCGTCACGGTGCCTTGCCACAGGTAGCCGTCCTCGCTGGTGAGGGGATACGCGCCGTCTCCGATCCTCAGCTCGACGTGGGACGCCCGGAACAGCACGCGGACCGCGACCGCGCCGGGCGAGCCGGCCACGGCGGCGAACGGTTGCGCCTGGAAGAGCCTGCCGTGCGTCACCTCCACCTGGACGGTGGTCTGCGCACTGTGCGCCTGGCCGGGGTTGGCGACGAGCCGGCCTCCGGTGAGCCCGGCCGCGGCGTCCTCGGGGACGTGGACGGTGGCCTGCCAGGCGCTGCCGCCGCCGGTCATCGCGGTGGTCGTGCCGAAGAGCTGGACCGTCACCGCGGACACCGGACCGGTGGTCTGTGCCTTCACCGTCACGTCGGCCCCGGCGGGGACGAGGCCGCTGCCGACCGCTCCGAAGATGGAGACGTCGCCCGCCTGGAAGGTGGTGACCACCGCCTTCGGCGGCCTGGCCGCGCCGACGGCGACGGCCGGCGGGAGCGCCGGCGGGGCGAGGTCCACCGCTACCGGATCCGACGTGGGCCGGTAGCCGGGCGGCAGGAACCGCCCGTCCGGCGAGACGCTGTAGTGGCCCGCAGGCAGGCCGGAGATGACGGCGTTGCCGCTGCCGTCGGCGCGCATCTGCTTCACGACCGGACCCGAGACGCTCACGCCGGCGTAGGGGATGCCTTCTTCGTCCGCGTCCTTGCGCCCGTTCTGGTTCTTGTCGTCGAAGACGGCGACGCTCAGGTTCACGACGGGCTGGAAGACCAGGTCGCGCCGGACCTGCTGGTCGAGGACGATGGTCGCCCGCGGGTCGCCCTCCAACCCAAGCGTCGCCGGCAGGCCGGCGGGGAAGCTCAGGTCGTAGACGCCGGGAGCGACGCGGAGCTCGTAAGAGCCGTCCTGACCGGTGACCGTCTGCTGGTCTCCGAGAGCGATGGTGACCCCGACGAGCGGCCGCTCCGAGCCGCCGCGGCGCGCCAGCGCGCGCCCGTAGAGGAGCCCGCTCTTGCGTCCCCCGAAGAGCGCCACGATCGACGGCGGGGTCTGGAACGGGACGCGCACGCCGTAGCCGAGCCCCAGCGAGAAGGTGTGGCTGTAGGGCTGGTCGAAGACGAGCAGGCCGATGTCGCTGCCGATGGCGTAACCGACGTCGAGGTCGAGGCCGGGCAGCAGGAAGTTGGAGAAGGAGATCGTGGCCGCGAGCGACTCGGGCTGGCTCGGAGGCAGCCCGGCCACGAAGTCCCAGGTGCGCTCGTAATCGAGCCGCGAGCTGACGCCCCAGCCCCACGCCTGGTCCCACCAGACGCCGTAGCCGTGCTTCTGCTCCGGGTCCGGCAGGAGCACGTCCGTGTAGGTGTAGCTCGCCGACAGCGTGGTGGTCGCGAGTGGCGTCACGACCACGGCTCCGCCGGCCCGCAGCGACTGGTGGGCGGGTTGCTGCGCGGTTGCGCCCTGCGAGCCGTAGCCGGCGTTTAACTGCGCGTGCACCGGCGCGACGGTGCCGCCCACCGCGATCTCCGCGTCGTCGGCGGCGCTGCTCGAGCCCCATAGGGGCATGGTGTGCGCGTACGAGGCCGAGATCCCGCCGCTGCCCCCCGTCAGGGGGAAGCCCGTAGACGCCTGGACGGCGCCCGTCAGGGTGCCGTACTCGTCGGTCCCGCTCACCTCGTTGAAGCGGAGGTTGCCGCTCAGGCCCGTGCTGGGCAGGGGGAAGCCGAAGACGGTGGCGGAGGCGTTGGCGTGATGGCCCCCGGGCGACAGCGTTCCCTTGGCCGAAACCACGAAACCGAGCGGGCCCGCGAAGGTCGAGGACAGATCGGCCGAGGCGATGTGCTGGCCGAAGGTGGGCAGGGTGGTGTAGCTGGCGCGCGTCGCGATCGCGGGACCGCGGTAGCTGCCGTCGACCGTGAAGGACGGGACCGCGTAGTAGGCGCTTCCCAGCGTGTGGATGCCGTACACGTCCGCGCCGCCTCCGAGGCTCAGGTCCGGGGAGAAGTGGTACGTGTAGCGCACCCCGAACCGTTCGTGATGGACGCCCGAGGCGATGAAGAAGTCGCCGGTGAGCCCCAGGTCCGGCGCGGCCACGAGGTTCTGCAAGCCCGCCGACCCCGACACCGCCAGCCGCCCCCCGCCGAACGACAGGGACGAGCCCATCGAGACCTGCCAGTCGCCGACGTCCACGTCGCCGGAGAGCCCGACGCTGTTCGCGCTGACGCTCAGCCCGGCACTCCAGCTGTCCGCCTGCAAGGTCACCCGTCCCGAGCTGGGCGGTACCAGCGGCCCGGCCTCGCTGCCGTGGATGGGGGTCGTCGAGGCGTCGCCCTGGATGTAGTCGGACAGCGCGCCGGTGAGGGAAGGCCGCACCGAGTACTGGTACTTCACCGACCACGTTCCGGCATCCAGGACGGCGCTCGCCAGCCCGCTCGCGCTCACGCCGAAGACGAGCGCCAGGCCTCCCGCCTTGCGGATCGCTTCCTGCTGCGGGTCGAGGAAGGTGATGATCGCCTGGGCCCTAGCGACCTTCGAAGGGTCGCTCGTCGAGGTCGCGACCAGCCGCACGAGGTAGCGGTAGCCCGAGGAGACGTCGCTGCCCGGCACCACGGTGACGACCACCGGCGCGTTCTCGCCCGGCGCCAGGTCGACGGCCCGTGGCGAGACGCTGATGGGCCAGGGCGAGTCCTGCGGGGCGAGGGTCACGCGGTCGGCAGCGTTGCCGGCGTTGGTGACGTAGCCGCGCACCTGGGCCAGCTCGCCCACGATGGCACGAGTGCCGCCGTCCAGGGCGACCTGCGGCGCCACCACCGAGGCGACCTCGATGGCGGACTCGCTTTGCGCCACGACCTGGCCCTCGCTCTTGGCCTGCAGCCGCACCGTGATGTGGGTGCCCGCGCGCGCGTCGTCCGGGACGTGGACCGTTGCGAAGAGGCCGCTCGTGCCGGTCAGGCTCAGATGGCGCGTCGGCGCCAGCACGGTGGCGCCGTAGTCGGCGGAGAACGCGACGTCGATCTCGCCCTCGCCGGACAGATGGAAGACCAGGGTGACGTAGTCGCCGGGAGCTCCGGGCTTGCCCGCCGGCGCGGTCACCGCGACCGACGCCGCCGCTGCCGTGCCGGCGAGCACGAGCAGGAGGGCGAGGAAGCGGCGCATCGGGGGCGCGCTAAGGCTGGCGCATGCCGGATACCACCGCGTTGGTGATGAAGCTGCCAGCGTGCTCGTTGCCGTCGAGCTCGAGCATGAAGTGGATGTCGAGGCTCAAGTAACCGTCGGTGGGGCCCGTCCCGAAGTAGAGCGGGTTGGTCGTGGCGCTCACCCGTTGCCAGGCGCCGTTCCCGATCTGGAACCAGATCCTGTCCGCAGGCAGGCGGTACATGCCGGTGGCATCGGTCAGGTCCGAGACGTCGAGGAGCAACGACCAGCCTCCGCGGAGGTTCGAGAACACCTCCAGCGGCAGCACGCCCCCGCGCAGCGCGATCGGGTAGCAGGCGGGGAAGGCGAGCGGCGGATAGGTCGACGACAGCGGGCAGCTGGCGGGCGCCGACAGGCCGGACAGGCTCTCGCCGTCCGGCAGGCCCTGGCCGGGCGCGAACGCGAGCACCGTCGTCGGCACGCGGATGGTGAGCATGTCGGGGATCACGACCTGCGTGCTCCAGGTGGCCTGGCCGTGTGCCACGGCCAGGACCGCGAGGCCGAGCACGGCGGCTACGGCGGCGACGCGACGGTGGATGAAGGCCCTGGTCATGGCGGTCCCCCGTTCGCGGCGCCCGCACCGCTCTCCGCGGCGCCGCTCGTGCCGCTCGCGCCGTTCTTGCCGGCCGTGGCGGGAGGCGCAGGGGGCGCCGACAGCGCGTGGTCGAGGTGGAAGGGGTACTCGCCCGCGACCTCCTCGTTCATGTTGTTGGGCTCGAGGATCACCAGCGCGTCGTAGTCGCCGGCCGGCAGCGGACCGACCATGTTGGCGTTCAGGAGCCTGACGCTGCCCGGCAACGCCACCTCGCGACTGATGGGGATGGACACGACGGTGTCCCCGTCGCTGTTCCGCACGTCCACCCGGCCGTTGAGGAGGCTCACGAGATTGCCTGAGTTCAGATACTGGATGGCGAACTGGTACTGGATATCGCCCTTCGCGCCGGCGCCCACGATGCCCGCGATCTTGCCGGCCGCCGAGCCCTTGCCGACGTCGACGTAGAGGACACAGCCGATCCGGACCTTGAAGGTGGCCAGCGTGTCACCGGCCGTCGGCGGGTTGGCCGTCCCCGTCTCGAAGAACACCACCGCCCAGTGGGTGCCGGGCTCGGCGTCCGCCGGGATGTCGACGCTGTAGCGGATGCGCTCGTTGCCGCGCGCGCTGACGGTGGAGGACGCCGGGTTCACCGTGACCCAGCTCGCCGCGCTGCCGGCGACGCTCCCGGCAGGGTGGAAGGTCAGCTCGCCGGCGCTGTCGTACGAGAAGTCCTGGATGGACGTTGTGACGGCCGCGTCGTCGGACGTGGGGTTGTCGAGGCGGAGGGTGCCGTTCAGGGTCTGACCCGCGTCCCCCTGGAGCAACACGCCGGCGGGGCTGACGGCCACCGTGTTCTGGGCCCCGGCCTTCGGCAGCAGGGTGCCTGCCAACGCGACCACGACGATGAGCCCCAGGAGCGGGACGGGCAGTCGGTGGGCGGGCCGATGGGATAGGGAGTCCATCATCATGATTGTGCGCTTCCTCGTCGCCGTCGCGCGCTCTGGAGGGGCTGTGTACTCGAATGGGACACGAGGCATTCGCCCTCCGCGGGAAGACCGGGGAGAGGGACGGCACCGTCCCTCTCCCCAAGGATCGGCTAATTCACTGAGGTGCAGTGAACGCCGCGTCGGCCGACACCATGGTGTAGGTCAACGTGGTCGACGAGTTACCGAAGTGCTCGCCGTCGATCTTCACGGCCACCACGATGAGGTTGTCCAGCCAGCTCTTGGTGCCGGGCTGGTTGCATTGCTCGGCCACGGCGCCGGTCGGTCCGCTCCCCCACCTCACGGGGATCAGGTGAGCGGCGGGGCCGCCGTCGGTCGGCAGGGAGAAGAAGCCGGTGGCGTCATCGCTGGAGTTCGCCGAGCAGTAGGTGTTGCCCTGGATGTAGATGGGCTCGGGGTACGCCTGAACGTCCGTCGTCCCGTCCCGGGTCACCTGCAGGTCGTAGCTGCTGAAGTTGCTGAAGGTCTGCATGAGGAAGGTGCGGTAGCAGACGAAGTACGCCTTGCTGGCGTTGGTCACGACGCCGTCGGCCAGGGTCGCCGGCGGGTACTGGGTGATCTGCTGCGCGCCGTGGATGGCAACGGCGGGCCAGGTCGCGATGCTGTAGTACGTCCCCATGGGCAGGACCTGCGACTGGTTGTAGTAGTCCGAGCCCAGCCCGGTCATCACGTAGTCGCCGGTGGCGGGGTCGAAGGTGCCGTAGGTCGGTGAGGCCGCGCCTTGCACACAGTACCAGGTGCCGTCCTGGTTGCCGATCTGCGAGATGTCGAACGTGAGCGAGCCGGCGGTGCTGTGGAGCGCCGTGGCCGGCGGCACGTTGACGTTGACCTGCTGCGTGACCTGCGCGGTGTCCCCGCCGCTCCCGACGTTGATGTCCAGCTGCTGGTTGCTGTCGGACGTGGGCGTGATCACCTGCGCGTTGACGGCTGCGAAGCCGAACGCGAGCGCGAGGAAGCCGACGAACATGAGCTTTCTGAGCATGTGTTTCCCCCTCCATCTGAGACGATGAGATCCGGTGTGGTGGTTCTCCTGTCGAGTGGTGGCCGCGGCGCGGCGCACTGTCGACAGCGCGCGCAACTCGCGGCTGACGTGCCTTCCGGGCGATCACCTCCTACCCAGCCAATGAGTCATGGAAACCATAGGCTCGCTGCCGTTGCCCGGCCGCGACCGCGATGATGAACGTCCCTGGCCCGCCGTTGCCGGGTCCGTTACGCTAAGGCGTCGATTCGATGACGGGGGCAACGCATGCGTAACGGGACCGGAAATGGCGGAGCCCCCCTCCGCTTCGTATTGCAGGGGGAAACGAGGTTCGAGCGTGGGGGGTGGCCCGTCCGCGTGAGGCGCCGCGGGCTCGCGATGCTGGCGTACGTCGCGGTGACGGGCCCGGTGTCGCGCGATCACCTCGCGGACCTGCTGTGGCCGTCCGGCAAGGCGCGGTCGAACCTGCGCGTGGAGCTGCACCGCTTGAACGATTCCGCCGGCACGGCGCTGTTCGAGGCCGGCGCCGACCCGTTGCGCTTCCCGGCCGTGGTGGAGCTCGTCAGCGAGGCCGGCGAAGGGGAGCTCTTCGAGGGCCTGGAGGGCATCTCCGGCGCGTTCGACGCGTGGATCGAGTCGCAGAGGGCGGTGCGCCACCGCCGGACGCTGCAGAACGCCGGTGTGGAGGATCTCGCCCGGTCGCTGGCGGTCGCCCTGACCCCGCCGTTCCTGGTGCTGACCCGGGCCAAGCCGGGCGAGGACGTGAGCGGCTTCGCCCGTCGACTGGGCGACGCCTTGCGCCTTCCGGTGATGGAAGGCAACGGCACGGCGGTCAAGGCTATCCACCTCATCGCCGGGCGCTACCCCGACAAGCTCGCCGAGACCGTCCTCGCCAGCCACCAGGGTGGCTGGGTCGTACGCGTGCCCGCCTACGGAGAGGATCCCGGGCCGGTCCTGGAGTTGCGCAACCTCTACGATCCCGCCAGGTTGCGGTACGTCGAGCTGCCTCCGGTGTCGTGGCAGGACGCTCGGGCCAGCAGGTTGGCGCTGTTGCCGTTCGATATCGCGGCCGAGGCGTACCTGTGGTCGGGCGGCAACGAAGGCCTGCTGCGGGAGCTGGCCGACATGCGCCTGGCGCGGACCGACGACGGCCGCCTGGCCGTGCCCCAGCGGGTGCGGGCGGCGTACGAGATCGAGCTGCGCCACGCCAGCATGAAAGCCCGCCTGGCCCTCGAGCGCCTGTCGGTGCACCCCGGCCGGCTCAGCAACGGGCTCGTCGACATGTTCGAGGCGCGGCACGCGGTCGACGAGCTGGAACGGCGCGGATGGCTGACGTACGACGGCGGCTGGCGCTTCCGCGACAGCGAGGCGAGGAACGTCCTCTACGACACGTTGCAGCCCGGCAGGCGGGCGGAGTACCACCGCGTCGCGGCCCGGCAGATGGATGTCGAGGGACGGTCCTGGGCGCGCGCGTTCCACACCATGGCGGCGGGGCAGCGCGTGGCCTGGTCCGAGTGGGGCGGGCCCGACACCGGCGTGCCGGTGCAGGCGTTCCGCGCCTGGATGGGGCTGCCGTCCACGTTGCCGGGACCGGTGACCGCGCAGGCGGTCCGGGGTCGGGAGCTGGCGCTGCTCGAGATCGGCCGGGAGGGGCCCGGCGTGACGGGCGCAGGGGCGGATTGGACGCTGGTGCGCTTCCCGGGGCAGCCTTCCAGCGCCGTGACCTTCGAGTTGCCGGACGAGCCCTGCCTGCTGCACGTCGGCGGGCGCGCGGCGGTGGACTCTCCGCTGGGAGTCGGTCTGGACGGGGACGCGACGCCGCTGGAGCTCCAGGTCGCGCCGGGGCCGCAGGTCGTCTTCATCGGTGATCTGGACAGGCCGGTGGCGTGCTCCAGCGGCATCGTGCTGCTCCCGCTGGCCGCGACGCTCGACCACTGGTTGTTGCTCCCCTCTGGACGCGAGCTGCGGCTCGTGAGCAAGGCATACGCCGCGGTGCTGGAGCTCGAGCTCACGGTGCACGCGGTGCGCGGGCGCGCGGCGAGAGACGACGCCCGCGGGCCGGCCGGGAGCGTGGCGGCGTTGGACCTGGCGGCAGCCGCCGCGGTCGGGAGCGGCGATCCCGGCGGGGGCTGCTAGTCGAGCCGTGCGCCGCAGCGGCGTCCGGTACCCGCATCGGGTTCCGACGTCGGCGCCGGTCGCCTAGACTCGGGTCATGACCGACAGTGATGGCACACCGGGATCCGCCGGCGGGGCGCAGGCGGTAGCCCGGGCGGGCGCCGCGTCCGGCGCCACTGACCGCGACGCCCGGGACCGTGTCGCCCTCTTCGTCGATACCCAGAACCTCTACTACGCCGCCCGTGACGGGTACGACGCGTCGGTGGACTATCAGCACCTGCTGGAGCTGGCGCTCCGGGGCCGTCGCCTGGCTTCCGCCACCGCCTACGTGGTGGAGCGCGAGGGCGACAGCTCGGCCTTCGGCTTCGTCACCAAGCTGTCGGCGCTCGGGTACCGGGTGCGGCGCCGTCGCGTGCGCGTCCACCGCACCGACGACAGCGGGCGCGTGGTGATGGAGGGCGACTGGGACATGGGCATCGCGGCCGACATGGTGCGCGCCCTGCCGCACGTCGACGTGCTGGTGCTCGGCTCCGGGGACGGCGACTTCGTGCCGATGGTGGAGCTGGCGCAACAGGCGGGCAAGCGCGTGGAGGTGCTCGCCTTCCGCGAAGCCGCGGGGCAAGGGCTCATCGACCTGTGCGACCGCTTCACCCACCTCGCCGACGAGGCCGGAGCCTTCGTCGCCAAGGGGTGAGGGCCCTCGCCCCTTGCGGGCGACCGTTCACGCGGGACCTGCGGCCGCTCGTACCGGTGCGCAGGCGCTCGGACGCGAAGGCCAGGGGTCGCCGCCGGCGACGCCGGACACCGGGCCTCCGCCACCGGCGGCGCCCGGGACCGGCGCCACGGCCCACGCGCCGTCCACCGCTTCGAGGTAGTCGTAGGTCGCGCCCACCACGTCCAGCCACGCGCCGTAGACGGCGTTCTCGCGCGCCAGCAAGGAGCGGCAGTCCGGCGCGGACATGGCGCCCGCCGCCGGCACGGCGGCCACCTCCTCGCGCCACGTGGCCACCTCGGCATCGAAGGTGTCGACGGCGTCCTCGACGGCCGTGCGCGCCTCGTGCAGGCGCCGGGCATAACCGCTCTCGAGGGCCGCCAGCTCGACCTCGGCCCGGCGCACCCGCTCGTCCGCCGCGGCCTGCGCGTCGGCGGCGCCAGCGTCCAGGCGGATGTCCGCTCCCAGGCGCACGCTCCACTGGTCGTCCTGCTGGGAGCCGAGCTCGGCGGCCACGACCGCCTCCGGACGCCCGCGATCCAGGCCCAGCGACGCCGAGAGCTGGAACCGGTCCGACTTCGACTCGTAGGTGACGGCCAGCGAGAGGTCGCGGAGGACCTCGGAGGCGGCGGCCTCGCGTCCGAGGCGTGCCGCGTCGAGCGCGAGGGCGAGCCTGGCGCGCCCGGGCGGGTCCGAAGGCGCGGCCGGCAACGCGAAGCCGGCGGCCTCGAGGCGCGCCAGCCCCTGGAGGCCGAGTGCGGCGGCGTCCGCCCGCAGGCTTGCCAGCGCGTGGCGGCGGGCGGCGACCAGCGCCTGGGCCCGGCGGACGGCCGTGGCACTCGCGGCCGGAGTTGCGTCGCCCGCGGCCGCAGCCGCGTCGCGCGCGGCCGGGGTTGCGTTGCCCGCGGTCGGGGTTGCGTTGCGCGCGGTCGCAGCCGCATCCCGCGCGGCGGCCTGGCTGGCGCGCCCCAGGTCCAGCTCGGCACGCTCGAGGGCGACCTCCGCCCGCAGCGTCTTGCCGAGCAGGCGGAGGCCGTCCCGCACGTCCGCGCGGCGCCAGTGGCGCCAGCGCTCCCGCGCGCGGAGCAGCTCGGCCCGGGCGGCCAGCGCCCGGGCGCGGTCTTGGCGCCAGCCGAGCTCGAGCCCGAGGTCGAGCGATGCCGCCAGCGCCGCCGGGTCCTCGATGTCCGCGCCGTACTCGACGGCGGGGGCGACGCGCAGGCTGGCGTGCGTTCCGGCGTCCGCCAGCCCCAGGCCGCGCCCGGCCGCCGCCACCGCCGCCGCCTGGCGCAGGCTGCGCTCGCTCTCCGGCAGCTCCGCGACGATGTCGGCCGGCGTGAACGCCAGCGCCGCGCCGCCCCAGAGCGGCGCCACGATCAGCGCCAGCGGTGCCAGCACGCGTGCGGCGACGTTGCCCATGGGCGCCTCCCTCCACGGCCCGGTCCGTGTGCGAAGCCTAGACGGTGGGGGGTTGGCTCCGGGTTGTGCGAGCGGCGCAGAGACGGTGGGGACGGTGCGGCCGCGTCGCCACGGTCCGCGGGGGTCGGTACGCCGGGGCGTCCGCCCGCGCCCCGGCAGCCGGGGTCAGGTCCCGAGCCGCTCCTGCAGCAGCTTGCGCACCGCGTCCGGCTGGGCGGTGCCGCGCGTCTCCTTCATCACCCGCCCCAGCAGGGCGTTGACGGCCTTGGGGTTCTCGGCCACGCTCGCCACGATCGCGGGGTTGGCCGCGATGACCCGGTCGACCACGTCGGCGAGGGCGCCCTCGTCCCGCATCAGGCGCAGGCCCTTGCGCTCCACCACGGCCTCAGGGGCCTCGCCGGCCACCACGTCGGGGAGGATCTCCTTGGCGATCTTGCCGGAGATGGCGCCCTCGTCGATGAGGCGCACCAGCGCCGCCAGGTGCTCCGGCGTGAGCGCGGCCTCGGTCAGGCTCCTCCCCTCCGCGTTCAGCAGGCCCGTCACGTCCCCGACCAGCCAGTTGGCGATCGCCTGGGCGGCGCGGGCGGCAGCGGTGGTCGTGGCAGCAGTGGCAGGGGCGCCGTCGGTGGCGGTCGCGCCGGTGGTGGCGGCGGTGGTGGCGGCGGTGGTCGCGGCGGTGGCCGCGCCGGTGGCAGCGACGGCGGCGTCGAAGAAGGCGGAGGCGTCGACGTCGAAGGCGATGAGCTCGGCGTCGCCGGCGCGCAGGCCCAGCGCCAGGTAGCGCTCCCGCTTGCGGCTGGGCAGCTCCGGCATGGTCGCGCGGATGCGCTCCAGCCAGTCGCGTGCCAGCGTCAGCGGCGGCAGGTCCGGCTCGGGCATGTAGCGGTAGTCGGCCGACTCCTCCTTGGTCCGGAGCAGGTAGGTCCGCTGCCCGCCTTCGTTCCAGCCGCGCGTCTCCTGGGCGACCTCGCGCCCCTCCTCGAGCAGCACGCCCTGGCGCTTGATCTCGAAGGCCAGGGACGCGGCCACGCTCTTGAACGAGTTCAGGTTCTTGACCTCGACCTTGGTCCCGAAGCTCCCGTCCTCGCGACGCAGCGACACGTTGACGTCGGCGCGCATCTTGCCCTGCTCGGGGCTGGCGTCGGACACGCCCAGCGCCCGCGCGATCGCCTGGACCCGGGTCAGGAAGGCGCGCGCCTCCTCGGGCGTGCGCAGGTCGGGCTCGGTGACCATCTCGAGGAGGGGGGCGCCGGCGCGGTTGAAGTCCACCAGGCTGTGGTCGGCGTAGGGCGGGTGTACCAGCCGGCCGGCGTCCTCCTCGACGTGGCAGCGCGTGATGCCGACGCGCCGCCCGCCCTCCAGCTCGATCCAGCCGTGCTCGCCGACGGGACGGTCGAACTGGCTGATCTGGTAGTTCTTGGGCGCGTCCGGATAGAAGTAGTGCTTGCGGTGGAACTGGGTCCGCTCCGGTACCTGGCAGTGGAGGGCCAGGCTGAAGCGCACCGCCTTCAGAATGGCGTCGCCGTTGGTGACCGGCAACGTCCCCGGAAGCCCCAGGCACACCGGGCAGGTGTGGACGTTCGGCTCGTGCCCGAAGCTATCCGCCGCGCAGCCGCAGAACATCTTGCTGTCGGTGCGGATGGCCAGGTGGATCTCCAGTCCGATGACGGGCTCGGGCACGGGCGCAGTCTATCAGGGCGCTCGCGAGCGCGACGCCCGTGCCGGGCGCCGGCCGCCGCGGTCGCCGGGAGGCGCTGCCGCCGTCGCCCGCCGCCGCGCCCGGAGCCGCGCCCGGAGGTCCGCCCGGAGCCGCGCCCGGGGCCGCGCGCAGAGCCGCGTACGGAGCCCCGCCCGTAGCCGTGCGAAGGCCGATGGCTACGGGACGCCTGAACCTTTCGGCCGCCGGCCGCTACGGTAGAATGCCGCATGGTCGAGGTGGAGCTCGAGGACATCGCGGTATCGGGTGACGAGAACCAGTTCCTGGTGCTGCTGAGGCGCAAGGATGGCAACGACATCCTGCCCATCCAGATCGACGCCATGCAGGCCATCTCGATCGCCAGCGGCCGCGGTAGCGAGCGCTTCGAGCGCCCCCTCACGCACGATCTGATGGTGTCGGTGCTGGAGATGCTCGGCGCCGAGGTCGCGCGCGTGGAGATCACCGACCTGGTCGAGGGCACCTACTACGCCATGCTCATCCTGGAGCGCTCCGGCGTGCGCTTCGAGGTGGACGCCCGGCCCAGCGACGCCCTGGCGCTGGCCGTACGGGTGAAGGCGCCGGTGTTCATCGCCGAGCACGTGCTCGACCAGGGTGCTCTGCAAGACGACGACTACGACGGGGACGGCGGCGCCGAGGCGTAAGCGGCGCGGCCGCAGACGGGGAGACCGGACGTCACCGGGCGCCGGGCCAGGCGCCCGGTGACGTCCGGAGCCCGTGTGGCTCCAGCCGCCGTCAGCTCCCGTGCAGGTGCGATTCGATGAAGTAGAGCTGCTGCTCGACCGCGCGGGAGACCGCGGTGAAGAGGTCCGCGGTGGTGGGGTCGCCCAGCGTCTCGGCGGCGCCGATGGCGCGGCGCGTGCTCGCTGCGTAGTCGGCGATGCGTGAGCGCAAGGCCTCGAGATGCTCGCCGCCGGTCGTCGCCCCGACCGGGTACTCCGGCAGGGTGGACGCTTGGGCCGCCATGCGCACGGTGCCCCTGGCGGTGCCGCCGAGCGTGGCGACGCGCTCGGCGAGCTCGTCCACGAACGGCAGGAGCGCTGCGTACACCTCGTCGAAGAGCTCGTGGAGCTGTTGGAAGTCGCGGCCCTTGACGTTCCAGTGGGCCTGCTTCAGCTGGCTGGCGAGGTCGCTGGTGTCCGCGAGCTGCCGGTTGAGCAGCTCCACCAGGCCGTGCCGCGCGTCCTCGCCGATGTCGATCCGTGTCGGATGGAGCG
>DATFNF010000083.1:0-12807 GCA_035266525.1 Trueperaceae bacterium | reverse complement strand
ACTTCGGCATCGTCACCAGCTTCCTCTTCCGCGCCCACCCCGTGAAGAACGTCATCGGCGGCCCCACGATGTGGCCGGCCGACAAGGCCGCAGACGCGCTCCGCGGCTTCCAGGCGCTGATCGAGCGCGCACCGGAGGAGCTCGGAGGCTTCTTCGCGTTCACCGCCGTGCCCCCCGTGCCACCCTTCCCGGAAGCGCTCCACGGCCAGACCGTCGCCGCGGTGGTGTGGTGTTACAACGGCTCGCAGGAGGGCTTCAACGCGCTCGTCGAGCCGCTCGTGTCCGAGGTAACGCCGCTCCTCCACGGCCCCCACGAGCTGCCGTTCCCGGCACTCCAGTCCTTCTTCGACCCGCTGTACCCGGCCGGGCTGCAGTGGTACTGGCGCGCCGACTTCATGCCCCGGCTCAGCGACGACGCCATCCGCGAGCACGCGAAGCGCGGCTCACAGCTGCCGACACCGTTCTCCACCATGCACCTCTACCCGCTCAACGGCGCCGCACAACGCGTAGCCAAGGACGCCACCGCCTACCGCCACCGCGACGCCATGTGGTCCCAGGTCGTCGTGGGCGTCGACCCCGACCCCGCCAACGCCGACAAGCTCCGCGACTGGACCGTCGCCTACCACGACGCCCTCCACCCCCACTCCACCGGCGCCGCCTACGTCAACTTCATGATGGACGAAGGCACAGACCGCATCCGCGCCACCTACGGCGACAACTACCCACGCCTCCGACAGATCAAACGCCGCTACGACCCCCACAACCTCTTCCACGTCAACCAGAACATCCCGCCCGCCGCCTGAGCGCAGGCCGCCACGCGCCGGGGCCTGCCGGCACGGAACGCCGAACGACCGGCGGACGGGGACCGCAAAGGGGGCCCGCCATTTCGGCGGGCCCCACCTACGCCCGGAGGCGAGGGCGTCTAGGAAGGCTCGGAGCCTGCGAACTCGTCGCCGAGGTTGTGCATCACGGCGAGGGCGAAGGCCATCACGCGGCGCGTCTCGGGGTCGTTCGCCGAGCGCAGCGCTCCGAAGATGCCGCCGACCGGAGGCACGGTGACGTCGGGATACTCGGCCTGACCGGCCTTCAAGGCACGTGCCAGGCGTTCCAGCGCGTCCAGCACGAAGGGGTCGAGCAGCAGCTCGGCGAGGCCGCCGAGCTTGCGTACCAGGCCCGCCACCATCTCGTCGGTCATGCCGCTCTTGACCAGGTTCAAGGTGCTGCCCAGGCCGCGCAGCGTCTCCAACGTGGAGGGCTCGGTGAACTGCTGGAGCGCCGCGATCGCCTCGGGGCTCCTCATGCGTCCGATGATCTCCAGCATCGCCGGGTCGAGCAGAACCTCGGCCACGCCCGCCAGGCGACCCACGAGCCCCTTCACCATGTCGTCGGTGAGGCCCGCGAGCGCGATCGCGATCGGCTGGCCGAGCTGCCAGGCCGGCTCGGCCGCGAAGGCGTCCATGCGCCGCTCGATAGCGTCCAGCTTGGCCAGCACCGCGTCCAGCTTGCGCGAGACGTCGGCGTCGACGGGGAGGGTGGACTCGTTCGCCATGTCCTCCTCCTACAGCGCGCCCCTGGCGGTCAGCCAGTAGGCGTTGTTATAGGCGAGCTTCGCCCAGTGGATGATCTTGGTCGGCTCCGGCACGTGCGGCCGCCGGTTGTAGTCGAACTCGATGAAGGTGGCCCGGTCCAGGCTCGCCTCCACGAAGCAGATCGTCTTGCCGTCGTAACGGGCGACCGGCCCGAGGCCGTGCACGCGCGCCGCCACGTTCTTCGACAGGAACGCGGACTGGTAGTGCGCCACCGAGCCCGCCTTCGACACCGGCAGGTCGGTGGTGTCGCCGAGGGCCCAGATGCCTTCGTGGCCCTTCACCTCCAGCGTCTCGCGGTCGGTCGGCACCCAGCCGGCGACGCTCAACCCGGACGCTTCCAGGAAGGCCGCGCTGCGATGCTCGGGCACGGCGATCAGCACGTCGAAGGGGAGCTCCGAGCCCTCCATGCTCCGCAGCACCTTGTGCTCGGGATCGACCTCTTCCACGTTGAAGAACGTCTCGATGTGGATGTCGCGGCGCTGCATCTCCGGGGTCGACCACTCGGCGCACTCGGCGATGGAGTGGGTGCGGTTGATGGGATAGGTGTAGGCGAGCTCGATCCGGTCGCGCCGGCCGCGTCGGCGCAGCCAGTCGTCGAGCATGAAGGTGATCTCCAGCGGGGCCACCGGGCACATGTGCGGCGCACCGATGACGGAGATCACGACCTTGCCCTCCTCCAGGGCCTCGAGCTTGGCGTGGAGCCGCATCGCGGCGTCCTCGTCGTAGAACCAGTCGCCCGCTTCCGTCAGGCCCGGCGTGGCGCCGGGGTCGAGGTTCGCGCCGGTGGCGAGGACGAGCTGATCGAAGACGTGCTTGCCTCCGCCCTCGACGAACACCTGGCGTTGCTCGGTGTCGACCTTGGTGACGCGCTCCACGCGCACGTGCACGTACGGGCTCACCAGCTCGCGCACGGGCCTGCGGATGCGCTCGGGCGTCTCCAGGCCGAAGGCCAGATAGAGGAAGCCCGGCTTGTACACCTGCTCGGCCTTGTCCGTCAGGAGCGTGATCTCCACGCGCCCCTCGCGTATCTCGGACACCAGTGCCTCTGCCAGATGGTTGGCGGTGATGGTGCCGCCCGGCCCCCCACCGATGATCACGATCCGATGCATGGTTGCCTCCCAGCAGCCTATTGCCGGCGCCAGCCGGGCTGCCTCGCAGCCGCGCGCGTCACGCCACGGCCCGCGGCCGCAGGCTCGTTCGCTACTTGGTCTTGCGCACCACGAAGCGGTGGTACGCGCCGAGGTCCTCGTTGGCGACGAGCTCGTAACCGATCTTGTCGACCCAATCCGGGATGTCCTTGTTGGAGCCGGGGTCCGAGGAGAGCACGGCCACGGCGTCGCCGACGCCGGCCGCCTTGATGCCGCGGATGAGCTCCATCAGCGGGCCGGGGCAGGCGCTGCCGCGGGCGTCGATCTCCTGCTTGACAGTGGTTCCCTGGTTGGCGGTGTCTGTCATCGTCTACCGTGTCCTCTCTTGAACATGTCCTCGGGTGTCGATCTGCAAGGCAGCTCCGCTGAGCGCGTGGAGCGCGGCCTCAGAAGACCAGCACCTCTGCGTCCTGCGACTCGGCGATGAAGCCGGCGACCCCCTTCTCACCGTCGACGACGTCCTCGAGGTCACCCATCTTCAGGCCGAAGAGGTCCTGGGTCATGCTGCACGAGTAGACCGTGACGTTGCCGAGCTCCTTGGCGGTGCGGAGCGTCTGCATCCATGGGTTGACGCCCATGGTCTGCATCGCCTGCTGCATCATCGGCGCGTACTCCTGGTACTCGGCCGGCAGCTTCTGCTGCGCCGGATCCTGCCAGGCGCCCTTGCGGAAGGCCATCAGGCCCCAGAAGGTGACGAACAGGGTGACGTCCTTGCCCATCGCTACCGCGCCGGACACGATGGTAGCCATCGCCAGCAGCTTGTCCACCGTGCCGTTCATGACGATGATGTTCAGCTTGTCCTTCATGATCGCTACTCGCCTCCCGACGCCGCGGCGGCTTCCAGCAGCCTCCTGCGGCACGTTTGATCCGTCCCACACGATATCCCCCGGGGGTTTGTGAACCAATGGACAAATGCCCCATGCCACCGCCACACGTCCCGGATTGCGTAGACTCGGAGGCATGATCCCGGTCTTCGATGGCCACAACGACACGCTGCTGATGCACCTGGAGCGCCCGGAGCGCGACTTCTTCGCGCGGCAGGAGGACG
The DNA here is from genome assembly GCA_035266525.1 of Trueperaceae bacterium. Classification (GTDB taxonomy): domain Bacteria; phylum Deinococcota; class Deinococci; order Deinococcales; family Trueperaceae; genus JASBRS01. Next base: position 9,022 of record DATFNF010000083.1, on the reverse strand, counting down.
GCCACATCGATTACGCCCGCGCCCGGGAAGGCGGCTTCGCCGGCGGTTTCTTCGCCATGTTCCCGCCCACCCGGCCGGGCGGCGACCCCTTCGCGGGCCGCAAGGAGGTCAAGGGCGGATACACCACCCCGCCTTCGCCGCCCGTCGACGAGCTCTACGCCGTCAACGCCGTCCATCGCATGTTCCGCATCCTCTACCAGCTCACAGCCGACGGCCGCGTCCGGCTCGTGACCACGGCCGACGCGCTGCAGGAGAGCCTGGACGACGGGACGCTCGCCGCCATCGCCCACTTCGAGGGCGCGGAGGCCGTCGACCCCGAGCTGGCCGCCCTCGACGTCTACTACCGCGCCGGCCTGCGCTCGCTCGGCATCGTGTGGAGCCGTGCCAACGCCTTCGGGCACGGCGTGCCCTTCGGCTTCCCGAGCAGCCCCGACACCGGCCCCGGTCTGACCGCCGCCGGCCGCAGGCTGGTCACGCGCTGCAACGACCTCGGCATCATGGTCGACCTCTCGCACATCACGGAGCGCGGCTTCTGGGACGCGGCCGAGCTGACGAGCGCGCCGCTCGTCGCCACCCACTCCAACGCCCACGCCATCTGCCCCAGCCCGCGCAACCTCACCGACGAGCAGCTGGAGGCCGTACGGCAGTCCGACGGCATGGTGGGCCTCAACTTCGCCGTCGGCTTCCTCGATCCCGACGGCAGCCACGACGCCGACCTCGACATCGAGGTGATGGTGCGCCACATCGATCACCTGGTCGACAAGCTGGGCGTGGACCGCGTCGGCTTCGGCTCGGACTTCGACGGCGCTCGCATCTCCGAGGGAATCCACGACGTCGCCGGGGTCCAGCGGCTGGTGGAGGCGTTGCGCGAGCACGGCTACGACGAGCCGTCGCTGCGCAAGCTGGCGCACGAGAACTGGGTACGGGTGCTGCGCAAGACCTGGAAGGCGTGAAGCCCACCCGCCGGGGAGGCCCGCACCAGGAGCCGGCATGACGCTGGGCGACGCCCGCGCGCTCGCCGAGGCGCTGCTGGCGCGTCACGGCCTCGGCGGCTGGAGCTTCGCGTTCGATCGCGCCCGTCGCCGGCTGGGCTCCTGCCACCCGACGCAGCGCCGCATCACCTTGTCGGCGCCGCTCACCCTCCTCAACGGCGAGGACGTCGTCCGCGACACCATCCTGCACGAGATCGCGCACGCCCTCACACCCGGCGACGGCCACGGCGCCGCCTGGCGCACGGCCTGCCGGCGCGTAGGCGCGAAGCCGGAGCGTTGCGCCGGGGATGGTGAGGTAGCGCTGCCGCCCGCGCCCTACGCGCTGGTGTGCGACCGCTGCGGCGCGCGTTACGGGCGCTACCGGCGCACCCGCGGCCGCTACGCCTGTGGCCGCTGCCGGGCCGCGGCGGGGGTCGAGGCGCCGCTCCGCTGGGCGCGCGGCGACGCCGTCACCCGACGGTGACGCCCGAAAGCGCCGCGGCGACCTCGTCGGGCGGCAGCGGGCGGGACAGCAGGAAGCCCTGCACGGCATCGCACCCGACCCGCTCGAGGGAGCGGAGCTGCGCCTCGGTCTCCACCCCCTCCGCGATCACGGTCGCCCCCAGGCTCCGTCCCAGCGACACCACGGCCGCGACGATGCCCTCGTCGGTATTGCCGTCTCCCTGCCCCAGCCGCGTGACGAAGCTGCGGTCGAGCTTGATGGCGTCGAAGGGCAGGTCGCGGAGGTACGCCAGGGAGGCGTAGCCTGTCCCGAAGTCGTCCAGCGTCACGCGCACCCCCATCGCCCGCAGCTCCTCCAGCGCCTCCGCGCTGCGCCGCGGCTCGAGCATGGCCGCCGTCTCGGTGATCTCCAGCTCGAAGCGCTCGGCCGGGACGCGCGCCGTCCGCAGCGTCTCCCGCACCTCGTCCACCAGGCCGGTGGCGCGCAGCTGCACCGGCGACAGGTTGACCGACACCCGCTCCACGGGAACGCCGGCGTCCAGCCAGGCGCGCAGCTGACGGCAGGCGCCCGTCATCACCTGTCGCCCCAGCTCGCGGATCATGCCGGTCTCCTCGGCGAGCGGGATGAAGGCGTCGGGCGCCAGCAGGCCCCGACTGGGGTGCTGCCAGCGCACCAGCGCTTCCAGGGCCACCGCCCGACCGCGGCCCAGCGAGAACAGCGGCTGGTAGTGCAGGACGATCTGCTCGCTGCCGAGCGCCGTGCGCAGCTCGCCCTCCAGCGCGAAGCGCTCGCGGGCCCGGACGTCCATGGCGGGCGTGAAGAAGGCGTAGGCGGCGCCTCCACGGGAGCGCGCCCGGGACAGCGCCAGCGAGGCATGCTTGAGCAGGTCCGCCGGGCGCTCGGCATGGTCGGGGAACACCGCGACGCCCACGCGCGGCCGCAGCGAGGCGGCGCGGCCCTCGATCTCGACGGGCTCCTCGAGCGCGCCCAGCACGCCCGCCGCCACCTCGGTGGCGTCCACCGCCTGCTCGAGCGGGCCCGTGACCACCGCGAACTCGTCCCGGGTGAGCCGCGCGACCGCGCCTTCGTCCCCCAGCGCCACCCGCAGGCGGCGGGCGGCGGTTCGGAGCAGCTCGTCCCCGGCCTCCGTTCCCAGGCTGTCCTTGAGCAGCTGGAAACCCTGCAGGTCGAGCTCCAGCACCGCAACGCGGCGGCCATCCGCGCGCCGGTCCGCGAGCGCCGTCACCAGGCGCTCCTCGAAGCCGGAGCGGTTGAGGAGGTCGGTGAGGGCGTCGTGGCTGGCCAGGTACTCGAGCTGGGCCGACATCACGCGCCTCTCGGTGATGTCCTCCGCGACCTTCAGGTACTGCCGGACGCGGCCGGCGTCGTCCGTCACCGGCGTGATCTGGGCGCGCTCCCACACCCGCCCACCCGCCTTGGTGCGGTTGACGAACTCGCCGCGCCACACCCCGTCCCGGCGGGCGGCGGTGAGGACCTCGCTCATGTCCGGGTTGTCGGCGTCGGCGGCTCCGAGCTCGAAGGCCGCCCGGCCGATGACCTCGTCGGTGCGGAAACCGGTCACCTCCGTGAAGCGCCGGTTGACGTACCGCACCGCGCCCTCGGCATCGGTGAGCAGCACGATGCTCGAGCCCTGCTCCACCGCCTGCCGCAGCTCGCGCAGCTCGTCGAGGCGACGCTTCTGCTGCGTGACGTCACGCACCTGCGCCTTCAGGAAGACCTCGCCCCCCACCTCCAGGCGCGACAGGTGCACCTCGGCGTCGAAGGGCGTGCCGTCGGCGCGCACATGGACCCAGCTGAAGTGCTGCTCCTGTCCCGCCATGGCGGCGGCCATCTTCTCGTCGGCCTGCCGCCGCGACGCCTGGCCGTCCGGCTGATACCGCGGCGACAGGTCGACGGGATGGTGCCCCAGGAAGCGCTCGCGCGGCAGCCCGAACAGGGACTGGGTGCGGCTGTTGCACTCCACGAAGACGCCGCCGCGCAGCAGGGCGATGCCGTCGAAGGCGCTGTCGAACAGCGCGCGGAACTTCTCCTCGGCGCGCAGCACGCTCGTGAAGGCCTGGCGATCGGCCGTCACGTCCGCGACCTGCGCCATCCGCGCCGGCCGGCCGCGGTACTGCACCGCGAACACGCTCACCACCGCGTCGAACTGGCTGCCGTCGCGCCTGACGTGCCGGAAGGTGCCCGGCATCACGTATGGCGGCTCGCGCCCGGCGCGCTCGGTGAGCATGCGCTCGACCTCGGCCCGCGGCCGGATGTCGAGCAGGGTGAGGGCGGTGAACGCCTCCTCGGGGTAGCCGTAGTGCGTCACCGCGGCAGCGTTCACCGCCAGGATCCGGAGCGTGTCCGGATCGTAGATGAGCATCGGTTGCGGATGCGAACGGAAGAACGCCGTGGCGGCGCTCCCTTCCCGTCCGCTCGCCCAGTCCACCATTCCTGCCTCGCCTCGCTCGCGGCCGCGCGCTGGGTCGGTGCCCTCGACGACGCTGTGGCTCCGCGGGCCGCTGGCGTTCGCCCGTTCCGGCGTGTTCGGCGCCTCCCATTCTAGCCGACCGCGGGGACAGGCGGCCGCGGCGCGGGCCGGCTGAAGCAGCCGCCTGCCGGCCCGCGCCTCACACGGCCTCGAGCGTCTCCGGCACCCGGTAGGCGAACACCGCTGCCGCCGCCAGCCCCACCACCGCGACCGCCACGGCCGCCACGCCCAGGTCCAACACGTCCGCCACGGCGCCCACCAGCAAGGGTCCGCCCGTCGAGCCGGCATCGCCCACCAGGCGCCACACCCCCAGGAACTCGCCGAGCGCTTCCGGCGGTGCCAGATCGGACCCGAGGGTCATCATGGTGCCGGCGCTGAGGCCGTTGCCGAGCCCCATCATCAGGGCCACGCCCAGCAGCCCGGAGAAGCCGTGCGTGGCGGGCACCAGCGCCAGCGCCGCGGCTTGCACCAGGAAGCTCGGCACGATGGCGAACTTGCGCCCCCGCCGGTCCATGAGCCAGCCCGCCGGGTAGACCAGGAGCATCTCGGCGAACGCGGAGCCGGACAGGATCACCCCAACGGCGCCCACGTCCAGCCCCAGCACCTGGCTCCCGAAGAGCGGCACCAGCACCTTGCGGCCGGCACGCACCATCTGCGCCATGAGCTGCGCCACCCCGGCCGTCGACAGCACGCCGGCGAAGCCGCGCACGGCCCGGAAGCCCGTCACGGCGCCTGGCGCGACGGTGGCCGGCCGCGAGGGCGCCTCCCCGCGCGGCACGAACCAGGCCACCACCACGAGCGCCGCCAGCGCCACCGCGGCGTAGACCACGAACGCCGAGCGGAGGCCGAACAGCGACGCCACCAGGCCGCCCACGGCCGGTCCCAGGAAGGTGCCCGCCCGGCTGACCCCGCCGAAGGCGGAGATGGCCTGGCCGCGCCGTCCCGAGCGGGTGGCCTGGGTCAGGAAGGCGTGCCGGGACAGGTTCCAGAGCGCCAGGCCGAAGCCAGACACCAGCCGCAGCAGGATCACCGCCACCACGGTCTGCGCCGTCACCAGCGCCAGCACGGCCACCACCACCAGCGTCAGGCCGGCCACCATGACCGGCTTGTCCCCGAAGCGGCCCAGCAGCACCCCGGCCGGCACGTCGCCCGCCAGCGTGCCGAGCGACTCGGCGGCGAGCACCAGCCCGACCACCCCCATGGAGGCGTGCAGGCCGCTGGCGAAGAGCGGCAGGGTGGGAACCAGCAAGCCGTCGCTGAAGGCGAGGAGGAGGGCGGGGAGATAGACGGCGGCGATCACGGGGATCCTGAGCGGCACGCGGCCGCCGCGCGGCGGTCGCGCCTGGCCGCCAGCCGAGTCTACCCCCCGGCCGTGACCCGGGTCCGCTCGGGCGCGGTCTCGGCGGCCGTCGGACACCACGCCCGCAACGCGCGGCGGCAGCGGGCTCCGCCCGCTCCGGCGTGCGGAGACACCGTCCCCCACGGAGCACGTGCCCGTATGCTGGGCGCGGAGCCGGTCCGGTAGGCATGTCGGCCAGGACCGGCGCGAGGAGGAGCCCGTGGCCCGCCCGTCCGGCCTGCTGACGCGCACGTTGTCGCGCCTCTTGCCCGGGACCCGCTCCAGTGAAACGCTGGCGCTGATCCTGCTGGCGGTAGTGGTGGGCGTGCTGACCGGGCTGGCCGCGGTCGGCTTCGACCTGCTGGTGCGCGCCACCGGCCGGGCGTTGACGGCGCTGCCGGCGCTGCTGGGCACGCTGCCCGGCGCGGTGGCGACCGCGCTCGCGCCCGCCGTGGGGGGGCTGCTGGTGGCACCCATCGTGGTGCGCTGGTCGCCGAACGCCCGTGGCTCCGGGATCCCCAGCGTGATGTACGCCGTCTCCAACCTCGGCGGCAGGGTGCCCCGCAACCTGGCGTTCTGGCGCCCGCTCGCCACGACGCTGTCGATCGGCAGCGGCGCTTCGCTCGGGACCGAGGGGCCCGTCGTCCAGCTCGGCGGCGCGCTCGCGTCGCTGCTGGCCGAGCCGCTGGCGCTCAGCGTGGAGCGCCGCCGCATGCTGGTGGCGGTCGCGGGCGCGGGCGCCATCGCCGCCACCTTCAACGTGCCCGTGGCGGGGGTGCTCTTCGCCGTGGAGGTGATCCTGGGCGAGCTGCGGGCGCGCGACTTCGCGTCCGTGGTGATCGGCGCGGTCAGCGCCACCGCCGTGTCGCGCGGCCTGCTGGGCAACACGCCCGCTTTCGCCGTGCCCCACTTCCAGCTCGGCTCCTCGGTCGAGCTGCTGCTCTACCTCGGGCTGGGCGTGATCACCGCGGCCGTGGCCGTGGGCTTCAACCGGACGGTGATCGCGGCCGAGGACCTGTTCAACGCCGTGAAGCTCCCGGCCATGCTGCGGCCCGCGCTCGGCGGGCTGGTGGTGGGGCTGGTGGCGGTGGCGTTCCCGGAGGTGCTGGGGCGGGGCTACCAGGAGGTGGGCAAGGTGCTGCAAGGCAGCGCGGGCCCCGCCCTGCTGCTGCTGGGGCTGGCGCTCGCCAAGACCGTCGCCACCGGCGCGTCCATGGGCTCGTGGGGGTCGGGCGGGGTGTTCGCGCCGGTGCTGTTCGTGGGCTCGGCCATCGGCTCGGCGTTCGGCCAGGGCAGCGAGCGCCTCTTCCCGGCGCTGGTGCATCACTCCGGCGCCTTCGCGCTGGTGGGCATGGTGGGTGTGCTGTCGGGCGTCACGCGCGCGCCCATGAGCAGCATCGTGATGGTCTTCGAGATGTCCGGCAGCTACTCGCTCATCCTGCCGATCCTGCTGGCCGCCGTCATCTCCACGCTCACCGCCGACCTCTTCGGGCAGGAGTCCATCTACGAACGCATGCTGTCGCGGCGCGGTCAGAGCCTGTTCCGGCTGCACGAGATCGACCTGTTGCAGACGGTGCGGGTGCGGGAGGTCATGGAGGAGGAGGTGCCCGCCCTCTTCGAGGACGACACCATCGCCGATCTCCGCCGGGAGAGCGCCCGCACGCACCACCACGCCTACCTGCTGCGCTCGCGGGACGACGCCGCCACCATGACCGGCATCGTCACCCTGACCGACCTGGAGCGCGCGCGCGACCGGGGCGACCCCGACGACACGCCGCTCGCCGACATCGGCACCCACGAGGTGGCCAGCGCCCTGCCGCACGAGGCGCTGAGCGAGGTGGTCGAGCGCATGGCCGAGCGCGGAGTGGGCCGCATGCCCGTGGTGGACCCCGCCGACGCGCGCCGCCCCATCGGCTTCGTCCGTCACGCCGACCTGGCGCGCGCCTACCACATGGCGCTGGAGCAGCAGCGCCGGCACGAGCAGGCGAGCGAGGCGCTGCGCCTGCGCGACCTCACCGGCCAGGAGATCGCGGAGGTGCGCGTGCCGCGCGGCTCGCGCCTGGCCGGCTCTCGCCTCGAGGACGCCGGGCTGCCCTCCGAGTGCATCGTGGTCGCCATCCGGCGCCACGGCCGGACCCTGTTCCCCCATGGCGACACCGTGCTGGAGCAGGGCGACATGGTCGTCGCCAGCCTCGGCCGGGGTCGGAGGGAGGCCTTCCGCCGGCGCTTCGCGCCGGCCGGCAGGGACGGCTCAGGGGACGACGACGTGTCCTCCACCGGCTGAGGCGGGCGTGGAGGCGGCCGACACAATGGGGCGCCGCCACGTCGGCGGCGCCCAACCCCGGAGAGGAGTCCCGTTCGGAAAAGCCTTCAGCCGGTCCTCAGGCCCTCAGCGAGCCCTCGCTGGCGGCCGGCAGTTGCATCACGGCACGCGCGTCGTCGACGCGCCTGGAGTGCCCGCCCCAGCTGACGACATCCTTGAACGCCAGCAGCAGCATGGTGACCAGTGCGGTCTGCATCCAGGCGCCCTCGCCGTCCCGGACCCTGAGCCGCAGCTCCTGCCCGGCGCGGTCGTACTGCACTTCGCAGTCGGCCGCCTGAAGGCGACGCACGAGCTGGCGCAGCCGCTGAGCGGAGGCGTCCTCGTGGATGGCAGCCTGGTATTCGTACAGCATCGCGCACCTCCGGGACGGCACGCGGAGAGCGTCCGCGAGCGTCCGTTACACAACGGGCTTGGGGCCAGCCTAGGTGCGGCGCCACGAGGGCAGCCAGGGCCAATTGTCCTGCGCCGCCGCGGCCCTGGGACGGGCCCGCGCGCGCCTCCTCACACGAGCGCGGCGCGCGCGGAGCGGGCGCCGCACCGGTGGAGGCGCACCGCCGCACCGTAGAGCCGCACCAGCTCCCGGGTGCTCGCCTCCCACGACCACAGCTCGCTGTCGGCCCGGCCCCGCGCGGCCAGCCGCCGGCGACGGGCGGGGTCGTCCAACAGCGTCCGGATGGCCGCGGCCAGCGCAGGCGCATCGCTCGGCGGCACCAGGGCTCCGTTGACGTCGTCCTGCACGATGTGAGGGATGCCGCCGGCGCGGGCGGCGACGACGCACACCCCCGCCGCCATGGCCTCCAGCGCGGCGAACCCGAGCGTCTCGGAGTCCGAGGGGAAGGCGAAGATGTCCGCCGAGGCGTAGGCGTCGGCGAGCGCGTCGCCCTCCAGGAAGCCGGTGAACACCGTGCCGGTGCCGGCGAGCTCGCGCTCGAGCCAGTCGAGCGCGGGCCCCTCCCCGACGACGGCGAAGCGCACCTCGGGCAGACGTCTGGCCGCCTCTGCCAGGACGTCGACGCGCTTCTCGAACGACACCCGCCCCGCGTAGACCACCAGCGGCCGCTCGGGCGCGCCCCCGGTGAGGCGCCGGCGCGTCTCGGGAGTGGCCTGCTCGGGCCGGAAGCGCAGGCTGTCCACCGCCTTGGGCCACAGGCGGACCCGGCGGATGCCCAAGCTGCGGGCCAGCCGCACCATCTGAGGAGAGGTGCAGAGGTTGACGTCGGCGAGGTTGTGGACCTCGCGGTCGACGACCTCGAGCGGCCGCTGGAGCCAGCCCAGGCCGAGGTCGCGCACCACCTTGGGGTCGGTGTGGAAGCTGGCCACCAGCGGCAGCCGCCGGCGGCGGGCCCAGACCGCGCCCCAGCTCCCGAAGAACACGGGGTTGATGACGTGCACGACGTCGGGCCGGAAGGAGCTAGCGGCCCGCGCCAGGCGGGCG
>DATFNF010000082.1:0-16846 GCA_035266525.1 Trueperaceae bacterium | reverse complement strand
GGCCGGATTCGGAATGGCACACCAGGAGCCGCAGGAGACCGCCGCCGGTGGCGCGCGGCGCGCGCGGTCGGCCCGGCTGCTCCGGCTCGCCGTGCTGACCGCAGTCGCGGCCATGACGCTGAGCGCTTGCACCGGCAACGTCACCACGCCGGGCGAAGCCCTCCGCATCCTCGGCACCACGTTGCCCGCCGCCTACGTCGCCGAGCCCTACGACCAGTCCGTCCAGGCCGTGGGGGGCCTGCGGCCGTACACCTTCAAGCTCGCCGAGGGCGCCCTCCCGCCCGGCCTCCAGCTGCAGGGGGGCGCTATCCGCGGAACGCCCAGCAAGACCGGGAGCTACAGCTTCACGGTGCAGGTCTCGGACGCCAACCTCTCCACCACCGTGCAGCAGTACACCTTGACGGTGACGCAGGTGCCTCCTCCGACGCTCGACCTCAACGCCCCCGACACCCAGGTGGACCGCCCCGTGACGCTGCGGGTGCAGGTCGACAACGCGCGCAAGCTCGAGGGCCTGCGCACGCAGGTACGCTGGGACCCCAGCAGCTTCGAGCTGGTGCCGGACAGCGTGAGGGCCTCGCGGCAGGGCCTGGCGATGCTCGACCAGGCGTCCAAGGGCCAGCTCCAGGTGGCCGTGGTCCCGCTGGGCACGCGCCTCGACGGGAAGGTCGACCTGTTCACCTTCCAGCTCGAGCCTGTCGCCGGCGCCGCCTATCTCACGGTGACCGCGCAGACGGAATACATCTCCGCAGGTGGCCACGCCTTCAATCGCACCGCCAGCAACAATGCCGGCAAGAGCGGAACCACCTCCCGGTCGACCACCTCCGGGTCGTCGTCCGGCTCGTCCTCCGGGGGCAGCGCGCCGGGCGCCCTGACCGGCAAGAACGGGGGCACACCGTGATCCACCTGCCTGGCCGCGCGCGTCCGAGCCTCCTGCGCCTGCGCCCGGCGCTGCCGTTCGCGCTCGCCCTGGCGCTGGCCGCCAGCGCGCATGCCACCACGTACCTCCAACTCACGCCGCCCCAGATGCTTGCGAAGGCCGACATCGTCTTCGTCGGCACGGTCTCCGACGTCAGCGTGACGGTGCACGGCGGACGCCCCTGGACCGACGTCAGCTTCGACGTGACGACGCCGCTGGAGGGCATCCCCGTCGACGCCGACGGCAACCCCACCGGCCCGGCGCAGCTGTCCTTCCTCGGCGGCGACGCCGCCGGCGGCCCCTCGCTCACGGTGAGCGGCATGCCGCAGTTCCAGAACGGGGAGCGCGTCCTGGTCTTCGCCTACGATCAGGCGTACGCATCCCCCATCGTGGGCTTCCGGCAGGGCCTGTGGAAGGTCACCTCCGCAGGCGTGGTGGACGAGGACGGCCGCCAGCTCTCCGTGGACGCCAACGGCGACCTCGTCGCGGGCGGCTCCGGCGCGCCGCTGGACCAGATCGTCAAGACCATCACCAAGCTCCTCGGCTCGAAGGCGAGCACGCCGTGAGCGGCGCCCGACGCCCGGAAGGCCGGCGGCACCGGCCGGGCGTCCTCGGCCCGCCGCGAGCGGCCTGTCTGCTGGCGGTCACGGCGCTCCTCAGCGCGCCCGCCGCCCTGGCACAGGGCCAGACCGCCACCCCGGCCCCGAGCGGCAGCGAAGGCCAGCAGAGCGCGGCCTCCACGCCGCCACAGACCGTGGCCGTCGACCCCACCGGCGGCCCGGCCAGTCTCCCCGCCGACGTGGCCGCAGCCATCCAGGCGTGGACGAAGGCCGCGCCGACGCTGGTGAACCTGAGCGTCGATCCCGCCTCGGCCTCGAGCATCGGCTACGCCCCGCCCGCCCTGCTGGGGCCGGACACCCTCTCGCTCGACCTGCGCACGCCAGGGCAGAGCGGCATCACGGTCCAGGTCGCCCCCACGGCGGTGAAGGACCACCCCATGGTCCTCCTCCACGAGGTGGGCGTGCTGTTGGGCCTTCCCGAGGGCAGCGGCGACGTCATGGCGTACGCCGTGCCGCCCGGCGGCGAGCCCGCAGCGCCGTCGTCGGCCGACGTCCAGGCGCTGCAGGCGCAACGGACCTTCGCCCCCGAGGACCTGAACCACGACGGCACCGTCGATTTCTACGACCTCGTGCTGTTCGGCCAGGACTTCGGCACGCAGGGCGTCAACGTGCCGGGCGACTTCAATCACGATGGCCGCGTCGACGGCCAGGACCTGGCGCTGCTGAAGAAGGCCTACCACTTCTCGCCGCCGTCCCAGACGGCCCCCGGCACCACGCCGGCAACGCCCGCCTCGGGTACGAACGCGGCCGGCGCCAGCTCGGGCAGCCAGGGGACGACGTCCGGCGGCGGCTCCCCCGCACCGGGGACCACGAACGGCGGCCCGTGACGCGCTAGCCCAGCGCCTGGATGGCCTCGGCCATGGCGATGTCGGCGTCGGTCACGCCGCCGGCATCATGGCTGACCAGGGAGAGCACCACGGTGCTGTAGCTGTTCTGGATCTCGGGGTGGTGGTTGTGCTTCTCCGCCAGCAGGGCCACCCGGCTGAGGAAGCCGAACGCCTCGGAGAAGTCTCGGAAGCTGTACTCGCGATGGAGCTTGCCTGCTTGGAGGCTCCAACCCTCGAGACGGCCCAGGCTGTCGCGGATGGCGGCTTCTTCCAGGGTCTTCGGCATGCTGCTCCTTCCTGGAGCGGCGCGGCGTGCCAGCAGGGCGCGGTGCGCCGGAGCCGGCTCCCGGGCTGAGGCGGAAGGCGAGCTAGCGAGCGTGGCCGCCGCCCACGTCCGTTCCCGGGGCGTGCAGCACGGCCAGCTCCTGCTCGCCGCGGACCAGCACCAGCGTACCGTTGCCCATGGGGGTCAGCAGGTAGTCGGTGAACGACCCCAACACCTGCCCGGGCAACATGGCGACCAGGCTGTCCGGCGCGTCCTGACTGCGGCCGCGGTACTGCCGCACGGTGACCTTCTGCCCGGCCACGTCGACGGTGAGGGGCTCCCCGGTGAGCTGCCGCACCCCGGTCTCGGCGCCCTGTGCGCTCTCGAGCACCTTCGCGACGTCGTTGGGATCGATCGTCATGGTGTCGACGAAGCGCTGGACGAGCCCGAGGACGGTGTTCTCCTCCAAGGCGACGCCGGCTGCGCGGGCGGCGCCGCGGAGCAGGCCCTCGACGGCCCCGCGCCGGTCGGGCGCCCGCGCGCTCACCGCGGCGGCGCGCGCCACGGCGTGGGCGACCACGTCCTGCGGTTCGCTCTGGACGGAGTTGATGAGCACCTGCAGCACCGCCAGGATGTCCTCGCGCTGGCGGTCGGCGAGCACGTACAGGACCACGAGCGCCTCGCTCAGGCGGACCGCCAGGCTCCTCCCCTCGTCGCGGTAGCGGAAGTGCACGTAGTTGCCCTCGGCGAACGCGGTGAGGCGGCTGTGGCCCAGCTCCAACGCCACCCGGGACTCCAGCGGCACCTCCCGCTCGTCCACGAACAGCGACCGCGAGGGGCCCGAGCCCATGACCCCGACCGAGTGCCCCTCCAGCACGAAGCGCACCGGCCCAACCAGGTGCACCGTGAGGGACGTGGCGCCGGGGGGCACCCGCTCCCAGCGGAGCGCCGGGTTCACCGCGAACAGCACGCCGCCCTCGAGCTGCGGTCCGCTGGCGCGCCCGCCCACCGCGGTCGGCAGATGATCCGCCAGGCGCTCGAAGAAGGCATGCACCAGGTCGGTGAACTGCAGCACGTCGCGCTGGAACATCTGGCGCTGGTTGCGCTCCAGGGCGAGCGTCTCCGCCAGGCGGTTCTCCAGCTCCCGGCGGTGGGCGCTGCGCTGACCGTCGGGGAGGCGCTCCTTGCCGATCTCCTGGATGGCCAGCCGCAGCTGCTTGCTGCTCGGCCCCTGATGGGGTATCAGCGACAGCTTGCCGGCGTACGGATCCTCGGCAACCGCCTGCGCGGCCTGCCGTACGAAGGCCAGCGCGTTCGGCTCGCGCACCTCCAGATCGGCGTAGGCGCCGCCCGACTTGCCGAGCGTCATCACCACGTTGATGAGCTCGCGCACGATCTCCGCCAGGGAGTCGAGGTCGGACAACGACACCAGCGGGTCGTTCACCTGGGGGATGGGCTCCACCACCTGGAAGCCACGGAGGTTCACGTCCTGATCGAAGGTCGAACGGCCGCTGTTGCGCTGCAGGTTCTGCAGCGTGGCGTAGACGAGGCGGGCCGTCTGCCGCTCGCGCTCGGCCCGCCAGCCGGCGGCGACCTTGAGCACGAACTCGTCCACCTGGTCCCACCACACGCGCCGGGCGAGCCGCTGCAGCACGGCCTGCTCCTCGCGCACCTCCGGTCGCTGCACCGGGGAAGGAGCCTCCTGCGCCTCCGCGGCGGCCTCCTCGTCCACCAGCTCCACGGCCGCCGGGTCCTCGCCGAGCACCAGGCTATCGATGTCGAGAGGCTTGGGCGCCGAGATCTGCTCGCCGTCCGAGAGCACCTGCAGGCTGTTCGAGATCGCCTCCAGCCGGCTGCGCTCCTCCTGCGAGAGGACGCCGGTCTGGCGATTGAGGTGGGCAAAGAGCTCCCACATCCCGGAGAGGCCGCCACGCACCTTGCGGGTGGCACGGTACTCGGCCACCTTGTACTCCAGGAGCTCCAGCGCCACGCTCTCCAGCTTCAACATACGTGGCCCAGTATACGGCCGCCGGGTCTCCCGGCTTTGGCGGAAACCTCACGCACGCAGTTCGTCCAGGACGGCACAAAACCGCCCCAACGATGAGTACGCGATGAACGCCGCGGGCGCCTTCGGGGAGCCGTCTCCCACCCCCGCCGAGCCCGGATGAGCCGTGCGCCACGCTGCGCCGCCGGCCCCGTCCTCGCGCCGGGACCTGCGGCGGCGCCCTCTCCCCTAGGCCGGGGCCGCCCCCGCCAGCTCCGTCAGCGCCGCACGCCAGACCGTCACGGCGCGCGCGTACTCCTCGAGGCCGAGGCGCTCGTCGGGGGTGTGGTCGAGCGCGGAGTCGCCCGGACCGTACGCCAGCGTCGGCGCGGGCCAGTAGGGGGCGACCACGTTCATGTCCGAGGTGCCGGTCTTGACCTTGCTCCGGGGCCGGCCGCCGGCGCCGCGGATGGCCACGCGGAAGGCCCTCGCCACCAGCGAGTCGCGACCGAAGCGGACGGCGGCCTCGCTCCCGGTGAAGGACAGGCCGCTCCCGGCCGGCAGCTCCAGCGCGCGGAGGCGCTCCTGGAGGACGTCCGGCGGCCACCGCGGCGGCAACCGGAAGGAGAGCGTGGCGCCGCAGCGCTGGGTCAGCCCGTCGTTCTCCGTCGCCAGCTCCTGCAGCGAGAGCTGCAGCGCGTCGAAGCGCGCGCGAAAGGTTCCCGTCCCCACACCGGTATCGTCGCCTGCGCGGTCGGCGGCGGCCAGCTCGGCACCGGCGTTGTCCGCCTCGACGAAGGCGCGCACCCTGGCGACCGCGTCCACCACCGCCTCGGCGGCCGTCGCCTCGTCACGCGAGGAGTGGGCGTTGGCGCGCGCCGCCTCGACGCGCGCCACGAGCCGCCCCTTGTAACCGAGGGTGTAGGCGTCCCAGCCGCTCGGCTCCCCGATCACCAGCACGTCCGGCGGCTCGTAGGCACGCACCGCATAGCGGGCCCCCTTGCTGCTGGGCGCCTCCTCCTCCACCGCGCCGATGAGCCGCAGCCGCAAGCGCCCGCGCAGCTCCGCGGGCAGGCCGGCGACGGCGGCCACGGCGGCGCAGAAGCTGCCCTTGGCGTCCACGCTGCCCCGGCCGTACAGCTCGCCGCCCTCCTCGCGCACCGCGATCATCCCGGGCACGGTGTCGATGTGGCCCAGCACGGTCACCCGGAGAGGCCCGTCGCCCCACACGCCGACGGCGTTGCCGGCGTCGTCGACGAAGGCCTCGTCCGCGAACCCCTGCATGCGCTCCACCAGCAGCCGGGCCACGGCCGCCTCCTCCCCCGAAGGGCTGGGACAGGCGACGACGTCGCGGAGCAGTCGGGCAGCGTCCAGCGCGTCGGTCACGCGCCCAGCACGGCCGCCACCTTGTCGATGACGCGGTCGACCTGCGCCTCGGTGATGACCAGCGGCGGCAGGAAACGGATCACCGTGGCGCCGCCGGCGATGGTGAGGACGCCGGCCTCGCGCAGCGCGGCGATGCTGCCGGCGGCCTTCTCCTTGAGCTCCACGCCGATCATCAGACCGCGCCCGCGCACCTCCCGCACCCGCTCACCGCCGGCCTGGCGCAGACCGGCCATGAGGCGTTCCCCCATGGCGCGGGCGTGCCCCATGAGGTCGCGCTCGTCGATCTCCTGCAGCACCGCGAGGCCGGCGGCGCTCGCCAGCGGGTTGCCGCCGAAGGTGGTGCCGTGCCCGCCCTTGGGCATGCTCGCTGCCACCGAGTCGGTCATCAGCAGGGCGCCTATCGGGACGCCGCCCGCCAGGCCCTTGGCGAGCGTGGCCATGTCGGGCGACACCCCGTACGCCTCGCTGGCGAGGAAGGTGCCGGTACGGCCCACGCCGCACTGGATCTCGTCGAAGATCAGCATGGCGCCGACGTCGGCGGTCACCTCGCGGGCGGCCTCGAGGAAGTCCGGGTCGGCCGGGTGGATGCCGCCCTCGCCCTGCACCGGCTCGAGCAGCACCGCCGCCACGCTCTCGTCCACCACCGCCCGCAGCTCGTCGGCGTCGTTGTAGCGGACGAAGGTGACCTCCATCTCGTAGGGGCCGAAGGGCTCGCGGTACTTGGGCTCCCAGGTCATCGGCAGCACGCCCAGCGTGCGCCCCGAGAAGCCCCGCTTGGCGGCGACGAAGCGGCGGCGGCCGGTGGCGGCGCGCGCCCACTTGAGGGCGGCCTCGTTGGCCTCGCTGCCCGAGTTGCACAGGAACACCCGGTTGAGCGGGGCCTTCACGTGCTCGAACAGCTTGTCGACGAAAGCGGTGCGCCGATCGTTGCCCAGGTTCTGGGGGCACACGATGAGGCGCTCGGCCTGCTCCGCGAGCGCCCGGGCCAGCCGGCGATTGCCGTGCCCCACGCTGGCCACGGCGATCCCCGCCATGCAGTCGAGGTACTCGCGGCCATCGGCGTCGTAGAGCAACGCGCCCTCGCCGCGCACGTACACCACGTCGGGTTCCCACAGCCCCGAGCGGTGTGCGGCGTCGCGCCCCAGGATCTCGGCGGTGTCGGTACCCTGCTGGCGCTGCGCTGTGTCTGTGGTGTCGGTCATGGTCCTCGTCCTTCCTGCCGGCGGCGCGGCGCCGGCAACGGCAACGGTGACGCTAGGCGATGACGGTGCCCTCCCCGGACAGCGCCCTGGCGAGCGGCTCCGAGACCCGGGCGTCGGCGAAGACCACCCGGCCCACGCCGCCGTGGACGGCCTCGGCTGCGCCCAGCACCTTCTTCTTCATGCGTCCCTGCGCCACCTCCAGGTACGTCTCGACGTCGTCCGCCGGGATCTCGCGGATGAGGCTGGTCTCGTCGGGGAACTCGCGCAGCAGGCCGGGCACGTTGGAGAGCAGCACCAGGACCTCGGCACGGAGCGCCACGGCCACCGCCGCCGCGGCCCGGTCCCCGTCCACGTTCACGGCCACCCCCTCGAAGCTGGCGCCCGGAGGGGTCAGCACCGGCAGGTAGCCTGCCTCCAGCAGCAGGCGCAGCAGACGTACGTTGACCCGCTCGACGGTGCCGGTGTGATCGCCCCGCAGGATCACGGTCTTACCGCCCTCCACGCTGCGGACGCTGCTCTTGTGGCGTCCCTCGAAGATGCGCCCGTCGAGCCCGGACAGCCCCACCGCGTCGACCCCGCGGCGCTGCAGGCGCTCGACCAGGCCCTTGTTCATCTTGCCGCAGTAGACCATCTCGAAGATCTCCAGCGTCTCACGGTCGGTGAAGCGGCTGGTGAAGCCGCTGGGGCTGGTGACGAAGCGCGGCGGGTGGCCCAGGGCCTCCGCCACGCGGTTGGTCTCGGCGCTGCCGCCGTGCACCAGCACGACGCGCCTGCCGCTCCCGTGGAGGGCGGCCACGTCGTCGCACACCGCGTCGTAGTCGATGCCTCCCGCGCCGCCGACCTTCACCACCACCAGACCCGGCGCGCCCGGCCGGTCCCCGCTCACGGCGCCGCCCCGGCCGGCCGGCCCGGCGGCAGCTCGCCGCCAGGGCCGTAGCGGATCATGAAGCGCGCGAGGCGCTCGCCCTCCAGCCGGCCGAAGCCGACCCGCCGGTAGAGCGCGTGAGCGTCGCGCGTGAACAGCGTCCAGTACCGGACCGAGCGCGTCTCCGGGGAGTCGAGCACGCAGCGCATCAGGAAGCTGCCGAGGCCCCGGCCGCGCTCCGCCTCCAGCACGAACACGTCGGCCACGTATGCGAAGGTGAGGCGGTCGGTGACGACCCGCGCGAACCCCACCTGGCGTCCCCCGAGGTAGAGCCCGAACGGGAGGCTGTTGGCGAGCGCCACGCCCAGCTCCTCACGCGAGCGCCCGCGTGCCCAGTAGCTCGCCGTCAGGAACGCGTGCATCATGTCCACGTCGAGCCTCGCCGGATCGGTGTCCACCACCGCGTCGCCCTGCCGCCATGCGCTCATGCCTCGATCCCCCTCAGCAACGCGTCGCGCGTCCGGCCGTCGACGCCCGCCCCCACCTCGATGCCCGCGGCGCCCAGGTAGCGGGCGAAGCGGCCCGCAGCCGTCGCCAGCGCGGACAGGACCGCCGCCGCGGGAGGACGCTCCCAGTCGAAGCGCGCCACGCGCCACACGGCGCGCCCGCCGTTCCCGTGAAGGCGCGAGTCGAAGCGCCCCACCAGGTGCCCGCGGTGCCACACCGGCAATACGTAGTAGCCCCAGCGCCGCCGAGAAGCCGGCTTGTAGACCTCCCAGACGTAATCGAAGCCGAAGATCCGCTGCACGCCGACGCGGTCCCAGAGCATGCCGTCGAGCGGCGCCAGGAAGCGCATCCCGCGCACCGGCGGCGCTTCCAGGGCGGCCAGCGCCTCCGGCACGGCCAGGAACGTCGCGCCCTCGACGTCGAGCTCCCGCAGCGCGCCTTCGGCGACCAGCGCGCGCAGGACCGCACGGCGCCGCTCCCCGTCGACCGGCACCGACCACACCGACTGGGCCGCTCCCGGACGCAGCAAGCCGGCCGCGCGCACCCGCAGCGTCAGCAGGTAGCGCAGGCTGGCGGCCTCTCCCGGATCGGGCCGCCTCAACACCCGCGCCGGCAGCACCCGCTCCGGCAGGTCGTAGACGTGGCGTCCCTTGTCGCGGTGATGGGTCACGATCTCGCCGCTCATCCACAGGCCGCGGAGGAGGTGCTTGACGAGCTTGTCGCCGTACCAGCTGCCGCGCACGGCCTCGGGCCGGTGGTCGTCGAACAGCTCGTCTTCGAAGTCGAGGCTGGAGAGCGGCCCGCGCCTCTCCAGCTCGGCCAGCGTGCGCCGGGTCTCCGCGGGGTAACCGTCCAGCACGCGCTCGCCCCACAAGCGCCGGAAGTGGCGGTGGTAGAGGCGCCGGTACGGCCAGTCCTCCACGGGCGTCAGGCACACCTGCTTGTCCCAGGCGTCGTACACCCGCCGGTGGCGGTAGGCCGCGCGCTGCCAGCCGTCGACGCGGTAGCCGGGCACCCGGGCCTGCATGACCAGGTCGGGGTTGCAGCCGAGCGGCTTCAGCGGGTCGTACTGCACGCTGCCGAGGTGGTCGAAGGCCTTCTCCAGCGGCCGCGACGTGAGGTGGTAGGCGCCGAGGAGATGGCGCGCCTCGCCCGCGGCCAGCCGCAGCGGCGCCGCGCTCATGGGTGGAGGCCCGGGAAGCCCAGGCCCAGCGTCTCGTCCCAGCCCATGGCGACGTTCAGCGCCTGGACCGCGTGGCCGGCCGTGCCCTTGACCAGGTTGTCGATGGCCGTCATCACCACCACGCGCCCGCTGTCGGGGTCGAGCTCGAAGCCGACGTCGAGCCAGTTGGTGCCGTCCAGGATCTTGGGGTCGGGCACGCGGTGGATGCCCTTCCGCGCCTGCACGATGCGCACGAACGGCTCGTCGGCGTAGGCCTCGTGGAAGGCGGCCGCCACGTCCCGCTCGCTGGTGCCGTCGGGCACGAAGACGTGAGCCGTGGCCAGGATGCCGCGCACCCGCTCCACGGCGGTGGCCGTGAGGTGAACGCGTACCTGGCCGGGCAGCTCCTGCTCGATCTCCGCGGTGTGGCGGTGACGGGTGGGCGCGTAGGTGCGCACCACCCCCATGCGCTCGGGGTGGTGGCCCGAGGCCGACGCCTGGTTGCCGGCGGCGCTGGAGCCGATCTTGGCCTCCACCACGATGTCGTGACGCGCCGCCAGACCCGCCTTCAGCATCGGGTAGAGCCCCAGGATGGTGGCGGTGGCGATGCAGCCGGCGCCCGAGATGCGCGTGGCGCCTGCCAGCGCCTGCCGGTGAAGCTCGGGGTTGCCGTAGACGAAGGACCCCAGCAGCTCGGGGCGCGGGTGCGGCTCGCCGTAGTAGCGCTGGTAGACGGCCGGGTCCCTCAACCGGAAGTCCGACGACAGGTCCAGGATCCGCTCGGCCCTGGCGGCCACCTCGTCGATGCGCCCCGCCAGGCGCTTGTGGGGTAGCGCGCACACCAGCAGGTCGGCTTCCTGCAGCTCCGAAGCGCGGACGAAGCGGAGACGCGTGACGTTGCGCAGGTTGGGGTGCACGAGCGGCACCGGCAGGCCGGCGTTGCGCTCGCTGGTGACCTGCACCACCTCCAGCCGGGGATGGCCCAGCGCCAGCCGCAGGAACTCGCCGCCGGCGTAGCCGGAGGCGCCCAGGATGGCGACGCGAAGCTTGTCCGTGGCGGCGCTGCTCGAAGACATGCCTGGCATTCTATCCGTCGCCCTCAGGCGGGCACGACCTGCCGCGCGGCGTAGCGCACCACGCGTGCGGGGATGTCCACGCCCGTGGTCGACACCGAGTTGCGGAACTCCATGGTGTGGTTGACCTCGACCACCAGCAAGCCCCGCTCGGACTCGATGACGTCGACCGCCAGCACGCCCCCGCCGACCGCGCGCGCCGCCGCCTGGGTGACCTCGACCAGCTCCGCGGTGAGCGGGCAGTTGCTGGCGTTGCCGCCGCGAGCGGTGTTGGTGATCCAGTGCTCGCTGGAGCGGTAGATCGCGGCGATGACCTCATCGCCCACCACGAAGGCGCGGATGTCCCGCCCCGGCTTGCGTACGAACTCCTGCACGTAGAAGACCTTGTGCTGCGGGCCGCCGAGCACCTCCTTGTGCTCCAGGACCGCTTCCACCGCGTCCCGGTCGGAGAGGCGGGAGACCATCCGCCCCCAGCTCCCCACCACCGGCTTCAGCACCACCGGGTAGCCGAAGCGCTCGCACAGCTCCAGCACGGCCTCCACCGTGAAGGCCACGCCGGTGCGCGGCGTGGGCACGCCGGCAGCCGCCAGCGCCGCGTTGGTCGCCAGCTTGTCGCCGCACACCTCGATGACCGCCGGCCGGTTGATCACGGCCGCGCCTGCGGCGGTGAAGACCCGGCTCAGCGCCAGCCCGCGCGTCTGCGACAGGCACCGTTCGATGACCACGTCGAAGGCTGACGGCAGGGAGGCGCTGAAGTCCACGACCTGGTGGGGGGCGTACACCTGCTCGAACGGCACCCCTTCGCGCTCGAACGCCTCGAAGAGCATGCGCTCCTCGGGCCTCAGGCGGTCGTACACGACGGCGATGCGCGGTGCCGCGCTCACGCTGCCCAAGCTACTCGCCCCAGTCCTCGTCTTCCTCGGGCGCCGGCTCGAAGCGCACCGGGTCGAGGCCGATGACCTCGAGCTCGGCGCCCTCGTCCGTGACCACGAGCTCGCCGAGGGTGAGGCCGGCGGGGTCGACGTCCACGCGTCCGTACGGGGTGTCTATGGTCTGCATGCGTCCTGCTCCTTCGCGGGCGGGCTTGGCTCCCGCCGTCTCGACCCGTGTCCGTCGTGTCTCTGGCGTCCCGCCCGGGTCGAAGGCGGGACGCTCGGAACCGTGGTGCCGAATCAGCCGCGAGGATCCGTCTGTGGCGGCTCCTCCTCGCCGGGGAAGCGTCCATGTCTCTTGAAGAAGGCCAGCACCGAGCCCTCCTGCAGCACCTCGCGCAGGAACTCGGGCACGGGCGGCAACGCCAGCTCCTGCTCGCCACCGTCCAGCGGGCGGCGCAGGATGCGGCCGCGCGCCAGCTCCAGCCGTACCCGGTCGCCGTCCTGCAGCACGTCGACGAGGTCAGGCGCGGTGAAGGCGGGGATGCCGAGGTTGAGCAGGTTGCGGTAGTGGATGCGCGCGAAGGAGCGCGCCACGATTCCGCCCACGCCCAGCACCTTGAGCGCCTGGGGAGCGTACTCGCGGCTCGAGCCCAGGCCCCAGTTGCGCCCGCCCACCAGCAGGTCGCCCGGCCGCACGCCCTCCGCGAACTCGGGCCTGAGATGGGCGAAGGCGTACCGCTGGAACACGTCCTCGCCGACCATCAGAGGAGCGTACTTGCCGGGCAGGATGTCGTCGGTATTCACCGCGTCGCCGAAACGCCACACGCGGTTCCACCCGTCCGTCGCGCCCCCGGCGCGCTGGCGCTCGCCGCTCATGCATCCGCCCCCTGCTCGGGCATGGCCACCACGCCGGCGGCCGCAGAAGCGGCTGCCACGGCCGGGCTGGCCAGGTAGATGCGTGCTTCGGGGCTCCCCATCCGGCCCATGAAGTTGCGGTTGCTGGTGCTCACGCACACCTCTCCCGGTGCCAGCACGCCCATGTGCCGGCCCATGCAGGGCCCGCAACCGGGCACGCCGACGCTGGCGCCCGCCGCCACCAGCGCCGCGATGGTGCCGTCCGCCAGGGCGTCCTGCAGCACCCGGCTGCTGGCCGGGATGACCAGCAGGCGCGTGCCGTCGGCGACCGTCCGGCCGGCCAGCACGCGCACCACCTCGTGGAGGTCCTCCAGGCGCCCGTTGGTGCAGGTGCCGACGAAGACCTGGTCGACGTGCACGCCGAGGTGCTCGCCGACCGGGTGCACGTTGTCGACCTGGAAGGGCACGCTGACCAGGGGACCCACCTCGCCGAGATCGATCTCGAGGTCCAGGAAGGCCTCCGCCGCCTGGTCCACGACCAGCCAGGGCGGCACCTCGTAGCGCTCCCGCAGCGCCTCGTCCGGCGCCACCAGCCCCACCTTGGCGCCGGCCTCCACGGCCAGGTTGGCGAGCGTCATGCGCTCGCCCGGGCCGAAGCTCTCGGCGCCCAGGATCTCGATGCTGGCATAGGTGGCGCCGTCGGCCGTCAGCCTGCGGACGATCTCCAACGCCACGTCCTTGGCGGCCACCCCCGGACCTCGCACGCCCGTGAGCCTCACCCGGACGGTCTCCGGGACCTTCAGCCAGGTACGCCCGGTAACCATGGCCAGGGCGATATCGGTGGCGCCCATGCCGGTGCCGAACGCGGACACGGCGCCGTAGGTGGTCGAGTGGGAGTCGGACCCCACCACCACCCAGCCCGGGCGGGCGAGCCCCTCCTCCATCAGGACCTGGTGGCAGATGCCGCGGCCCACGTCGAACAGCCGCAGCCCCTTGTCCCTGGCCACGGCCCGGACGCGCTTCTGGGTGGTCGCCACCTGCACGTTGGAGGCGGGCGCCACATGGTCGATCACCACGGACACCCGCTCGGGGTGCTGGATGACGCCGCCGAGCTCGTCCTCGACGATCGCCAGCGCGCTCGGGGCGATGGAGTCCACCATCATCACCTGGTCGACGGGAACGACCACCACCTCGCCGGCCCGGACCCGCCGGCCGGCCTTGACAGAGAGGATGCGCTCGGCCAGCGACAGCCCCGCCAGCTCGATGCCGGGGTCCGCCGGTAGCGTAGACGGCCAGCGTTCGCCGGTGACGGCGGGGGCGCTCACGCCGTTCTCCTGTGGTGCTGGGCCGCCTCACGCGCCGTCTCGCGGCTGAAGGCGTCCAGCAGCATGCGGTCGATGGTCTCCAGGGGCACGTCGCCGTCGTCCGCGAGCGCCTTGACCTCGCGCGTCACGTCGCGCACCGCCTCGTCGGAGAGCTCCAGGGCGAGGTTGCGCGCCCGCGCCGCGATGGCGTGACGGCCGGTGAGCCGGCTGCCCAGCTGCATCCGCCGGTCCACCCCGAACGCCTGCGGCGGGATGGCCTCGTAGCTGCCCGGGTTCACGTAGATGGCCTTGAGGTGCATGCCCGCCTTGTGGTTGTAGGCGAAGGAACCCGTCAGATAGTTGTTGAACGGGATCTCGATGCCGGTCATCCTGGCGATCATGCGGTCCAGCTCGGGCAGCAGCTCCAGCCGGTACTTGGAGGCGAGCCGCTCGGGGTTGAGCGTGTACATGCGGGCCAGGAAACCGCCCAGCGGCGTGATGCCGTTGCGCTCCCCGATGCCGAGCACGCTGGTGTCGACGTGGGTGCCGCCGCTGCGCACCGCTTCGAAGGCGTTGGCGATGGCGCAGCCGGTGTCATTGTGGCCGTGGAACTCGATGTCGCAGTGCACGGCATGGCGCACGTCGGCGACCAGCTCCCGCACCTGCGCCGGGGTGGCGATGCCGACCGTGTCGGCCAGGCCCACGCGGTCGACGCCTGCCTTGTCGGCCGCCTGGTAGACGCGCAGAAGGTCGCGCTTCTCCGACCGGAAGGTGTCCTCCGACGAGAAGCGCACGTTCCGCCCCTCGGACTTGACGTACTCGATGACGGCGAGGCTCTGGTCGATGATCTCGTCGACGCTCTTGCCGTGGCTGCTGCTGGCGAGCTCGCGCGAGGTGGCGAACAGGATGTCGACGCCGTACACGCCGCACTCGACGGCCACACGGGCGTCATGGAGGTTGGCGCGGGTGTGCGTGAGGATGCGCGCGTTCAAACCCAGCCCCGCGATGGTCTCGCACGCCTCGCGCGAGGCCGGCGAGGCCACGGGCGTGGTCAGCTCGATGAAATCGACCCCGAAGGCGTCGAGCAGCTTCACGATCTCGATCTTGTCCTGCAGCGAGAAGTTGCCCAGGGCGAACTGCTCGCCCTCGCGCAGCGTGGAGTCGATGATGTGCCAGTCTCGCAGTGCCATGCTCACCTCGTGCGGTGGCCTTCCGGCCGCTCCGCGTGCCCCGCATGCGTTGCTTTCGTTCCGTAAGCCCGCTTCGTCCACCGAGCAGCGAGGGCTCGACACCGGCCCGGTGTACGGGTGGCATCGTACGGGCATCCGTGGCGGCCTGTCAAGCCATGAAAAGGCGATGAGAATGGGCCTGAATGACGAATCAAAGGGCGCCGACGGGAGGGGCGGAGCATCGCCAGGAGCGTCCGCGCCGACGCCTGGGAAAGCCCGGCCGGGCGCGGCGAATGCTTATGATTCGAAACCCGCGGTCAGGCGCCGACACTCACGATGCCGAGCGGCACCTCGCCGCGCCCGTCCACCTGCAGGAGATCGGCCAGCTCGTCGTCGTAGTACTCGGCGATGAAGCTGGCGGCCAGGCCCATGCCGGCAGCGCTCAGCACCACGGCCTGCGCCGCAGCGCCCACGTCGAAGTAGAGGTACCGCAGGGCACGTCCGCTGCCCCCGTCCTGGTGGCGCGCGAAGATGCCCGTGAAGCACAGCGCCGCCGCCTGCGCTTCCACGTCGAGCGGCGTCACCAGCGCGGCCGTCAGGCGTTCCGTGGGGTCTCCCGAGGCGAGATGCTCCAGGGTGTGGTCGCGCGGATTGTAGTGGTAGACGCCCGCGAACAGGTCCTCGACCTCGCGTGCGACCACATAGGTCTCGATGCTCGACACGCCCACGGCCGAGAGGTGGGTACGCTCGTGACCGAAGGTGAAGCCGGCGGCGCCCCACAGCATCTGCGACAGCTGCGCCTGCCGCAACCGCCCCCCCTCCGCGATCCCGTCGCGGGCGCTCGAGAGCGCCGACCACAGGCCGGAGCCACCCCGCAGCTGAGGCACCGGCAGGGCCGCAACCTCGCGCGGATTGGCGTACACCTTGTAGGCTGGCGCGACCTGCGAGCGGGTCCGCGGCATGTTGCCGCGGCGATACTTCGTCTGGGCGTGGAACTCCGCCCCCGCCGACTTCTCTTTGCTGCGAGCCACGGATGACGCTCCCACGCGAGTCTAGCACCCGGCGCGCGGCGCGCCCCCCCCCGAGCGGGGCCGCGCGGCCCGGAGCCGCGATAGCCTGGGACGTGCTCGATGCCCTGCTCGCCTGGTTCGCGGTCAACCGGCGCGACCTCCCCTGGCGGGAACCCGCCAACCGCGCCGACCCGTACCGCGTGCTGGTCGCCGAGGTGATGCTGCAGCAGACCCAGGTGACGACGGTGGTCCCCTACTTCCGCCGCTGGCTGGAGCGCTTCCCGGACTTGCAAACGCTCGCGGCAGCCGACGAGGACGCCGTGCTGCGGAGCTGGCAGGGCCTCGGGTACTACCGCCGGGCGCGGCACCTCCAGCGCGCGGCGCGCCTGAGCATCGAGCGCTTCGGCGGCGCCTTGCCCCGAGGCCGCCGCGAGCTGGAGAGCCTTCCCGGCGTGGGGCGCTACACCGCGGCCGCCGTGGCGGCGCTGGCCTTCGCCACGCCCGGGGTGGCGGTGGACGCCAACGTGCGCCGGCTGGCGTCACGCCTCCACGGCTGGCCCCTGCCGCCCCCCGACGCCGAGGTCGAGCGCGCGCTGCTGGCGCGCTGGGGCGAGCCGGGCCCGCAGCGAGCCGCCGACGTGGCCGAAGCGCTGATCGAGCTGGGCGCGCTGGTCTGCACGCCGGCCGCGCCCGCCTGCCGGTGCTGCCCGCTGGCGAGCGATTGCCTGGCGGCCGCCGAGGGCCGTCCCGAGCGTTTCCCGCGCGCCGCGCCGCGCCGCAGGCCGCCGCAGCGGCGGCGTTTCGCGCTGGTGGCGGTCGACGAGGG
>DATFNF010000081.1:0-44476 GCA_035266525.1 Trueperaceae bacterium | reverse complement strand
CTAGGATGGCCGGGATGGATGACATGTCCGCCTTGCGCTTGCGCCTGGAGCAATGCTCCTCAGAGTTCTCCCCCTCGGAGACGCGCCTGGCGACCGACCTGCTGGAGCACCCCGACGAGTGGGGTTACCTGGCGAGCACGCAGCTCGCGGCGCGCTTGCGCGTCCACCGCTCCACGATCGTGCGGTTCGCCCAACGGGCGGGCTATGCCGGCTTCCCCGAGCTGCAGGAGGCCGCGCGCGGCGCGTACCTCAACGCCATGTCGGCGGCGCCCGAGCTGGTGCTGCTGGATCCGCATGACGCGGGCGGCGCTCTCATCGGGGACATCTTCCAGCGTGAGCTGGCGAACCTGCAGCAGAGCTATCTGAACCTCCCGGTCGAGGTCTTGGAGGCGACGGCGCGGGCCGTGGCGGAGGCGCGCCGGGTGCTGGTCTTCGGGCGGCGGTTCAGCTACCCGATCGCGCTCTATCTGAGCCTGGCGCTGCGCGCCATGCGGGGCAACGTCGAGCTGGCGCCGGAGCCGGGGGGCACCTCGGTCGACCAGCTCTTCGACCTGGGCGCCGAGGACTACGCCGTGGTGGTGTCCATGCGCCGGTACTCCCCCGAGGTCCAGCGCGTGTTGCGCTACCTCGCCGGCCGCGCCGTGCCGCACACCCTGCTCACCGACACCAGCCCCGCCCGGGACTTCCCGGACTCGGCCCGCGTGCTCCGCGCGCACATCGGCGGTGCCGGCATCCTCGAGTCCTACACCGCGCTGAGCAGCGTCGGGCACGCCCTCCTCAGCTTGGTCGCCGCGTCGCTGCCGGATGCCGAGGCGCGCCTCGGCGAGGCCGAGAGCGCCTGGCGCCAATTCAGCAAGGACTAACGCGGGCCGCGCCGGAGGTCGGTCGCCATCTGCACGAGCCAGGCGAACGGCGCCCGGAAGCCGGCGTCGGCGGCCGCCAGCCATTCCGGGTGGAACTGCGTGCCGAGGACGCGGCCGTCGTCCGCTTCGATCGCCTCCACCAGCCCATCATCGGCATGGGCCACCGGACGGAACCCGTCCGGCACGACGTCTACCGCCTGCCGGTGGAAGCTGTTCACGCGGGATGTACCGGGAAGGTGGCGGCCCAGGATGCTGCCGCTCTCGAGGCGTGCGCCATGCGTGCGCGTCTCCGGTGTCGCCGACTGGTAATGGCGTCCGCGGTAGCTGGGGATGCGCTCCAGGTTCTCGATGAGCCTGCCGCCGGCGGCCTCGGCCAGCGTCTGCATGCCCCGGCAGATTCCCAGCATCGGCACCGATGCCTCACGGGCGGCGCCTGCCAGACGCACCTCGTAGTCGTAGCGCTCGGGGTTGGTGTCCCGGAGGCTGGGGCTCACGTCGCCCGCGAAGGTCCGCGCCGGCAGGTTGCCGCCGCCGCTGAAGAGCAGGCCGTCGACCGCCTCGAGAACGTCAACAGGCTCCGCGGCGCCACCGGCACGGGTCGGCACCAGCAGGGGCAGCCCGCCCGCGTCCAGGATGGCACGCACGTACTGGGCAGACACCGCGAAGCGGGCTTCCTGGTGACCTGCGCGCGCGGTCTCCTGATAGGTATGGACGGTGATACCGATTCGGGGCTTCACGTTCCCACCTGCCTCCCGACTGGTAGACGACTCACGAGCTCACCTTCCGATGCGGGTCCAGGACCTCCTGTAGCCGCTCGCCGAGGAGGTTGATGGCGAGCACCAGGACGAGCAGCGCGATGCCGGGGATGGTGCTGACCCACCAGGCGATGAAGAGGACGTCGCGCCCCTCCGCCACCATCGATCCCCAGGCAGGGATGCTGGGTGGGATGCCCACTCCGAGGAACGACAGCGACGCCTCGAGGACCATGAAGTAGCCCACGCGCAGGGTGGCGAGTACCAGGATGGACGGCGCGATGTTGGGAAGCAGCTCGCGGAACAACGTGCGGCCGCGGCGCTGGCCCAGCGCGCGCGCGGCCTCCACGTACTCGGTCGCGCTCTGCGCGAGGGTCTCGCCGCGCGCCAGGCGGTAGAACTCGACCCAGCCCTTGAGCGCGAGGGCCCAGATGAGGTTCCAGAAGCCCGGACCCAGGAAGGCCATCATGGCGATCGCGAAGATCAGGTAGGGGAATGCTTGGAGGAGCTCGGTCAGGCGCGCGGTGATGTTGTCGAACGGTCCCCGCACGAAGCCGGCGAAGGCGCCGAGCAGCGTGCCGAAGAGCGACGTGATGGTGACCGTCAGGAACCCGACCAATAGACTCACCCGGGCTCCGTACAGCGTGCGGGTGAAGATGTCCCGTCCCAGGGCGTCCGTTCCGAACCAGTGGTGGGCGCTGGGCGGGGCCAGGCGGGCGGCCAGATCCGTGGTGCCCGACGCGTATGGAGCGAGTAGTGGCGCCAACGCCGCGATCACGATGTAGACGGCGACCGTGGTCAAGGCGAGCCAGCCGACGGGGCGCCGAAGCACGCCACGGACGACCTTCCAGCTGCGGGCCAGCGTGCCGGCCGCGCGGTAGGCGATGCCGTCCTGGAGGGCGCGCTCAGTGCGCATGTCGCCCCCGCTGGGTTGGTGACGACCCGTCGCTCATAGCACGATACGCGGGTTGAGGAAGGTGTAGATCACGTCGACCAGGAGATTGACCGCGACATAGGTGATGGCGTAGAGCATGACCGCGCCCTGCACCACGACATAGTCCCTGGCGAAGATGGAGTTGACCACCAAGCGGCCGACGCCCGGCCAGGCGAAGATGGTTTCGACGATCATGTTGCCGCCCAGCAGCTCACCGATCTGCAGGCCCGCGACCGTGACCGCGGGGATGAGGGCGTTCCTGAGAGCGTGCTTGACGATCACCCCGGCCTCGCGGACGCCCTTGGCGCGGGCGGTGGTCACGTACTGACGGTGGAGCGCCTCGATCATCGAGGAACGGACCACCCTGGCGAGCACCGCGGCGAACACCACCCCCAACGTCAAGGCCGGCAGGACGAGGTGTTTCACGGCGTCGACGAAGGCCCGCGGGTCGCCGGCCAGCAGGGTGTCGACCAGCATGAAGCCGGTGCGCCTGTCTACCAGCAGCGTCGAGCTGATGCGGCCGGAGGTCGGCAACAGATGCACCTCGACGGCGAAGAACAGGATGAGCAGCAGCCCGAACCAGAACGACGGCATGCTGATGCCGAGGAGGGCGCCGGAGAGCACCGCACGGTCGAGCCAGGAGCCCTGGTGGATGGCGCTCAGGATGCCCACCGGAAGCGCGATGAGCAGGGCCACCACCACGGTGGCGAACGTCAGCTCGATGGTGGCTGGGAGGGCGTTGCCGATGAGCTTGGTGACGGACTCGTCTTTCACGATGGAGGTGCCGAGCTGGCCGTGGGCGAGCTGCCCGAAGAAATGGATCAGCTGGGCGCCGATGGGTTGGTCGAGGTTCAGCTGGTGGCGCAGCTCGGCGATCTGTTGCTTGCTCACCTGGGTGTCGCCCAGCATGATCTCGACCGGATCGCCGGGCAGGAAGCGCAAGAACAGGAAGGCGAGCACAGCCACGCCGAGGGCCACCGGCAGCGCGGCGAGCAGGCGTTGGAGGATCTTCAGCAGCCGCATGGGCTCTCCTGGGAGCGGTCCTGCCCCCATCTCACCACACAGGCGGCAGCGGGCGCGCCGGTCGAGTGCCGGCGCGCCCGCTGCCCTTGCTGGACGTTACTTCCCGTCGTAGCCGGCTTGGAGGAGGAGTTCCTTGGCCCGCGCGGGGTCGTACGGGTACGGCTGGAGCGAGCTGTCGTAGCCGAAGCCGCTCGGCAGGAAGGCGGTGGGAAGGCGTTCGGCGTAGCCGTGGTAGATGTTCTTGAGGATGCTGTTCCAGTCCACAGCCAGGTTGAGCGCCTGACGCACGCGGACGTCGTTGAAGGGGGCGAGCTTGTTGTTCAGCTCGATCTGGTAGGCGCGGGTTCCCTCGGCGGTCTTGACGTCGATGTTGGGCGCGCTCTGGAGCCTGGGCACGAGGTCGGGCGGCACGGCCTGGATGATCTGGACCTCGCCCGAGAGCAGCGCTGCCACGCGGGTGGAGGGCTCGGGCATCATGCGGAAGACGACCTGGCTGAGCTTCGCCGGGCCCGCCCAGTAGTTGTCGAAGCGCTTCAGCACGATCTGGGAGTCGAGGCTGCCGCGCTCGAACTGGAACGGTCCGCTACCGATGGGCGCCTTCTTGAAGCCCTCGACCCCGACCTTCTCCATGTACGCCATGGGGACGATCTGGAAGTGCACGAGCGCCTGCAGCAGCAGCGACTCCGGGAAGGGGTCCTTGTACACGAAGCGGACGTGGGTGGCGTCGATCTTCTCGACATGGTCGATGGGGCCGAGGAGGCCGGCGCGCGGGCTGGTGTCGCCGTTCACCGCCCCGGGCGTGAGGATGCGGTGGAAGGTGTAGACGACGTCGTCGGCGGTGAGCGGATCGCCGTTCTGGAAGGTGACGCCACTGTGCAGGGTGAAGTCGTAGGTCTTGTCGTCGACCTTCGTCCAGGAGGTCGCGAGCTGGGGGACCACGTCGCCGGACGGGGTGTGCGTGACGAGCGAATCGAACATGTTGCGCAGCACGGCCTCGGTGTCGCGGTCCCGGTACATGGCGGGATCGAAGGTGATGATCTGATCGGTCCGCATGCCGATCACCATGGCGTTCCCGCCCTGCACGCTGGCACCGGCCATCGACTCGGCATTGTCGGCTGCTGGCTGCCAGCCCTGCACGCTCGACGAGGACGCTTCGATGTTCTTAAGCACGTACCCGAAGATCCACGGGGCGTCACTGGAGATCCGCTTCTGGGCGTCCTTGTAGGCGGCCGCCCGTGGGGCGTCCGAGGTGGTGGTGGAGGCGACCTGGAAGTCCTCGTCGACCTGGGGGTTGCTGTAGAAGGAGTAGTTGCCGCGTCCACCCGTCGTCAGCTTGGGGATCCCGAGGTCGAAGGGGTCGAAGTAGGCGCTCCCCCAGTCGGTGGTGTAGGCCTGGCGGCTGCCCGCCTTGATGGCGTCCAGCAGCACTCCGCTCTTCCATACCCGGACCTGGACGTCGACGCCGATCTGCTGCAGTTGCGAGGCGATGGCCTGCGCTTCGTCGGCGCGGTTGTCGGTCGTGTCGAGCACGAACGACAGCTTCTTGGCGCTCGCGACCCCCACCAGAAGCGCCAACACGAGTATCACGAGCCACTTCCACGGACGCATGCACTACCTCCTGTAGGGTCGCGAGACGGTCGTTGCCTGTCTCACCAAGTGTTGCAGACACGTCGATTTTACACTGTCTGTTGTCGCTAGCCTACCGGCGCGCGGGGGCCTTGTCAACCGCGCGGTACGTCTGCGCGTCCTCGCCCTCGTCGCCTCCGCTGCCCCGGCGCGCCAGGGCTGCCCCGGTGACGCGTGGAGGCCGCGGATCGGGCGGGGGCCGGGCAGCGTCCGGCACCCTCAGCCGATGGCGGGGGTGCTCGTCGCGCCGGAGGCGGCCGGCCGCTCGAGGGGCACGTGGCCGGGCGTTGCGCTTCACCGAGCGTGTTTGATAAGACCACTTATCAAACATTGTGCGCGAGTCCACCCCACCCCAGCCTCCCCGGTCCGCCGTTGCTCGCCCAGCGCTGCGCGGGTGCGTGCGGAGGCGGGCAGGGAGGACGGCCTCGATGATTTGATAACGCGGCCCGCCACAGGC
This sequence comes from Trueperaceae bacterium, assembly GCA_035266525.1. Taxonomy (GTDB): domain Bacteria; phylum Deinococcota; class Deinococci; order Deinococcales; family Trueperaceae; genus JASBRS01. The sequence goes on along the minus strand of DATFNF010000081.1, from coordinate 38,821 downwards.
CCCCTGCCGGGCCCTGCAACGGTGCGTCCGGACCCTTAGCCCCCGCGATCTCCAGCTCCGCGGTCCGCTGGCGGCCTTCGGCGACCCGCCACCGGCAAACCGCCGCGGCCGGTCGTGAGCGATCCCATCACCGCGGCCTGCGCGGCGCGACCAACCATGCCACGAGCCCACAGCCGCGGACGCTCCGCCTCGCGGACGCGTCCCGGAGCCGCGGGCTCAGCCCACGCCGTAACCCCCCTGCGGCCCGAAGAACACCACCCACGCCGCGAAATCGTCGCTGAAGCCCCGGAAGCGGTGATCCACGCCTGCCGGCACGAACAGCAGGTCGCCGGGAGCGAAGGACACGGTTGCGCCCGCGCACTCGAAAGCCCCGTCACCCGCGACCACGATGTACAGTTCGTCGCGCTCGTGCGGCGCCTGCTCGTCCGTGCCGCGTGGCGCGTACAGCTCCACGCGCAGGTCCCCGCGGTCGAACACGCGAGCGGTGCGGGCGCCGTCCGGGCCCGGCAAGGCCTCCAGGATCTCGCCCACCGGTACGTGCCAGCGCGCCCGCCTCACGGCGGCCCTCCCGCCACCGCCTCGGCCTCGATCTCCACGAGCCACCCTGCGTCGAGCAGCTCGGCGACCACGACGAAGGTGCTCGCGGGCCGCACCGTCTCGAAGACCTCCGCATGGGCCCGGGCCACGCCCTCCCAGGCCCGCCGGTCGCTCAGGTAGATACGCGTGCGCACCACGTCGCCGAGCGTGCCGCCGGCGTCCGCCAGCGCCTGCCCGATGATCTGGAGGCAGCGCTTCGCCTGGGCGTACCCGTCTCCGGGCGAGGCCACCGTGCCGTCCTCGGCGATCGGGGCGGTCCCCGACACCACGATCCGCTCGCCCACACGCACCGCGCGGGAGAACCCGATGGTCGCTTCGTAGCGCGACCCTGAAGTCACCGTCGTCCGTTTCACGCCGGCCGCCTCTCTCTCGCTCGCTTCTCACGGCCATGCTAGCGCGCAGCGGGGCCGCGGCGAGCGAGCGGCGGCGTCTTGACACCTGCCAGGGCGCCCCCTAGACTCGCCTAAGAGGTCCGACCATACAACCAGTCGGCGTGCCGGCAGGCATGCTGGCGTGCTCGAGCGACCCGCGTCGCGTGCGGGGACGGAGGCCACCATCGACCCTCGGGACAGCATCAAGCGCCGCAAGATCTCCGACGAGGTCCGGGACGCGCTGCTCGCCATGATCCGCGAGGGCGACCTGAACGAGGGCGACCGCCTGCCGCCCGAGCGCGACCTGGCGAGCCGCTTCGGCGTGTCCCGCACCACTCTCCGGGACGCCATCCGCGAGCTCGAGCTGCTCGGTTACCTCGACGTCCGCCAGGGCGACGGCACGGTGGTCCGCAGCCCCGGCGGCGAGACCCTCGCGATGCCCTTCCGCCGCATCCTGCACGGTCGACCGCAGCTCGCGGAGGACCTCCTGCAGTTCCGCCGGATGCTCGAGCCCGAAGTCGCCGCGCTGGCGGCGGCCCGCGTGACGACCAAGGATGCCGCCGCCCTGCACGAGGCCCTGAGCCGGCAGGACCGGCTCGTGCGGGCCGGACGCCGCCTGCTGGAGGAGGACGTCGCCTTCCATCGGCTCATCGCCCGCGTAGCCGGCAACACCACCGTTCTGCACGTGCTCAACACCCTTCAAGCCATGCTCCGCGAGCTGCGCTCGCACATGCTGACCGGCGATCAGCCGGCCCTCGCCCTCCGCCAGCACACCGCCATCGCCAACGCCATCATCGACGGCGACGCCACCACAGCGCGTCGCGCCGTCCTCGAGCATCTGGAGGCCGTCGAACGCAGCATCGTTCGCGGCCCGGGCGCAAGCCCAAGGGAGGTAACCGAGCCATGACCCGCTTGGCACGACTCGTCGCAGTACTGCTCCTCGCGTTGGCCGGCGCGTCCGCGGGCGCAGCCACCTTCACCTACGCCGCTCAGGCGGACGCGGTGGGCCTCTCGCCGATCCTGACGAACGACAGCGTGTCGTCGGTGGCCGAGCGGCACATCTACGACAACCTGGTCGCGCGCGATCCGGCCACCAACAAGCTGGTGCCGGACCTAGCGACCTCCTGGGAGAGCCCGAACGCCACCACCTGGATCTTCCATCTCCGGCACGGCGTGACCTTCCAAGACGGCACCCCCTTCAACGCCGAGGCCGTCAAGTTCACGTTCGAACGGATCCTGGATCCCAAGGTGGGCGCGCCGCGCGCCAGCCTCCTCAAGCCGATCAAGAGCATCGACGTGGTCGACGACTACACCGTCAAGATCACCACCACCGCGCCCTACGGCGCCTTCCTGGCGGCGCTCGCGCATCCCAACGCCGCGATCGTCAGCCCCACCGCCGTCAAGAAGTACGGCGACCTCATGAAGCACCCCGTCGGCACCGGCCCCTACATGCTCAAGGACTGGGTCTCCGGCGACCACATCACCCTCGTTCGCAACCCGAACTACTGGGGCAAGGCGCCCGCCATCGACACCTTCGTGATCCGCGTGGTGCCCGACGCCAACACCCAGGTCGCCCTCCTCGAGCGTGGCGACGTGCAGCTCATCGACACCGTGCCGCCCGAGCTCGTCAAGCGCCTGCAACAGAACAAGGACATCAAGGTCGTCATCAAGCCGGGAACGCCGGTGTTCTACCTCGGCTTCAACTACAAGGAGCCGCTGTGGCAGAACAAGACGGCCCGCGAGGCGGTGGCGTCCGCCATCAACATCGACGTCATCTCGCGGCTGCTCCAGCCCGTGGCCAACAAGGACTGCAGCATCATCGGGCCCCAGGTCTTCGGTTACGTGGAGGGCGTCGAACAGAACTGCACCCCCTACGACCCCGCCGGGGCCAAGCAGCTGTGGAGCCAGGTGTCGGGCGCGCGGCCCGTGACGCTGTGGGTCCCGCAGATCGGCGACTACCCGCGCGTGGGGCAGATCATCCAGGGGCAGCTCAGCCAGGCCGGCATCCCCACGAGCATCAAGACCGTCGAGTGGGGCGCCTACCTGTCCGCCACCCAGAAGTACCAGCAGGACCTGTACCTGCTGGGCTGGACCAACCAGACCGCGGACGGCTCCGAGCTGCTCTACCCGAACCTCGATGCGGCCAACATCGGCTCGTCCAACCGCTCCGCCTACGACAACCCTGCGGCCGACAAGCTCATCGAGGCGAGCCGTGCCACCACCGATCAGCAGAAGCGCCTCGAGCTGCTCAACCAGGCCAACGCCATGCTGCTCAAGGACGTGGCCTGGGTAACGCTCTACGACGGGGTCGCGTTGATCGCGCACCGCACCAACGTCTCCGGCATCACCCTGTTGCCCACCGGCGACTGGTCGATCGCCAACGCCACGATGCAGTGACGGACGTGATGGCCCTGCGCCGTTCCTGCTGACCGCACAAGAGAGACGGGTGACGTCGAGACGTGCTGATCTACTCCCTCCGGCGCCTGCTGGAAGCCATCCCGGTGCTTCTCGGCGTCACCGTCCTCACCTTCCTCATCCTGCATCTCGCGCCCGGCGATCCGGCCCAGCTCATCGGGGGGCCCACCGCCACCGCACAGGAGATCGCCAACATCCGCCAGCGGCTGCAGCTCGACCGCCCGCTCTACGTCCAGTACGGCACCTTCCTGTGGCGCTTGCTGCATGCCAACCTGGGCGAGTCGATCCAGCGCCGCGAGACCGTCCTGAGCATGTTGGAGGTGCGCCTCCCCAACACCGCGGTCCTCGCGGTGACGAGCATGCTCGTCACCCTGCTGGGCATCCCGCTGGGCGTGATGGCCGCCACCAGGCCCAACTCCGTCAGCGACCTGCTGCTCATGAACGTGTCCCTGCTGGGCGTGTCGATCCCCAACTTCTGGCTCGGCATCCTGCTCATCATCTGGTTCTCGGTCGATCTCGGCTGGTTCCCGGTGGCCGGCTACCACCACCCGCTGTTGACGCTCGCGGGGCTCGAGTCGATGGTGTTGCCGGCGATCACGCTGGGCACCGGCGGGATGGCGCTGGTCGCGCGCTTGACGCGCAGCGGGATGCTCGACGTGCTGGGACAGGACTACGTCCGGACGGCCCGGGCGAAGGGATTGCCTGAGCGCGCCGTCCTCTTCCGGCACGCCCTGCGCAACACCATGATTCCGGTGGTCACCGTGTTGGGGCTCAACTTCGGCGCCCTCCTGGGCGGGGCGGTCGTGACCGAGTCGGTGTTCGCCATCAACGGCGTCGGCCGGCTGGCCGTGGACAGCATCCTCGCCCGCGACTACGCGGTCGTGCAGGGCAGCGTGGTCCTCATCGCCACGACCTTCGTGCTCGTCAACCTGCTGGTCGACCTCTCCTACGCCCTCCTCAACCCCACCATCCGCTACGCATGAGCACCGCGGCGACCACCGTAGAAGCGCGGCCGCGTTCGGGCTCCAAGGTCGTCGCGCGGCTCAAGCGCAGCCCCCACTTCCTGGTCGGGGCGGTGCTCGCCCTGATCGTGGTGGTCGCCGCCCTGGCGGCGCCCCTGCTGTCGCCCGCCGACCCCTACTACCAGGACTACGCCGCCGTGCTCCAACCTCCCGGCACGCCCGGCCACCTGCTCGGGACCGACGCGTTCGGCCGCGATCAGCTCAGCCGCATGCTCTACGGCGCCAGGATCTCGCTCGCGGTCGGCATCAGCTCGGTCGCCCTGGGCCTGCTCGTCGGCGTGGTGTTCGGCATGCTGGCCGGCTACTACCGGCGCCTCGACCGCCCGATCATGATGATCAACGACATCCTCATCGCCTTCCCCGGCATCCTGCTCGCCATCTCCATCGTGGCCGCGCTCGGCACCAGCCTGCTCAACGTCATCGTCGCCGTCGCCATCTTCTCCATCCCGACGTTCGCACGCATCACGCGGGGTGCCGTGCTTGGCGTGCGGGAGGCCGACTTCGTGGCATCCGCCCACGCCTTGGGATCGGCCGACCCGCGCATCTTGTTGCGGACCATCTTGCCCAACATCCTCTCTCCTGTCATCGTCTACGCCTCGCTGCGGCTGGCGACCAGCATCCTCACCGCGGCGACCCTGAGCTTCCTGGGCCTCGGTGCACAACCGCCGAGCCCCGAGTGGGGTGCGATGATCAACCAGGCGCGGACGTACCTGTACTCGGCGCCCTATCTGTCCGTCGAGCCGGGCGTCGCCATCTTCATCACGGTGCTGGCGTTCAACCTTCTCGGTGACAGCCTCCGTGACGCCCTGGACCCCCGGAGCCGCTAGGGAGTAGGAAGGTAGACAGCATGGAGCCACTCTTCGACCCCCGCCTCCCCTACCCGTCGCTGCGCCAGCCCGTCCTCGCCGACGCCGTGGTGGCGACCTCGCAGCCGCTCGCGGCGGCGGCAGGACTCCGCATGCTCGAGCTCGGCGGCAACGCCGTCGACGCCACCATCGCCACGGCCATGGCGCTCACCATCGTCGAGCCAACCTCGAACGGACTCGGCTCCGACGCCTTCGCGCTGGTGTGGGACGGCTCCGAGCTGCAGGGGCTCAACGCCTCCGGACGCTCCCCGGCGGCGCTTGCCGCCGAGCGCTTCGCCGGCCTGGAGCGCATGCCCGAGCGCGGTTGGGACGCGGTCACCGTGCCCGGCGCGGTGTCGGCGTGGATCGCGCTGTGGAAGCGCTTCGGCTCGCTGACGCTGGAGACCCTCGCCGGGCCCGCCGTGCGCTACGCCGAGGAGGGCTTCCGCGTGGGGCCCATGACGGCGCGCGGCTGGGCGCGTGCCGTCGACGTCTTGGGCGAGCAGCCCGGCTTCGCCGAGGCGTTCCTGCCGGAGGGGCGGGCCCCCCAGGCGGGCGAGCGTTTCCGCCTGCCCGCCGCCGGCGCCAGCCTGCGGCGCATCGCGGAGACCGAGGGCGAGGCCTTCTACCGCGGCGACCTGGCCGAGCGCATCGCCGGGTTCGCGCGCGAGACCGGCGGGCTGCTGACCGAAGCGGATCTGGCGAGCCATGAGCCCACCTGGACGTCCTCCATCCAACGCGCCTTCGCCGGCGCCGAGGTCCACGAGATCCCGCCGAACGGGCAGGGCATCGCGGCCCTGATGGCGCTGGGCCTGCTCGATCACACCCACCTCGCCGACGTCGACCCGGACTCCGCCGACGCCCTCCACCTGGAGATCGAGGCGATGAAGCTCGCCTTCGCCGACCTCTACCGCCACGTGGCCGACCCGGACAGCATGCAGCTGAGCCCGGCGGACCTCCTCGACGACGGCTACCTGGCGGAGCGCGCGAAGCTCATCGATCCGCGCGCCGCCGCCACCGCCGCGCCGGGCGTGCCGGCGCGCGGGGGGACCGTCTACCTGTGTGCCGCCGACGCCGATGGGCGCATGGTCTCCTACATCCAATCGAACTTCCAGGGCTTCGGCTCCGGGGTGGTGGTGCCCGGCACCGGCATCAGCTTGCAGAACCGGGGTGCCGGCTTCGTGCTCGAGCCCGGCCATCCCAACCGCGTCGCGGGCGGCAAGCGCCCCTTCCACACCATCATCCCCGGCTTCGTCACGCGTGATGGGCAAGCGCTGGCGGCCTTCGGCGTGATGGGCGGTGCCATGCAGGCACAGGGCCACCTGCAGGTGATGCTGCGGACGCTGCTTCACGGCCAGAACCCACAGGCCGCCATCGACGCGCCCCGCTGGCAGGTGCTGCCCGACGGCGCCACCATCGCCATCGAGCGCGGTTACGAGGCGTCGGTCTATCACGACCTCGAGGAGCGCGGCCATGTGGTCCTGCGCGACCCCCGCCTGGCCACCGGAGACCGCTTCTTCGGCGGCGGCCAGGCGGCATGGCGCCTTGCCGGCGGCGCGTACCTCGGCGCCAGCGACCCGCGCCGCGAAGGGCAGGCGGTGGGCCGCTGAGGGCTGCGCGGTCACGACTGCTAGGCTGAGCCAGGGCGCCGGCGTCACGCCACGCACGGCCCCGGTGGGAAGCCGATCCAAGCCGCACGCACGACGGAGGCACGATGGCCAGCCTGGAGGTACCCGACATCCCCCGAGCGGAGTCCGTGACGCTCGCGGCCGCGGACAGCGCGGTGATCGTCGTGGACATGCAGAACGACTTCGCCCATCCGGACGGCGCGCTGTTCGGCGAGGGCGCTCAGCGCGCCGTCCCGGTGATCGCCGACGTGCTCGAGCGGGCGCGCGCCGCGAGCGTGCCGGTGTTCTACACGCAGGACTGGCATCGACCGGACGACCCGGAGTTCGCGATCTGGGGGGAGCACGCCCGCGCCGACACCTGGGGCGCCACCATCGTCGATCAGCTCACGCCCGCCGACGACGACACGTGCATCCGCAAACTGCGCTACGACGCCTTCTACGGCACGCCTCTGGATCACCTGCTGCGGCTGCGGGGCGTGCGGCACGTCCTCATCGTCGGCACCGTGGCCAACATCTGCGTGCTCCACACCGCCGGCTCGGCGGCCCTGCGTTACTACCACGTGGTCGTGGCCGAGGACGGCGTCGCCGCCCTGACGCCGTTCGACAAGGCCTGCGCCCTGCGACAGGTGACCTTCCTCTACCAGGGCCGCGTCACGAGCGGCGCAGGCGTGCGCTTCGCCTGAGCCCGGGACCCACGGTCAGCCGCTGGTGCCGCCATGAGGCCGGAAGAACAGCCCCGGGTCGGCGTGGCCGGGCTGCACCGGGGGGACCAGCGTGCCCAGCCGCTTGCGGTAGCTGGAGCGTACCCGCGCGCGCACGGCATCCAGATCCCGCTGCGAGACGCCCAGGGCGAGGATGGCGTCATCGGGGAAGCCCGCCTCCAGATGGCAGAGCACCAGGTCGGCGGTGGCGTAGCTGAGGCCGAAGTCGCCCTCGTCGGTCTGGTCGGGCTCCAGGCCCGCGCTCGGGGCCTTGGCGATGATCTCGTCGGGCACGCCCAGGTGCTCGGCGAGCTGCCACACCTGTGTCTTGTAGAGGTCGAGCAGGGGCTGGATCTGGGCGGCATCGTCGCCGTGCTCGGTGAAGTATCCGAAGAGCAGCTCGGTGCGGTTGCCCGTGCCCAGGGGAAGCGCGTCGTAGGCCTTCATCTTGTCGAAGAGCACCATCATGCGGGCACGTGCCTGGACGTTCCCGCGCCGCCGCCAGTCCATGCCCTCCTGGGCGTCGGCATACCCGTCGACCAGGGTGCCGATGTCGACGGTCTCGCTGCGCAGGCCGAGCCGGTCGATCACGAGCCGACCGTGCTCCAGAGACCGGATCCCCAGGTCGCGGTAGGGCAGCTGCAGCGCCACCACGCGCTCCGGCCCCATCGCGCGTGTCGCCAGCTGCGCCACCGTGGCGCTGTCCACGCCACCTGACACCGGAAGGATCAGCGTCTCCGTGGCGAGCCGGCGCGCCGTGTCGGCCAGGAACGCGACCAGGTGGCGCGTCAGGGGCTCGGCATCGATGCGGAGGCGATCGTGCGGGACGGTACGGACGCTCATGGGGGACCCTCCTGCAGCGGCGCGATGCGACGCGCGCCAGCAGCGTCGGCGCGACCCACTCTACCTGTCCGGCCATTGCCCCCCGGTATCATCGTGACGGCCGGAAAGCGGCAGCGGACCGCGCTGCCGCCCCCAGGAGAAAGGACGGTCATGTCCAGCCAGCATCATCCTCCCGTCAACGAAGGCATCCTCTTCGCCGACCTGTACGAACTCACCATGGCGCAGCTCTACCTTCGCACCGGGATGCACGACACGCCCTCGCAGTTCAACGCCTTCTACCGGCACAACCCCGACTTCGGGGGGCACCAGGCCGGCTACTGCGTGACCGCCGGCCTCGAGGATCTGCTGGCGTGGATGGAGCGCGCCCGCCCCACGCAGGCCGACCTGGACGCGCTGGCCACGCTGAGGAACGCCAGGGGCGGCCGTCTGTTCGATGACGCCTTCCTCGAATGGCTCCGTGCCCAGGGAGGCTTCCCCGGCGTGCGCGTGCTCGCGCCCGACGAGGGTCGTGTGGTGCACCCCAACGCCCCCTTCGCGATCGTCGAGGGGCCGCTGGCTTCGGCACAGTTGCTGGAGACGGCGCTGCTCAACCACCTCAACTACCCCACGCTCATCGCCACCCGTGCCACCCGCATCAAGCAGGCGGCCCGAGGCGCGCCCGTGGTCGACTTCGGCATGCGGCGCGGCCACGCCCGGGGCGTGAACGCCGGCTCCCGGGCGGCGCTCATCGGAGGGCTCGACGGGACCTCCAACACCGGCGAGGCGCTCGTCCTGGGGGCGCAGCCGAAAGGCACCCACGCCCACAGTCTGGTGCAGGCCTTCATGGCGGCAGGGATGGATGAGCTCGATGCCTTCCGCGCTTATGCCGAGACCTATCCGGACGACTGCCTGCTGCTCCTGGACACGGTGGATACCCTGCATAGCGGGCTCCCCAACGCCATCACGGTGTTCGAGGAGCTGCGCAAGGGCGGGCATGAGCCCCGCGGCGTGCGGCTCGACTCGGGCGACCTGGCACACCTCGCCATCCAGGTGGCGAAGGAGCTCGACCGCGCCGGCTTCCAGGACGTGCCGATCACGCTCTCCAACCAGCTCGACGAGCTCACCATCTGGCAGATCCTGGAGCAGATCGAGGGCGAGGCACCGCGCTACGACGTCGCACCGCAACCGCTGATCGCCCGCCTCGGCTACGGCGTGGGGACCCGTCTCCTGACGAGCCACGGAGCGCCGGCCCTCGACGGCGTCTACAAGCTCGTGGCGCTCGAGCACGACGGCGCCTGGGCACCGACCATCAAGCGCTCCGACACCCTCGGCAAGGCCACCACGCCCGGCCCCAAGCGCGTCTTCCGTGTCTACGACAGCCGCGGCATGGCCACGGCGGACCTGGTGACCCTCGCGCACGAGGAGCCGCGCCGGGACGCCCCCTTGCGGCTCCGGCACCCGGTGGAACGCACCAGCCGCACCCTCCAACCCGACGAGATCGGCGGCATCGAACCGCTCATGCAGCTGGCGTGGGCCGACGGCGCGCGCACCGGGCCGGCCGTCGATCTGACCGCGCTTCGCGAGCGCCGCCGGCGCGACGAGGAGCGTCTCGATCCGGGCGTGCGCCGCCTCATCAACCCGCACATCTACCACGTGTCCCTGAGCGACACGCTGTGGCGGTTGAAACAGGACCTGCTCACCGGTCCCAACGGCGCCGACCCGCAAGCGGGCGGCTGAGCCGGAAGCCCCGGCTCAGCCGCCCGCGCTCACCGTCACGCCGCTCACGTCCTCCAGGAAGCGGATCAGCGCCGCCATGTCCTGGCCGCCGTAGCCCCGCGCCTTGGCACCGCTCGCCGCCTCGCGAACGGCGGCCAACGCAGGCAGGTAGACGCCGACGTTGGCCGCCTCGGTCTGGGCCAGCCCCAGATCCTTCAGCAGCAGGTCGACCGGGAACTGCTTGTCGAACTGCCGCCGGCCGATCATCTCGCCCTTGACACGGAACAGCGGCGCGGCCATGGCGCCGCCGCCGATGATCTCGAGCATGGTATCGAGCGAGAGGCCGAGCGCCCGGCCGAACACCGCGGCCTCGGCGAACGCCTGCATCATCCTGCCCAGCAAGAGGTTGATGAACAGCTTGGCGCGGGTCCCCGAGCCCACCTCACCCAGCCGCAGCACCTCGCCGAAGGCGGCCAGCAACCCTCCGACCTCGTCAAGCACGGCATCGGTTCCGGAGGCGAGGACCAGCAGCTTGCCCTCCCGTGCGGGTCCCACCGTGCCCGACACGGGCGCGTCGACGAACCGCCCCCCGGCCGCCTCGACCGCAGCCTGTGACGCGCCGGTAGCCGCCACGGAGACCGTGCTCATGTTGACGACGGTGGCCTGCGCACGCAGGCCCGAGAGGACGCCCTCCCCATCGAAGAGGACCGCCTCCAGCGCGGCGTCGTCGCTGACCATGAGGAACAGCGTGTCAACCTCTGTCGCCAGCCGGCGCGGCGTGTCCGCGATGGCGACTCCCAGCTCGGCGAACGGTCGGGAGCGCTCCGGCGTGCGGTTGAACGCCGCGTCGAGCGCGCCCCGCTCGAGCAACCGCCGCGCCATGGGATCGCCCATCGCCCCCAAGCCCAGCCATCCGATGCGCCGTTGCGCGGTCTTGTGCATGGTGGTCCTTCTGCGGCCGGGCGTTGGCGTCAAGCCTTGCTCGGCCGTCTCAGCATGTAGGCGCCGCTGCGAATCCGGTTCAGCTGCTCGGACCCCTCGGACACGCGGTCGAGGGCGCGCTCGGCGCGGGCTACGCTCATCCCCAGCGTCTCGGCCACCCGCTCGGTACGAACGATGGCCGGCACATCGGGGCCGGTCAGGTACGTGCGCACAGCGGCGATGTCCCGGCTCGCCGCTTCAGGCTCCCACGCCGGCTCCTCCACCGCCGTGACCGTCTCCGCCTGCGGGGCGCCCACGGCCGGCGGCAAGCCAGCTTCGCCTTCGCGATCCGCCTGCGCAGGTCGTGTGTCGCGTGCCTCGGCTCGCCCCGCCGCAGCCGCCTGCCGGCTGTCCCCCGCCGGCCGCCGAGGGGCCGTGTCCCCCACTCCGCTGCCTCGCGAGCCCGGGGCGGCGCCCGGTCCATCGCCGGACGGGCCGCCTGCAGCCGCCCCGCGCGTCGGCTCGTCGGCGCCGCCACGCGCAGCATCCCTGCTCGCGCCGCTGCCGCTCGCGCGCCCCAGCCCCAGACGACGCCCGAGGCCGAAGAGCCCCGAGCCGCCCCCCCGTGCGTCCGGCGCGGACGGCCGCGCCGCCTGCGAGCGCTCCGGCGATGCCGCCGGCGCCGCGCTCGTCCGGCGGACCGCCCGCGTGTCGCTGTCGAGCGCCGTCTCGTCCGCGCCGGCCGCGGCTCCTTCAGTTCGGGTGCGGCGGACCTCACGCACCACGACCGAGGCCTGCTCACCGGGCGAGCGTTCCCTGCCGGCATCGTCCGCGCTGTACTCCCCGGATGTGGCCAGCGTGACGTCGAGCGGCTGCCAACGCGGTGCCACGGGCCGCTTCGAGCCGCTCCCCGGGCCGTCCTCAACCGATGGAACGGACGCCCTGGGGACCTCCAAACGAAGACTCGGCGGCGTCTGAGACGCCGCCGAGCGAGCCGCGGAGTCGTCGCCTGCCGTGGGCGACGGCACCGCCGCGGACGCCTCGGGCGTCCCGCCGGGCGATCCTTTCGCCGGCGGCGCCGGCCGTGCGCGGTCCGCCGAGGGCCCGGACCTGGAGCGGGCGCTCCTCTCGCGCCTGATGGCCTGGACCTCGAGCCCGTCCACGGTGAACACCAGGCCGACGGAGTCGTTCGCCCTGAGCGCATGGGCTTCGAAGAACGCACGCAGGCCGGCGAGCTCCCGTGGCGTGTGGAACACGAGCGCCAAAGCGGCACCGCCGTCGGCATCGACGGCGGCCACTGGCCCTTCGGAGAAGGCATCCTTGAGGCGGAACGGGAGCTGTACGGCGCCGCGGCGTACGCACACGCTCGTCAGGTCGACCTCGAAGCGCTCCGGCGGCACGGCGTTCGTGCGACCATCCACTCGACCTTCGCGACCCATGCCTCTACTCTGTCATGTTTCGGCCCGGGGGGTGTCCAGATGCACCGCTCCCACCGGCTTTCTCGCCGCCGGGCGGATGCCCTGTCGCGCGGCCGCTTGACGGGCCCGGCAACCGCGGCCGAGAATGGCGCCCAGTGACCGACCGGTCGGTCGGTATCCGCAACGCGGAGGGAGGGCTCCGGCCCCCGGGGTGGTGAACGTCTTGGACGAGAAATCTCGCAACCGCATGCTGGCGGTGCTGTTCGTGGGCGTGCTGATGGGCGCGCTCGACATCGCGATCGTCGGCCCCGCCCTCCCTGCCATCCAGGCGGGGCTGGGCGTGGGAAGCCGCGCTATCGCGTGGATCTTCAACGTCTACGTGCTGTTCAACCTCATCGGAACGCCGCTGATGGCGAAGCTCTCCGACCGCTTCGGGCGTCGCGGCATCTACGTGCTCGACGTGGCGCTGTTCGGCCTGGGGTCACTGATCGTGGCGGCTTCACCGAGCTTCCCGATCCTGCTGGTGGGTCGGGCGGTGCAGGCCATCGGCTCGGGCGGCATCTTCCCCGTCGCCTCCGCCGTCATCGGCGACACCTTCCCGGCCGATCGCCGAGGGCGCGCGCTCGGCCTCATCGGCGCCGTCTTCGGCGTGGCCTTCCTGCTCGGCCCGCTGCTGGGCGGGCTGCTCCTGCAGCTCAGCTGGCACTGGCTGTTCCTGATCAACATCCCCGTCGCCGCTTGGCTCATCGTGGCCGCTTCACGGCTGTTGCCGGCCCGGCGGCCCGAACAGAGCGCGCCCTTCGACTGGCGTGGGACCGCAACGCTCTCGGTCCTGCTCGCCGCCCTCGCCCTCGGCGTCAACCACATCGACAGCGCCCGCCTCGGCGCCAGCCTGCTCAGTGGCGGCGTCCTCCCTTACCTGCTCGCCGCTCTCGTCCTGGTGCCGGTGTTCTGGAACCTGGAGCGGCACGCCAGGGATCCTTTGGTGCGGCCCGGCCTGCTGCGGCGACGCCAGGTCGCGCTGGTCGGAGCGTTCGCGCTGGGAACGGGCCTGGCCGAGACGTCGCTGGTGTTCTTGCCCTCCCTCGCCGTCTCGGCGCTCCACGTCCGGGCAGCGACCGCCAGCTTCCTGCTGCTGCCGGTGGTGGTGCTCTCCGGCGTGGGCGCGCCCATCGCCGGGCGCATGCTCGACGCCCTCGGCGCCAAGCCCGTCATCCAGTCGGGGCTGGCGCTGACCGCGCTTGGCCTGGTGCTGTTCGATCTCACCGGCTCGAGCCTGGCGTTCTTCATCCTCGCCGGCGCGCTGGTGGGTCTCGGCCTTTCCTCGCTGCTCGGTGCCCCGCTCCGATACGTCATGCTCGAGGAGGCCGGCGCCGGCGAGCGTGGGGCCGCCCAGGGCGTCCTCAAGGTCTTCAGCGGCAGCGGCCAGCTCCTCGGCGGGGCCCTGGTCGGGGCGGTCGCCGCGTCGCATGGTGGCGGGGCGCAGGGGTACCGCAGCGCGCTCCTCGTCATCGGGCTGGTCACGGCGGTACTGGCCGTTCTGTCCTTCCGGATGCGCGGACGCGCCCCCGCCGAAGCCTCGGCGAGCGCGCCATCCGCGTCCACGCCCTCCTCGGCGAGCGACTGACCGCAGGGCGTGACGCGCCCCGCGGAAAGCGCCGCCGCCACGTGGCGGTGCCGCATTCTTCTCAATTCCTCACGCCGGTGCGCGATACATTGGCCCGTCATGAAGCGCTTCGGCATCCCCGTCATCCTGGCACTCGCTGCTCTGGGAGGACCGGCGCGCGCCGCCACCCCGATCCCTTACAGCACGCCGCGCGGGGTGATGGTGGTGCAGGCCCTCCACACGCTCGGCGCCTGGGTGGTCGCGTGCTCCAAGCTCCCCGGCCATCTCGGTGCCGCGCCGGGCGAGGTGTTGTGCGCGCAGGTCCCCGGGTCGATGTACGGCTTCTTCCGCGAGGCCGTTCACGGCCGCCTCTACGAGTACCTCGACCGCAAGACGCTGCGCGTCGTGCGCGACTGGTCCGGCGTCGGGGGCAACCTGAGCGTCGCCTACGCGGTGGACGGCGGCACGCTCACGGTGGAGCGGGAACGGGCCAACGGCGTCATCTACGCGGTCTTCACGTTCGAGCCCGCGGCTCAGGCGGCCAGCCCGGCCGGGGTGGGTGGACGCGGCGAGTTCTCGGCGAACACCCCGGCCGTGGGCGCCTCCGCGACAGCCAAGACGACCGCGCCCTGAGACGCCCGTGTGACACGGTATCCGCGCCATGCAACCCTAATGAAACCCCTCGCACTCTAAGGTGAAGATGAGGCGCCATTGAGCGGCAGGCCGGGCCCGCCCGCGCCTCATGGGGAACGGCCGGAGACGCCCATCGTTCCGGCGGTCATCGAGAGGGGACCTCGAAGCCCGGCATCGGATGATGCAACGGCCCTTGTGCACGCGCGAGGGCCGTTCGTCATGGCCGCGGCCCGCGCTGGCGGCCGCCGCCACCGGGCCGGGACGGCGGCGCAGGCGGCGCTCACGCCCTGCGCGGACCCGGCGTCCGCTTCGCCCTCCCCCGCCACGGCCCGCGGCCTTCCAGGACCGCACTGGGCACGTGCGATGATGGCGGCATGGACCTCGGCCCGGCGGGCTCTGTGGCGCTCATCTCCGACATCCATGGCAACCTCGTCGCCTTCGACGCGGTCCTTGCGGACCTCGACGCCGTCCGTCCAGACGGCGTCGTCTGCCTCGGCGATGTCGCAGCGACTGGGCCCAGACCGCATGAAGTCCTGCTCCGCTTGCGCGGCCTGCGCTGGCCGGTCTTGCTCGGCAACGCCGACGCCTGGCTCTTGGACCCCCGCGAGCCGCCGCCCGAGGAGGCCGCCGACCGCTTCCTGCAGGAGGTGCGCGACCTCGACCGCTGGTGCGCCGGAAGGCTCGACAAGGATGACCGCGCTTACCTGCGCAGCCTCCCCAAGACGCTGGAGGTCGACCTGGGCGAGTCGGGGCCGCTGCTGTGCTTCCACGGCTCGCCGCGCTCGTTCAACGAGCTGCTGGTCGCCACCACGCCGCCGGAGGAGCTCGACGTGGCGCTGCACGGCACGAGCGCTCCGGTTCTGGCCGGGGGCCACTCCCACCAGCCGCTGCTGAGGCGCCACCGCGACCGGCTGCTGCTGAACCCCGGCAGTGTCGGCGTCCCATATGAACGCGTCGGCGGCGACCGCATCACGCGGACGCCCCCCTGGGCCGAGTACCTTCTCCTGCGGTGGGACGGGGCCGCGCTCGACGTCACCTGGCGGCGGGTGCCCGTGGACAACGACGCGGTCATCGCAGATTATCGTCGCTCCGGGATGCCGCACGTGGACACCTTCACGGCGGGCCGCCGCGGCTAGGAGCGATCCCCTTGCGACCTTCCCCAACGCCCAGCTCGTGCGTCGTGTCACGTTCGGATCGCTCGTGCGCGCACGCTGCCGGGACCCGCCCGACCCAGCCGTTGACAGCGCCTGCGGGCATCGTAGAATGCGCTTGCTCCGCCGATGGGAGCTGTTGATGGACGATCCGGACGAGACGCAACGGCTCCTCTCCCGCTTCCGCAGGCGGCGCTCCACCCCAGCACAGCTGATCGCCCTGTCGTTCGCCGTGACCATCGCGCTGGGCACGGTGCTGCTGGCGCTGCCGGCGGCCCATGCGCCCGGACACCCCCTCGGCGTGCTCGACGCCCTGTTCACGGCGACGAGCGCGGTGTGCGTCACCGGCCTCGTCGTGGTGCAGACCGGCAGCGCCTTCAGCCTCTTCGGGAAGCTCGTGATCATGCTCCTGATCCAGGCGGGCGGCCTCGGCATCCTCACGCTGGGCACGCTGGTCGCGCTGGCGAGCGGGCGGCGCATCGGCTTCCGCGAGCGGCTCGGGTTGCAGGCCCAGGTGAACATAGGCCAGGTAGGCGGCATCGTCAAGCTGGTGCGCCGGATCTTCGTGGTGGTGTTCGGCGTCGAGTTCGTCGGCGCCCTGCTGCTGTACCTCCCCTTCGCGCGCATCGAGGGTCTGGGACGGGGCGCCTTCTTCGCCGTCTTCCACAGCATCAGCGCCTTCAACAACGCCGGCTTCGGCTTCTACAACGACAGCCTCGTGCGGTTCGTGCGCGACCCGATGGTCAACGTGACCGTGATGCTGCTGATCATCCTGGGCGGGCTCGGATTCATGGTGATCATCAACGTGGCCACGCACTTCCAAGAGGGGCGCCGCGTTCCGCTCACGTTGCATAGCAAGGTGGTGCTCGCCGGCACGGCGATCCTGATCGCCGTGGGCACGGTGGTGATCCTGGCCTTCGAGTGGAGCAACCCCGCCACGCTGGGGCACCTGCCCTTCCCGGACAAGCTCATGGCCTCGCTGTTCCAGTCCGTGACGCCACGCACCGCCGGCTTCAACACGCTGGACATCAGCCGGCTCCGGCCGGCTACGCTGCTCTTCACCATGCTGCTCATGTTCGTGGGCGGGAACCCCGGCTCGACGGCCGGCGGCATCAAGACCGTCACCTTCCTGGTCCTGGTGGGGAGCGCCTGGAGCGTCAGTCGCGGCCACGGCGAGTTGACCCTGTTCGAGCGGCGGGTGGCCTCCTCGACGGCGGTCAAGGCCAGCGCCATCGCGCTGCTGGGGATGCTGCTGGTCGGCGCGGCGGTGACCGGCCTCACCCTCACGGACCCGCACAAGAGCCTCCTACAGCTGGGCTTCGAGAGCATCTCGGCCTTCGGGACGGTGGGGCTCTCCACCGGCATCACCGCCGCGCTCAGTGCGGCCGGCAAGCTCATCATCGTCGCCCTCATGTACCTTGGGCGGTTGGGGCCGTTGACCCTGGCACTCGCCCTGATGGAGCGCCAGCCCGAGCGGCGTATCAAGTACCCTGAGGACGACGTCGTCATCGGTTGACGGCATCGCCGCCTCACGCGAGGAGCGAGGATGAAGGAACGGCAGTTCATGGTGATCGGGGCGGGGCGCTTCGGTTCGGCCCTGGCCACCACCCTCTACCAGCTCGGCCACGAGGTGGTGGTCATCGACAAGGACGAGGCGGCCGTCGAGTCGATCATGAACCAGGTCACGCACACCGCCATCGTCGACGGCACGGACGAGGACACCCTGCGCAAGCTGGGGTGTAGCAACTTCGACGCCGTCATCGTCGCCATCGGCGACAACCTGGAGGCCAACATCCTGGCAACCGTGGCGGCCAAGAGCGCCGGCGCGCCGCGCGTGATCAGCAAAGGCGTGAGCTTGCTGGCCGCCCGGGTGCTCGACCGCGTCGGCGCCGACGAGGTGGTGCGGCCAGAGCACGACATGGGCGTGCGCCTGGCACGCCAGCTCGCTACGCCGAGCATCGTCGACGCCTTCAAGTTGGGCGAGAATCACGGCGTGGTGGAGATCGAAGCGGAGAACGCGCTATGCGGCAAGCTCTCGGAGCTCAGGCTGCCCAACCGCTTCGGCGTGCAGGTGATCGCCGTCAACCGGGGAGGCAACCTGGAGATCAGCCCGCGCGCGGACTTCGAGTTGCAGCGTGGCGACCGCATCGTCATGATCGGCAGCAACGACGCCATCACCAAACTGCGGGAGTACCTCAGCAAGTGACCCTCTCGGCCGGCCCGGCGGCCGGCGCTTGGCTGGCGCCGCGGGGGCGCCCCGCTCTATCCTAGGGTGAAGTCTGGCGCCCGTCCACAGCCGCTGCCCACGCCCGCCCCTCACCACGCAACCGTCGTCACGCACTGGCTCTGTGCCGCCAGACCCGGAGGTGACGCGCGCATGACCATCTACGCGACCGAAGCGAGCATCCTGCGGGGCGCGGCGCGTACGCGCATCCGGGATCTCACCGTCCTGCTGTCCGAGTACGGCTGCGCCTCGCGCATCGACTGGCAACGGCAGGTGATCGTCTTCGAGCTACCCGACGACGACGTCGCCTGGATCCTCACGGGCGGCTTCGCGGAGGTGCTGGCGGGATTCGAGGACTGCTTACGCTGGCGAGCGGCCTTCCGAGAGCGCAGCCGCCCCGCGGCCAGCCTGCCGCCTCCGGCGTCCCAGGCTGCCGGGCATCACCCTAGCGTTATCAGCAGGTAGACGTTCAGGACGATGATGAGGACCGCAACGCTCCAGCTCGCGATGCGCGTGAACGTGCCGTTCACGAACTCGCCGACCACGGCGCGATCCTGAAGGAACAGCAGCAGCGGCACCAGCGCCAGCGCGATGCCGAAGCTCAGCACCACCTGGCTGAGCACCAGGATGGTCGTCGGATCGAGGCCCAGCAGCACCACCACGAACGACGGCAGAAGCGTGATGACGCGGCGAAGCCATACCGGGATCGTGAAGCCGACGAAGCCCTGCATCACCGTCTGCCCCGCCATGGTGCCCACGACCGACGAGGACACGCCGCTCGCCAGCAACGACACGGCGAACACCGTGCTGGCGGCCGCCCCCAGCAGCGGAGTCAGGGTGCGATAGGCGGTGCTGATGTCGGCAACACTCTGGTTGCCGGTGAAGTGGAAGGTTGCGGCGGACATGGCGAGCATGGCCATGTTCACGAAGCCGGCGATGCCCATGGCGATGATGACATCCACCTTGGCGAAGCGGTAGAGGCGCTTCGCCTGCGCCGTCGACTTCGGCGCGATGCGCCTCTGGGTCAGAGCGGAGTGCAGGTAGATGACGTGTGGCATCACGGTGGCCCCGAGGATGCCGGTGGCCAGGTATACGCTCTTGCTGCCGTGGAAGGTCGGAAGCAGCATGCCGGTCGCGACCGCGCCGGCATCGGGCCGGCTGAAGATGATCTCCAGCACGTAGGCCAGCGCGATGACGGCCACGAGCACGATGATGACCGTCTCCAAGGGGCGGAAGCCGCGCCCTTCGATGGTGAGGATGGCGAAGGTGGCGACCGCGGCGAGCACCGCGCCCCAGACGAGGGGGATGCCGAGCAACAGCTGAAACCCGAGCGCGGCACCGAGGAACTCGGCCAGATCGGTAGCGATGGCGACGAACTCGGACTGGATCCAGTAGAACCGCACCAGCGGCCGCGGATAACGCTCGCGGATGACCTCCGGAAGGTTCTTGCCGGTGGCGATGCCCAGCTTGGCCGACAGCGTCTGGACCAGCATGGCCATGAGGTTCGCCCACAGCACCACCCACAGCAGGCGGTAGCCGAACTCGGCGCCGCCCTGGATGTTGGTGGCATAGTTGCCGGGATCGATGTACGCGACCGAAGCGATGAACGCGGGCCCCAAGAACGGCAGCAGCCGCGCGGGGCGGCGCCAGCCGCCCCGCGACTCGAGCACCCGCTGGGCCCGGACGTTCACGCGGCGGTCGAGGCCACGTCCTTCCCAAGTGGTGTCGTCGGTCTTCCCGACGGGTTCGGCGCCCACGCTCACGTACCTGCCTCTCCGGAGGCCGTGCCGACCCGGTGACCCCTCGGGTGCGCCGGCACGCCCAATCTCGGCTCGCCGAACGGCAGAGTTAGGCAAGCCGAAAAAAGTCTACTCCCCCCGTCCCCGCTTGTCAAAGGGGCCCTCCAAGGGGCCGCGCGGTCGCGCTCGCCCTCACCCCAGACCCGCCGTCACCGTCCGGTACAGCAGGTAGGCGTTCAGGAGCGCGATCACGACGGCCACCAGCCAGGCAACGGCCGCCAGCCAGCGCGGCGTGGCGAAGCTACCCATCCGCCGGCGATCACTGGTGAAGCGCACCAGCGGCACCACCGCGAAGCTGAGCTGCGCGGACAGGATGACCTGGCTCAGCACCAGCAGCGACCCCTCTCCCCTGGCGCCGGAGCTCGCCGCCACCACCGCCGCCGGGATCACCGCCAGGCCGCGTGTGACCAGGCGCCGAACCCAGGGCCGCAGACGGATGCGCACGAACCCCTCCATCACCATCTGACCGGCGAGGGTTCCCGTCAGGGTGGAGTTCTGTCCCGAGGCCAGCAGCGCGATCCCGAAGGCCACGCTCGCCAGGCCGGCGCCGAGCACCGGGGTCAGGAGCCGGTACGCATCATTGATGTCCGCCACGTTCTGATGCGGGGTGCCGTGGAACGCCGCCGCCGACAGCACCAGGATGGCAGCGTTGATGAAGAACGCGCCTGCCAGGGCCACCGTCGAGTCCAGCGTGGCGTAGCGGAGCGCCTGGTGGCGTGCATCCTCGCCGGAACCGTACTGCCGCGACTGCACCAGGCCGGAGTGGAGGTACAGATTGTGAGGCATCACCGTCGCGCCGAGGATGCCGACGGCGAGGTACAGGGCACCGGGGTCGGTCACCACCCTCGGCCTCGGCAGGAACCCCGCCACGACCCGGGCGATCGCCGGCTGCGACACCACCAGCTCGTACGCGAACGCGATCAGGATCACCAGGATGAGGCCACCGACGACGGACTCCAGGTAGCGCGCTCCGCGTTGCTGCAGCAACAGCACCACCAGAACGTCGAGGGCCGTGAGGAACACGCCGAAGAGCAGCGGCAAACCGAACAGCAGCTTCAGTGCGATGGCCGATCCGATGACCTCGGCCAGATCGGTGGCGGCGATGGCCACCTCGGCCAGGACCCACAACGCCAGGGACACGGGGCGGGAGTAAGCCTGGCGACAGGCCTGCGCCAGATCCCGACCGCTCCCCACGCCGAGTCGCACGGCCAGATGCTGCAGCAGGATAGCGGTGAGGTTGGCGAGCAGCACCACCGAGAGCAACAGGTAGCCGTAACGTGCGCCGCCCGCCAGATCGGTCGCCCAGTTGCCGGGGTCCATGTACCCGACCGCGACCATCAGCCCCGGACCGGCGAACGCCAGGAAGGTGCGCACCGGCCCCGCCCCGCGGGGCACGCGCACGCCACCGGAGCCGACCCGGGACGCCCGCCGCCGGGCGCCGCCGCCCTCACCCTCACGCGCACGGCCGCCCTCGGGAAGGCGGCGGCGCGGCCCGGGACCGGGCTGTCGGCTGCGCTCGCTCATGGCGTCCCCATCGACCTCCGGCGAGTGTTCGGGAAGCCGAAGTCACCGTACACTCGCCCTCGGGCGGCGAAGGCTGGGCCCCCGACATCCGTTCCCCAGCGAACATCTGAGGCTGCGCGCCAGCCAACGGCAGCGGCGAGCGGACCGTGCTAGCGTCGCTCGTTGACTCCCTGCCGGCGTGCTCTGCGCGTCGGCGGCCGCACCTTGCTGCCAAGCCGAAGGAGGCGATGTCCCCCTTGCTCGACCGCATCAGCCGCGCCGCCGGTGCCAACCGCCAGGTGCTCGCCCTATCGGTCGCCCGCCTGGGGGACGCCATCGGCAACAGCATCCTGTTCGTCATCATCCCGCTGTACGTAGCGAAGCTTCCCGCGCCCGTCTTCGGCTTGCCGGTGGCCACCCGGGTGGGGCTGGCGCTGTCGCTCTACGGGCTGGTAGCGGCGCTCGGTCAGCCGCTCGCCGGCGCCATCTCCGACCGTATCGGTCGCCGCAAGCCGCTGATCCTTGCCGGCCTGGTGCTGCTGGCCGGCTGCACGCTGGGGTTCACCGTCGTGGGCGCGTACGCGAACCTCCTGTGGTTGCGCGCGCTGCAGGGGCTGGCCGTGGCCTTCACCATCCCCACGTCCCTGGCGATCATGTCCAACGCCAGCGAGAAGGCCACCCGCGGTGGCTCCATGGGCATCTACACCACCATGCGCGTGATCGGCCTCGCCAGCGGGCCGCTCCTGGCCGGCGTCCTCTACGACGGTGTCGGCTTCGATGCCGCGTTCTACCTGGGCACGGGCTGCGTGCTGCTGGGCGCGGTGCTGGTGCAGGCCTGGGTCCACGACGCGCCCAGCGACACCAGCGAGATCCGCTCCAAGCCGTTCCGGCTGTTCGAGCCCGGCCTGGTGACGAAAGCCATGCTCGGCCTGGCGGCCGCCACGTTCACCATGGCAGCCTCGTTCTCGATGATGGGCGCGCTCGAGAACGAGTTCAACGCCCGCCTCGACCAGTCTGCGCTCGCGTTCGGGGTAGCCTTCAGCGCACTCATGGTGAGCCGCCTGCTGTTGCAGTTCGCGGTCGGGCGCTGGTCCGACCGCGCCGGACGCAAGCCCTTCCTCATCGCGGGCCTGGTGCTGATGGCGCCGGTAACGGCGCTGCTGGGCTTCGCCTCGACGACCGGTCAGCTGGTCCTGCTCCGCGTGGGACAGGGGGTGGCGTCGGCCGGTGTGGCTGCGCCCTCCTTCGCGCTGGCGGGCGACCTGGCACGCCGTGGCGGCGAGGGCCGACAGATGTCGATCGTAACCACCGGATTCGGCTTCGGCCTGTCCTTCGGCCCCCTGCTGGCGGGCGTGCTGGCCGTTGCCAACTTCGCCCTCCCCTTCCTGGTGGCCGGCGCGCTGTCGCTGGTAGGCGCTCTGGTGGTGCTCCGCGCGGTCCCGGAGTCCGTGCACAGACCATCCCGCGCCGGCGTCTCGTGAGCCATCCTAGGCGTGGTAGCCTCATCTGACGCCGAGGCGGTCATGGATCTGGATCCCACCGAGTTGGAACGCATGCGGACGGCGCTCGAGGCGAGCGGCCGCTACCGGGTGCTTGAGCGCTACCGCAAGCCCGACCGTTACCTGCCGGCGCCGGCCCCGGAGACGCCGTTGCTCACGGGCCTCTATGTCGACGTCGAGACCACGGGCCTCTCCGCCGGAGCCGACCGCATCATCGAGCTGGGGCTGGTCGCCTTCGAGTTCGACCGCGAGGGGCACATCTACGCCATCCTGGACGAGCTGTCGGCGTTCGAGGACCCCGGCAGCCCACTCCCCGCCGAGATCACCCGCATCACCGGCATCACCGACGATATGGTCGTGGGGAAGCGGCTCCCGGACGCGGCCATCGAGGCCATGGTGGAGCGTGCTCAGCTCGTCATCGCGCACAACGCCGCCTTCGACCGGCCGTTCCTGGAACGCCGCCTGCCGGCGTTCGCGGAGCGCGCCTGGGCATGCTCGGCGCACGACGTCCCATGGCATGCCGAGGGTTTCGAGGGGCGCAAGCTGGAGTACCTGGCCATGAAGCAGGGGTTCGTCTACGACGGGCACCGCGCCGCCAGCGACTGCCTCGCCGGCGTGCACCTGTTGAGCCTGCCGCTCCCGAAGAGCGGACACAGCGCGCTGGCAGCTCTGTTGGAGCGTGCGCGCCGCAAGGGTGGCCGCCTCTACGCGGTGGACAGCCCCTTCGAAGCGAAGGACCGCCTCAAGGCACGCGGCTACCGCTGGAACGGCCGCATCTGGTACAAGGACCTGCCGCTCGAGCAGGTCGAGCCCGAGGCCGCGTGGCTGCGGGCCGACGTCTACGGCCGCGCCCAGCGGCTCCCCGTCTTCCCCCTGAGCGCTTTCGTGCGCTACTCCGAACGCATCCCCGAGCTGCCCCCGGAGGACGCCCCGCGCGTGTGACGCAGCGGGTTGCCGGCGATCAGGCGCGTATCCTGGAGCATGAGCACCAGCGCCGCGGTAGACGGCGACGCCTGCCCGTTCTGCGCCATCGCCACCGGCGAGGCCGAGGCCCAGGTGATCGTCGACAGTGAGCACACGGTGGCGTTCCTGGACCGCCGGCCGCTCTTCCCAGGCCACGTCCTGCTCATCCCCAGGCCGCACGTGGGCACCTTGAGCGACCTGCCCGAAGACCTCATCGCGCCGCTGTTCGTGCAGGCGCAGCGCCTGGCGCGCGCCGTGGAGCGGGCCATGGACGCGGACGGCAGCTTCGTCGCCATCAACAACCACGTCAGCCAGAGCGTTCCCCACCTCCACGTCCACATCGTTCCCCGCCGCCAGGGGGACGGCCTCAAGGGCTTCTTCTGGCCCCGACACGGCTACCGTGATGCGGACCACGCCGAGCAGGTGCGGGCCGCCATCCGAGGCGCGCTCGACGAGGGCTGAGTCGTGCCGCTGGCCAACGACGCGCTGGCCCGGCGGCTCGACGACGTCGCCGCCCTGCTGGAGGAGCAGCGGGCGAACCCCTTCCGCGTGCGCGCCTACCGCAACGCCGCCGACGCGCTCAGGCAGCTCGACAGCCCCGTCGCCTCCATCTACCGGGACCAGGGCATCGCCGGCCTGGAGGAACTCCCTGGCATCGGCGAGAGCATCGCCAGGAGCCTCCGCGCCTTGCTCACCACCGGGCGCCTCCCCATGCTCGAGCGGCTGCGGGGCGCGAGCGATCCCGAGGAGTTGCTGATGAGCGTGCCCGGCATCGGGCGGAAGACGGCCGAGCGGCTGCACGAGGAGCTCGGCATCGACTCCCTCGAGGCGCTCGAGCTCGCCGCCCACGACGGCCGCCTGGCGGCCCTACCCGGCATCGGAAGCAAGCGCCTGCTGGGCATCCGCGACCTGTTGGCTGCCCGTCTCGGCCGGCTCCGGCCGGTCGGATCGGAGCGCTCGGCCGCGCCGGAGCCGGACGTGGCGGAGCTGCTGGACGTCGACCGCGAGTATCGGCAGCGCACAGCGCAGGGAAGCCTGCACAAGATCGCACCGAAGCGCATGAACCCGGACATGGCTGCGTGGCTGCCGGTGCTGCACACGGAGCGCGCCGGCCGCCACTACACCGCGCTCTTCTCCAACACGCCCCGCGCCCACCGCCTGAATCGTACCCATGACTGGGTGGTGATCTACTGCGATGCCGGCGACGGCGAGCGGCAATACACCGTGGTCACGTCGACCCACGGGCACATGGAGGGGCGCCGCGTCGTCCGCGGTCGCGAGGTCGACTGCGCGCAGCACTACGGCCTGCCGGCCATGACGTGACCCGCCGTCACGTCTGTCACGCGCACGCTCCTCAGCGTCCGTTAACGAGCGTTTAACCCCGGTCGCGCACCCTGATCGTCGGAGGTTGCGCGAAGCATGAACCCACGCCGCGTCTTGACCCTCACCATCACCCTGCTGGTCGCCGCCGGAGCCGGCTACGGGCTGCTCGGCCTGCGCGCGCCCAAGCAGTCACGGCCCGCGCCCGTCAGCCGCACCGCGACCGGCTCCGAGCGGACCATCATCGCCGTCGGCCCCGACGGCACCCTCTATGCCATCCGGGCTCCCTCTGGGGGCTCCGGCACCCGCGCCTACGGGGACGACAGGTACGGGCGCTCCGAGTACCAGGAAGGCGGACGATACTCCGATGCCTACCGACACGAATGATCCCCGGCGCCCGGACCGGGCGCGCCACCCCGAGGCCGGCCCGGCAAGCAGGCCGGTCAACCGACCCGCCTCCCGCAAGGGCTTCCAGAAGGACCGCGCCACGCTGTTGCTGCTCACCCTGACCTTGGGGCTGGGCCTCGGCACCGCCGCCCGCTTCGTCCAGCGCAGCGATCAGGCCCGGACGGCAACCGTGCCCACAGCGGGCACGACCCAGGCGCAGAGCTCCGCGTCCGGCCCCTACCAGAACCAGCGGGTGGTGGTGCTCCCGCAGCGGAGCTACGCCGCCCGTGCCACCAGCAGGATGAGCTGATGACGGCTCCGATCGCGCCTGCCCAGCCTCACGAAGCCACCGCCACACGGGTCGCCGCGGCCACCGCCCGCGCCGTGCCGCGGCGGCGGCTGCACGCCCTGGGCACCGACGTCGCCATCAGCGGCGACGGGGCCGACCAGGCCGCCGCCGAGCTGCTGCGTCTGGAGGCGCTTCTCACTCGCTTCGCACCCTCGCCCGTCACGCGGCTCAATGACGCCGGCGAGCTCTCCCCGGCGCCTGCGGAGCTGATCGCCGCGCTGCGGCACGCCCTGGCGGTCGCCTCGAAGACGGACGGGGTGATCACGCCGCTGGTGCTGCCGGCGTTGCGCTGGGCTGGCTATCGGCGCTCCTGGCCCGCCCCGCCGGAGCCGCAGCCGGGGGATCCGCCTGCGATCGCCGACTGGCGCGAGGTGCGCATCTCCGGCAACCGCATCCGCCTGCCTCGGGGCGGCGCCGTCGACCTCGGCGGCACCGGCAAGAGCTGGATCGCGCAACGCAGCTTCGAGCGCTTGCGTGGGGAGGCCCTCATCGATGCCGGCGGGGACGTGGTGACGCGGTCCGGCGCGACGGTGGCGATCGATGTCGCCCACCCTGCCGGCGACGAGCCGCTACAGCTGCTGCTGCCCGCGGGGTGCTGGGGGGTGGCCACCTCCGGCGTGCTGGCGCGGGCGTGGCGCGGCGGGCACCACCTCATCGATCCACGCACCGCCCGCCCCGCCGACACCCGCTTCGTCCAAGTCAGCGCCGTGCATCCCGACCTGCGCCACGCGGAGGTGCTGGCGAAGCTCGCCCTCCTGAGGCCGGACGCCGCCGGGCTGGAGGACGCCACCGTCCTGCTCGCCTTCGACGCCCACGGCGCCGTCTGGCGCCGTCGCGACGGGCGCTGGGGGCGGGCATGACCGAGCGCCGCATCGCCTCCCTCAACGAGATGCTGGTCGCGCTGCTTCTGGTGGCCGTGGCGCTCGCCTGGGCGCTGGCCGCGCGCAGCGTCACGCCGGAAGGGCTCGCCTGGACGCTCAACCGCCTCGCAGGCGTGGCGGCGTACGCCCTGCTGGCGCTGTCGGTGAGCTTGGGCGCCGTGCTGAACAGCCGCTACGTGCCGCCGTGGCTGGCGCGCCCGCTGCAGTACGGCTGGCACGGGCTCCTGAGCGGGTTCGCGCTGGCGCTCACGGCGGTGCACGTCGCCTTCGTGACGGTGGACACCCAGAAGCCGCAGACACTGGCCGCCGCGCTCATCCCCGGACACGCCACCTACGCTCCGCTGGCACTCGCGCTCGGCACGTTGGCCCTGTACGCCACGGTGGCGGTCTACGTCTCCTTCGCCAACAAACGGCATCTGCCCCGGCGCCTGTGGACGGGCCTGCACCTGCTCGCCTACCCGGCCTTCCTCCTCGCCACGGTGCACGGCTGGCTGGCCGGCAGCGACCACCTCACGGCCCTGTACGCCATCGGCACCGCGCTCGTCGTGGCGGCCGCCTGGCTGCGCCTGATCGACCGGCGCAGCGCCAGGCGCGCTAGCCACGCCTGAAGCGACGGGGACGTAGGCTGAGCCCATGCGCCTGTTGTTCGTCGAGGATGACGCCCGCATCGCCGAGCCCACCGCCGACGCGCTGCGTGAGGCGGGCCACCAGGTCGAGTGGGTCACGGACGGACACGAGGGCCTGGCCGAGGCGCGCTCCGGGGCTTACGCGGCGATCCTCCTCGACGTCATGCTGCCGAAGCTGGACGGTTTCGACATGACCGCCGCCCTGCGCCGCGAGGGCATCGCCACCCCTATCGTCTACCTCACCGCGCGAGACGAGCTCGACGATCGCGTGCGCGGCCTGGATATCGGTGGCGACGCCTACCTGGTCAAGCCCTTCGAGTTGCCCGAGCTGCTCGCCACGCTGCGGGCCGTGGCGCGCCGCGCCGAGGCCGCCGGCAGCACGCGGCTCAGCTTCGGCCGGGGCAAGGGTCGCCTCGACACGCGTACCCGCCAGGTGTGGTGGGCCGACGACGAGATCGGGTTGACCGGGCGCGAGTACGAGCTGCTGGAAACGTTGGCCCTCACGCCGGGCCGGTGGTTCACCCGCGACGAGCTGCTGGACCGGGTATGGGGACCCGATTTCATGGGTGAGCCGCGCATCGTCGACGTGTACGTCAGCTACCTCAGGCGGAAACTGGCCGACGACGCTATCCACAGCGTGCGCGGCCGCGGGTACCGGGTGCCATGACCATCCGCTGGCGGATGGGACTGGCCGTCGCGCTGCAGACGGCACTGCTGCTGCTGCTCGTAGCTGCCGTGCTGTACCTGGCGCTGCAGCGCTTCCTGGTCGCGGGCGAGGAGCGCCGGCTCGATAACGCGGTGAGCCTGCTCGATCTGCGCCACGACCTGGAACACAGCACCCAGGACTCCGGCGAGATCACCCTCGGCAACGAGTTCCCGCCCGGCGTTCAGGTGCGGGTCGTCAGCGGCAACCACGTCCTGCGCGCGACCTCCAGCTTCCCCGAGGTGCCCACCGACCTGCCCCTGGGCTACACCCGGGTCGACGGCCACCAGGTGCTCACCCGGCAGGTGATGGCCGACAACCGCCTGGTGACGTTGCAGCTGGCGGCCGACCTCGGCGGCGTGAGCCAGCCGCTGCGCGCCTATCTGCGCGCCCTGCTGGTGACCCTGCCGGTGATGATGCTGCTCGCGGCGGCCGCCGCCGCCATCACCGCTGGGCGCCTGCTCAAGCCGATCAAGGGCCTCCAGACGGCGGCCAGCTCCATCGGCGCCAGCGGCGATCTGCTGCAGCCGGTTCCTGGCGCCAGCAGCCGCGACGAGCTGGGCCAGCTCGCCGCCACCTTGCAGCAGGCCTTCCGCCACCTCAACGCCATGATGCAGCGCGAGAGCGAGTTCACGCGCGCCGCCGCGCACGACCTGCGGACCCCGCTGACCGCCCTCCAAGCCCGCATCCAGGGAGCCCTCGCCCACCCCCGTACGGAAGGGCAGTACCGCGACACGCTCCATGAGCTCGGTCGAGACGTGAGCCGGCTCTCCCGCCTGACCGAGCACCTGCTGCTGCTGGCGCGGGACGAGAAGGCGTTCCACCCCACCCCCACCGACCTTCGACGCGTGGCGGGCGAGGCCGTCGACCGGGCGCGAGCGCGGGCACCGGGCGTCGCCATCGACTTCCGGGCCAGCGCCGCTCCCACGGTGATGGGTGACGCCCTGCTGCTCTCGCACGCGACCGACAATCTGCTCGAGAATGCTGTCCGGCACGGCCGTGGCGCGCCTGTCCAGGTGAGCGTCTCCCGCGAGGGAGATGCCGCCGTGCTGGTGGTCGCCGATGAGGGACCGGGCGTGACCGAAGCCACCCGCACCCGCCTGGGCGAGAGCTTCTACCGCGGCGACGCCGCCCGCACCGGCGAGGGCAGCGGCCTGGGGCTGGCCATCGTCGCGCACGTCGTGGCGCTGCATGGTGGTTCCTGGCGCGTCGCTAGCGCACCGGGCGAGGGCTTCCGCGTGAGCGTGCGTCTGACGGCGGCCCCCGACGGAGCCGGCGCCGAGGCTACGTCGTCTTCCCCAGGAAGCGTTTGACATCGGCCAGCGGCCGGGTATTGAGGACGGCATCGGGCGTCACCCAGGCACGCCGAGCCTGTTCCACGCCGAAGTGCATGAAGTCTAGATGACGCGTGCTGTGCGCGTCCGTGTCGATGACCAGCGTCAACCCCTTGTGGCGTGCAGCCAGGGCATGCACGTCGTTGAGGTCCAGGCGCTCGGGTGAGGCGTTGAGCTCGACCGCAACGCCGTTCCCCGCACACGCCTCGAACACCGCATCGAGGTCGACCGGGTAGGGATCCCGCTCACCCAGCAGACGACCCGTGGGATGGGCCAGGACGTTCACCTCAGGGTGCGACACGGCCTCGACCATGCGCTCGGTCTGCGCCGCCTCGGCGAGGTCGAAGAGCGAGTGGACGGACACGATCACGATGTCGAGCTTCGCCAGCCACTCCTCTTCCAGGTCCAGGCTGCCATCGCGCAGGATGTCGACCTCCATGCCCCGGAGCACCGCGATGCCGTCCCGGTCCGCCGTGAGCTCGTCGAGCTCCTGCCACTGACGCCCCAGCTTCTCTGCGTCCAGTCCGCCGGTCATGCGGAGCGCCTTGCTGTGATCGGTGATGGCCATGTACTCGTAGCTCCGCTTCTCGCACGCCTCCATCATCTCCAGCACGCCGGCCTTGCCGTCGCTCCAGGTGCTGTGCATGTGCAGGTCGCCGCGGATCGCCTCGACCGTCACGAGCTCCGGCAGGCGGTGCTCGCCGGCCGCCTCGATCTCGCCCCGGTGCTCCCGCAGCTCGGGTGGCACCCAGTCCAGGTCGAAGGCGTCGTACACCTCCTCCTCGCTGGCGCCCGCCAGCCGCTTGCCGCCGCTCCGTTCCCGGCCGGGTTCCCCGCCCTCGAACAGGCCGTACTCGCTCAGGTGCCAGCCCCGGTCCACGGCGGCCTGGCGGAGCTCGACGTTGTGCTCCATCGAGCCGGTGAAGTACAGCCAGGCCGCCCCGAAGCTTTCCTCGGGCACCACCCGCAGGTCGACCTGCAAGCCGCCCTCCAGGCGCACGCTGGTGCGGGTCTCGCCGCTGCCCAGGACCTCCGCCACCCCGGGCATGCCGGTCAGCGCCTCGCTCGCGGCCCTGCCGTCATCGGCAACCACCAGCAGGTCCACGTCACCGATGGTCTCGCGCCTGCGGCGATAGCTCCCCGCGACCTCCGCTCGGCGGACGCCGGCCACGCCCCGTAGGCGCATGAGCAGGGGTTGGACGAGCGCATCGGCGTCGCCGAGACGCATGCGGCCGCTGTGGCGGCGGTAGCTGTCGATGCCCTTGAGGATCTTCTCCTGGCTCTTCTCCCCGAAGCCCTCGAGCTCGGCCACCCGGCCCTCCTTGGCCACCCGCTCGAGGTCGTCGATGCCGGTCACGTCGAGCTCGCGCCACAAGGTGCGCGCCCTCTTGGGGCCCACCCCCTGCACCTCGGTGACGGCGATGAGCCCTACCGGCACCGCCTCCTTGAGCTCCTCGAGCTGTTCCAGGCTGCCGGTCTCGGTGATGGCCCGGAGCTTCTGAGCGATCTCCTTGCCGATCCCCTGGATCTCGGTGAGGTCGGCCCCGCGCGCGATGAGATCGGGGACTTGCTCCTCCAGATCGAGCACCGTCCGCGCGGCGTTGCGGTAGGCCCGCACCCGGAAGGGGTTGTCGTCGTTCAGTTCCGAGAGGGCCGCGAGCTGGTCGAGGATGCGGGCGAGATCGGCGTTGGTCATGCTTCCCCGCCCTCCGCTTCGACGCCGTGCTCGGTCAGCAGCGCCTCGAAGGCCTCCTCGTCGAGCACCGCGACGCCCTGCTGGCGGGCACGCTCCAGCTTGGAGCCGCCCCCGTCGCCTGCCACCAGGTAATCCGTCTGCGAGCTGACCGACCCCGTGGCGCGCGCGCCATGCCGCTCGACGAGTGCCTGAGCCTCCGCGCGGGTGAAGCGCTCGAGGCTGCCCGTGAACACGAAGGTAAGGTCCTGAAGGGCGCCTGCCCTGGAGGCCCCCTCGATCTCCCGCGGCTTGACGCGGCCGTCGAGCAAGGCGTCGAGCACCTGGGCGTTGCGCGGCTCGGCGAAGAAGTCGTGGATCTCGCGCGCCATCACCTCTCCGATGCCTTCCACAGCGGCCAGATCCTCGACCGTCGCCTCGCGCAAGCTCGTCATGCCGCCGAAGTGACGGGCCAGGTCGCGTGCTACCGCACCCCCGACCTCAGGGATGCCCAGGCCGAAGAGGAAACGCGGCAGCTCGGGTTCGCTGGCGTCCCGGATCGCCTGCGCCAGCTTGCGCGCCGAGAGCTCGGCGAAGCCCTCGAGGTTCTCGAAGTCCTCCGCGGTGAGGTCGAACAGATCCGGCAGGTGGGCGACCATGCCGCGCTCCACCAGTTGCCGCGCCGTGCGCTCGCCCAGCCCCTCGATGTCGAGGCCACCGCGGCTGGCGAAGTGGGTCAGGCGTCCCACGCGCTGGGCCGGGCAATCGAAGCTGTTGGGGCAGACCGTGTAGGGGCCGCTCCGTCGCAGCTCGGTGCCGCAGCTGGGGCAGCTGCTCGGCATCTCGAAGGCCTCGCCCCGCTCGCCGCCGCTCTCCACGCGCTCCACCACCTGGGGGATGACGTCGCCTGCGCGTTCGACCCGCACGGTGTCCCCCTCGCGGATATCCTTCCGCCTGAGATCGTCGATGTTGTGAAGGTTCGCGCGGCTGACGGTCACCCCGCCTATCGAGACCGGCCGCAACAGCGCGATCGGTGTGACCACACCGGTGCGGCCCACGCTGGGGATGATGCGCAGCACCTGGCTCGTCTCCGTGCGGGGCGCGAACTTCACGGCGAACGCCCAGCGCGGGTGGTGGCTGGTGGAGCCGAGCGCCCGCCTGGCCTCCATCGACTGCAGCTTCACCACCACGCCGTCGATCTCGTAGGAAAGGCTGTCGCGGCGGTCCGTCACGTCGCGGAAGTAGCCGAGCACGGCGTCCACGTCAGACGCCTCGTCGTTCATGGGGTTGACGGGCAGGCCCCAGGCCCGCAGCGCCTCCAGCAGCTCGGCCTGCGTGCCCACCTCACCCAAGCCCTGCAGGATGTCGTAGCAGTAGATGCGCAGAGGCCGGCCGGCACTCAACTTGGGATCGAGCTGGCGAACACTGCCGACCGCCGCGTTCCGTGGGTTGGCGAAGGGGCTCTTGCCTGCGTTGATGAGCTCCTCGTTGAGATCGTCGAAGGCCTCGAGCGGCATGAAGATCTCCCCGCGAACCGACAGCCGCCCGGGAACCGCACGCTCCTCGTCACGCAACCGCAGCGGCACCGGCGCGATGGTCTTGACGTTGGGCGTGATGATCTCGCCCTCGCTGCCGTCCCCGCGCGTCACGGCCCGGTCCAGCACGCCGTCCGTGTACACCAGCTCCACGCTGAGCCCGTCGATCTTGGGCTCCAGCGAGTAGCGTGCGGCCTCCTCGCCGACCGCCCGGCGGATGCGCTGGTCGAAGGCGCGGAGATCCTCCTGCTTGGAGCTGGAGTCGAGGCTGAGCATGGGCTGGGCATGCGTGGCCGTGGCCAGCCCCTCCATGGGCGCGCCGCCCACGCGCTGCGTGGGCGAATCGGGCGTGACCAGGCCGGGGTGCCGCTCCTCGAGCTCGCGCAGCTCGCGAAAGAGCGCGTCGTACGCGTCGTCACTGATGTGGGGCGCGGCCTTGACGTAGTACAGGTAGTCGTGGTGGCGAAGCTCCTCCCGCAACTCGGCGGCGCGGTCGGACGCGTCCTTCGCTCGTGCCATGACCTCATCATACGGACGCGCACCGCTGACCGACGTGCGCCGCCCGCGTCGCCCACGCCAAGCAGCGGTGCTTCAGGACGTGGCGCCGCGGCTTCCGGAACCGCGCCGTGTCCGCGACTCCGTGCCCGGCCCCATGCCGCTGCGCTGCAAGGCTCGGAGGGTGGTCCGCTCGACCACCAGGCCGGGCCGGCAGCTGCCACGCCGGTAGCCCCGCTCGCTCGCCGCGGCGTGGAGGCGTCCGCCGCCTCCCTCGGGGCGGGTGTGCGGCCGCCTGGCCAGCCAGCGCTCCACGGCGTCGTTCACGGCCACGGCCACGGTCCCGCCTGCGATGATGCCGGCGAACGCCAGGGCCAGCCACACCAGCGCGTTCATCGGTTCGCCCCCGGGAGGTCAGCCATGTCCGGACTGTACCTTAATAAGTAAGGTACCCCTGTGAGCCACCACACACTCGCCGCCCGATAGGAGCGGACACCCCTCGCAGCGATCACCGGGTATCGTCGAGGGCGCCGCGGTCCCCGCCATGCATCCTCCCCTCTTGCACGACGTCGCCATCCTTCTCGTCTCGGGCCTCAGCCTGCTGGCGATCGCTTTCGGCCGGGTCCCGCGCGCCCGACTCGACCGGGGCGCCGTGGCCGTCGTGGGAGCGACGGTGGTGATGCTCATCCGAGGCCAGGGGGCATCGGGCCTGTGGCACACGATCGACGGCACCGTGCTGCTCCTGCTCTTCGGCGTCATGGTCGTGAACGCCGCCCTGGCCGATGCCGGGGCTTTCCGGTTCCTCGCCTTCGCCGCCGCCTCCGGGCGCTCCATGCCGGCTACCTTCCTGGTGGCGATCGTCGCCGTCGCCGGCTTCCTGTCCGCGTTGTTCCTCAACGACACCGTTGCGCTGATGCTGACACCCCTCGTCATCAACCTGACCCGACGGCTGGGCGTGCCACCCGTCCCCTACCTGCTGGCACTGGCGATGTCCGCCAATGCCGGTAGCGTGGCGACCCTCACGGGCAATCCACAGAACGTGGTGGTGGGCCTGGCCGCCGGCATCGGCTACGGACGCTTCGCGGCGGCCCTGGCGCCCGTTGCCGCGCTTGCGCTGGTGGCGGTCACGGCGGTGATCCTGACGTTGTTCCGCAAGCAGCTCGAAGCGCCCCCCGGTCCCCGACCCGCGGCCGTGCGGCCCGCGCTCAAGCGCGGCAGGGTCGTCGTCACGGGAGCGATCGCCGCGGGCATGGTCGCCGCCTTCGTGGCGGGCATGCCGCCCGCGGACGCCGCGCTCGCCGCGGCGGCGCTGACGTTGCTCACCGCGCCGCGGCGGGCGGGCAGCTACCTGGCGAACGTGGACTTCAAGCTGCTCGTCCTCTTCGCTGGCCTGTTCGTGATCGTGGCTGCGCTCGCCGGCACCCCGGCCGCGACGTCGATGCTCGCCTGGGCCAGGCACAGCGGACCGGTCGGCCTGACCGCTATCGTCGCCGTCGCGTCGAACCTGCTCTCCAACGTCCCCGCGGTGATGGTCCTGCTGCCGCTGGCTCGATCGGGCGGGAGCGGCCCACACACGGCGTTGCTGTTGGCGATGGCGTCCACGCTAGCCGGCAACCTCACGCTGGTGGGGTCGGTGGCGAACCTGATCGTCGCCGAGTCAGCGCGCCGGCTCGGGGTCGAGGTGGACTTCGTGAGCTACGCCCGGGTAGGGATCCCGGTCACGCTGCTGACGCTGGCGCTCGGCCTGGCCTGGTTGACGTGGGCATGACGGCTCAAACGGCCTCGCGGCGGATCAGCTGCGCGCCCTCGACGGAGGGGTTGCCCACCGCCCGCGACACCGGGTACGCCTGGAGAGCATCGTCGTCGTAGGCATCGAGAAGGTCCGCCACCGCCGTGGGCTCGTCCAGTGCCGGGTCGAGCCAGCGCTCGAACTCGGCCGCGTCCAGGATGACCGGCATCCGGTCGTGGAGGGGCCGCACCACCTCGTTGGGTCTCGTGGTGAGGATGGTGCAACTGAGGAGCGGGGC
Source organism: Trueperaceae bacterium (assembly GCA_035266525.1). Lineage (GTDB taxonomy): Bacteria > Deinococcota > Deinococci > Deinococcales > Trueperaceae > JASBRS01. Next base: position 3,658 of record DATFNF010000081.1, on the reverse strand, counting down.
ATCTCCCCGGCGCCACAGCGACCACAGCCCCGCCATCGCGAGCGGGCGCCCGTCACGGCGGCTGATGTAGTACGGGCGCTTCGAACCATCGACGGTCGCCCATTCGTAGAAGCCGCTGGCGGGAACAAGACAGCGCGCGCGACGCATGGCGTCACGGAAGGACGGCTTGTCCGCAGCGCCCTCGGAACGCGCGTTGAACAGGTTGGTCTTGAACCGCGCCAGGTCCTTGACCCAGTGCGGCACCAGCCCCCACCGGGCGGTGAGCGCCTCGCGCGTCCCGTCGGGCCGCTGCGTCACGATGGGCACGTCCTGCGTGGGAGCGATGTTGAAACGCTCGCCGGTGGACAGCCCAGCCACCCCGAAGAGCGCATCCAGGTCCTCCTCGTGGTGGTACAGCGTGTAGCGCCCGCACATGGTGCGATTATAGGGCGGCCCGTCCCGCGGCGCCCTACCACCTCTCCCCCGCCCTCGGGCTCAGTCTGCCTCGCGCAACTCGGCCAGGATGGCCTTGCGATCCTCCTCGGCGTACTCCGCGAGCAGGTCTAGCGTGCGCACGAACACCGTGACGTCCTGGAGATGCGCCGGGAAGGTGACGAAGTTGTGGCTCGCCATCACCTCCATGCGGCTGCTCTCGTAGAGGCCGCCACGCCAGCCGTCCGCCTCGATCCTCTCCAGCGTGAAGCGGTGGAGTGTCGCCTGCATCAAGGTGTGGATGAGCTCGCGTTGCTCCTCGGTCAGTGCCCCCCAGCTCTCCTCCGCGCGCTGTCGCCGATGCTGGTGGAAGCTGTCGGCGATCGACGTCGCGATGCTCCGCACCTCCTCCCGCGAGAGCCGTTGCGCGTCGTCCTCGGGCGGCGCTTTGGGCGGCTCCACCCCCTGCTGCAAGAGGTTGTTCACGAAGCCGGCGAGGTTGAAGATCGGCCGTCCCGCAGCTTCCGCCTTTCCCGCCAGCTTCCGCGCGTAGGCCACGATGTCCACCACCCGCTGCGCGCCGTAGCGCTGGATGGTTCTATCGGCGTCCTGCGCCCAGCCGATCTCCTGGAGCGCGTCCCGCGCCTGCAGCTCACGCATCAGCTGCTCGGTGTCGGTTTCGCGCTTGACCCGTCTCGCGAGACTGGCCGGTAGCCGCACCCGCGGCTTGAACACCTCGTTCTTGAGGATCGCGAAGTGGACCCGCCGGTACTTGCGCCCGACCTTCTCGGCCCGGTAACCGAAGACCAGGCAGGTGTAACGTTTGAACTCGGCCTGCGCCTTGTCCAGCACGTACCGGAAGTCCTTGAAGCGATCGTACTTCCCGTCGAGGCCAAGCCTGAGCTTGAGATCCTCGATGTCGAACACGAGCTCACTGCGCTCGCCTGCGTAGCTCGCGGTATAGAGCACCTCGAAAAGCCGCATGCTGTTGAAGCTCTCGAAGCTCAGCAGCTGTTCGGTCGGGATGATGCTGAAGTCGCGGCGCAGCTGCAGCAGGTACGGCTTGAGCTTCTCGTGGACCTTCAACTCGATGCACGCCATCTGTTCCTTGCTGTCGCGCCCGTTCTCGTAGCGCGCCTCGCTCACCCACTGGAACATCACCCAGTCGCCGTTGGGCTCCTTGATCTGGACGGTCTGCTCGAGCAACTCCCGCGCCGACTGCTCGATGCGTGAGTAGATCGACTTCCCCTTGATGTTGAAGAGCTGCGCGTACTCCCAGGCGGTGATGCGGATCGGCTCCAACTCGTTGTCGTCCCGCGTGATGTCGGAAAGCGCCAGGACCAGCAGCCGCTTGGTGAGGATCCCCATCTCCTGACGGCTCAGGGCCAGCGGGTTCGCCTGGGTGATGGACAGGTTCGCGCCGCGCCGCTCGCCTCCCCCGCTGCGCCCGCTCCTGCCCCGCGCCTTGGCTCGCGCCGAAGCGGTGTCCGACTGGCCTGCCCCCCGGTGACCATCCGCCTTGGGCTGAGGTGTTGCCTGTTGGGCGGACGCGTCCACCCGACCGAGGGATGCGCTTCGTTCCACCCCGTCGTTCCGTAGACTTGCCTCACGGCTCATCAAGCGCCGGCCTCCTGCTGGATTGCTGCATGATACGGATGGGGGAAAGGCATGTCAACGGTTCCCCGTGCGTGCGCGACCTCTCGAGGAACGGTACCATGTCTTTCCCGGTCCGGTCCCCCGCTCTCCCCTGTTGGTACCTCCGGCTTCCCACCACGGTCCCGCCTCTGTCCCTCGCCGGTACCCGCCGCTTCCCGCCCCGGTCCCGCCGGTTTCCCGCTGGAATCGCGCGAGCACCGTGCCAGGCGGCCACGGTCGACGCCCATTAATAGAATGCAATGTCCCCTGGACAAACATCACAACCAAAGCGCTGTTGCTGGTTCGAGGATCGACATCCCAACCCCGAGCGCGCTAGCGGCCTCGATCGACTGGAGCAGGGAGCGCAATGCGGTAGAGCCGGTTCCCCTGGTTTCCCGCTTGCGGTGGGGGAGTTCCCTTGGTTTCCCGTTCGCAGCGGCGCGGCCCGGGTAGCGGACGTGGTGGGGGGGCGCGCCGGCGCGTGGCGGGAGTACCGTAGTTTTCCCCTTCGCGCGAGTCGTGGGTTCCGCCGCGTTCCCACTCCTGCCTAGATTGGGCGCGCGCCGAGACGCGGCGGGTCGCAGACGCGAAACGAGAGAGCGGGTGTCGCCAGGGCGCGTGGCCGGCAATCGTGGTCGGCAGCAGGCATCGCCGGGAGGCGGCGCGAGCGCAGCTGCTAGCTGAGTCGCTCCGTGGCGTGCAAGGTGGATGGGCGGTGGCTCGAGGCGCTCACGGAGGCGGGCTCGGCTGCGGTGGCGGTTCGAGCAGCGTGGGGCCGGCTACGTCCAACGGCGACGGAGTCGGCCTGCGCAGTAGCGGGAAATGTCGGGTACGCAGCGCGGTTGGCCGTGTCTGTGGGGCCACGGAGGCCGGGAAGTGGGAGGCCGTGGGTACTGGCGTGGCCGGTGAGGACTGCATTGGCCGACGGTCCGGGCTGCCACGGGTGGAGGGACACGGACGGTCGGGTCTTCGGGCGGCAGGTCGCTGCGGCGTGGGGTTGGGGTGTGCGGCGGTGGTCGTTTCGAGACGCGGGCGTGGGGCGGGGGTTCGTAGCCACGAGCGCCATAACGTTATGGCGCTCGTGGCTGGTGCGTACGGGGCGGAGCGGTTTTTGGCGCGTGGGAGGGTCGATGCGTGCGTGCGTGTGGGCGGGCGGGGGGCGGGTGGTGGACCGAGGCGGGCAGGGAACGGTGGCGGGAGGGACGCGTGGGGTTGTGGAGTTGGGGTGGAGGCCCTGGGCTCCAGTGCTGTCCGAAGAGGGAAGTCGCGCGCTGGCCGCGGCCGTGGTGGATGCATGGCTAACGGCGTGTGGCTTCGTCACCGCGATGGCCGCGGCGATCGGTGCTCGGGCGTTGCGGCGGGTGTCCTGGGGGTGCGCCCGCGCTGGTGGGCTTCTGGGGCCGGCCCAGGAGTGGGGCAGGCGGCGCGACGGCGGGCGTGCGAGGGGGATTCCTCGGCGCGCTGGGGGTGGTGGGGATCCTGGGGCGGCGGACGTGTGCCGTCGGAGGTTGGAGGCGCGGCTTGTGCGGGCGGGGGTGCACGTCTGGAGGAGTCGGCGGCGGAGGGCGGTGAGGGAGCGCGCGGGTTTCGCGCGCCGCCCGCCAGCGGCGGG
>DATFNF010000080.1:0-44612 GCA_035266525.1 Trueperaceae bacterium | reverse complement strand
CATTGTGCTATAAACGGCGCAGGCGAGGAGACCGTCCTGATCTTCTCAATCTCGTTTTGGAGGGATTGCATGCGCAAGGTTCTGTTTGCACTGGTCACGGCCGCTCTGTTGGCAGGTGGCGCCGCGTTCGCCCAAGGGATGGGTGCCTCGTTCAACTCCAACCAGTACGTAGGCGTCGGTCTCGGTTACCCCTTCCAGGCCTACTACGGCATGGACAACGCACTTGGCAACAACCTCGGCTTGCGCGTGCGCCTGTCCTCGTACTTCTGGAACATCAGCCTTGGAGCCGACGTGCTCACCGACGTGGCTCAGTTCGATAGCGCCCCGATCTCCATCTATGCCGGTGGCGGCCCCAATGTCGACTACCTGTTCTTGAGCGGCACCAATACGTTGGGTATCGGCGTGAGCGGCGTCGTCGGCGGCGAGTACAAGGTGACGGACAACGTCGGCGCCTTCCTGGAGCTCGGTGCCGGTTACACGTACTACTTCGGTGACCTTGCGGGACTGAATGCCTTCGGCCTTGGCTTCGCCCCTCGCGGCGCGATCGGCGTGAACTACCACTTCTGAGCAGAACCTAGCCACATCCGCCCCCAGGTCGGAACAGCTCCCGGCCTGGGGGCGTGTTCTACCGAGGGCTCGCGCAGGAAGCGCCGCGCCCCGCCCATCTCACCCAACCAGGTAGAGCACGTCCTGAACGGCGCCAGGTAGGGCTTCTGCCTTGAGGCCCCGCTTCTTGATGCTGAACCCCGGGGGGTAACGGGTGGCCTCGACGCTGAACGGCAGCTGCTTGAGCTTGCGGTTGTCGAAGTCGATGTCGTCCAGACCGTCGGCGAAGCTGAGCTGGACGTCGGTCATGTGCTCCTTGATGGTGACCACGCCCTTGCTGCCGGCGAGCAGGCGCAGGCGCACCAGCTCGACGAACGCCTTCACCTCGGCGGGGAAGGGTCCGTAGGCCTCGCGCATCTCCTTGGCGGCACGGCTCACCTCGGCCAGGCCGGTCGTCTCCGAGAACCGCCCGTAGTAGTTGATGCGCACGTCGTCGTCGGCGATGTAGCCGGGGCTCAGGCGGGCGTCGAGGTTCAGGTCGATGCTGACCGGCGGGACCTCCTCGCGCGCAGAAACGCCCTTGAGCTTGGCGATCTCCTCGGCCAGGAGCTCGGTGTACACCTCGATCGACACCGCCGCGATGTGCCCGTGCTGCTCCGGGCCGAGCAGGTTGCCCACCCCGCGGATCTCCATGTCCTTCTCGGCGAGCAGGTGCCCGGCGCCCAGGTCGTTCAGCTCGGCGATGGCGTACAGCCGCCGCTGCGCCTGGTCGGTGAGCTTGCCCGGGTAGAGCAGATAGGCCCACGCCTCGGTCTCGCGCCGGCCCACGCGCCCGCGCAGCTGGTAGAGCTGCGCCAGCCCGAGGCGGTCGGCGCGCTCGATCACCAGGGTGTTGGCGCCCGAGATGTCCAGCCCGGACTCCACGATGGTGGTCGAGAGCAAGATGTCGTAGCCGCCCTCCTCGAAGCCGAGCATGATGTCCTCGAGATCGCCCGACTCCATCTGCCCGTGCGCCACCCCGATGCGCGCCTCCGGCACGAGCTGGGCCAGCGTGCGGGCCCGCAGGCTGATGGCGCCGATGCGGTCGAAGATGTAGAAGACCTTGCCGCCGCGCTCGAGCTCGAACAGCACCGCTTCGCGCACGGCGAGCGGATCGTAGGGCTGCAGCACGGTCTGGATGGGCTTGCGACCCTCCGGCGGGGTCATGATCTGCGACACGTCGCGCAGACCGACCAGGCTCATGTACAGCGTGCGGGGGATGGGCGTGGCCGACAGCGACAGCACGTCGAGGTTGGCCTTCATGCCCTTGAGCTTCTCCTTCTGGCCCACGCCAAAGCGGTGCTCTTCGTCGATGACCAGCAGCCCCAGGCGCTTGTAGCGCAGGTTCTCGTTCAGCAGCCTGTGGGTGCCGATGACGATGTCCACGCTCCCGTCCTTGATCCCGGCGAAGATGGCGCGGGCATCCCTGTCCGAGGTGTAGCGCGAGAGCATCTCGACGCGTACCGGCAGCCCGTCGAAGCGCTCGCGGAAGGTGTCGTAGTGCTGCTTAGCCAGCACCGTGGTGGGCACCAGCATCGCCACCTGGGCGCTGTTGCCGACGGCGCGGTGCGCGGCGCGGATGGCAATCTCGGTCTTGCCGAACCCCACGTCCCCGGAGATCAGCCGGTCCATGGGGACCTCGCGCCCCATGTCGGCAAGGGTCTCCTCCACTGCCGTGGACTGGTCGGGCGTGAGGACGAAGGGACAGTTGGCTTGGATGAGCTCGTCCCACTCCGGTGCCGGGGGGTAGGCGGTGCCCCGGCTCACCTGCCTGGCGGCGTAGGTCTTGATGAGCTCGGCGGCGAGCTCGACAGCGCTGACACGGGCGCGCTCGCGGGCGCGCGCCCACTCGTTGGTGCCCAGGGTCGACAGCCGCGGCGGGTCGTCGGTGGTGCCGGGATGCCGCCGCAGGAGCGGGAGCTGCTCGACCGGCAGGTAGAGCTTGCCCTCGCCGGCGTACTGCAGCATCAGGTAGTCGCGCGTCACGCCCACCACCTGCCGGGCCTCCAGGCCCAGGAAACGGCCGATGCCGTGGTCGGGATGGATGAGGTAGTCACCGACGGTGAGCTGGGCAGCGTCGTGGACGCGCTTGCCCGGCAGCTTCCCGAGGCGCCGCCCGCCCTGGTAGCCGTACAGCAGCTCCTCGCTGAGCACGACCTCCATGCGTTCGGGATCGCGGAAGCCGCCCTGCACCCCGGGGCCGAGCACGAGCGAGACCTCGCCCGCGTGCGCCTCCACGCGGTTCCGCCAGGCGCTGGTCAGATGGTCGATCACGCGCTCCTGGAGGTAGCGGCCGGTGCGCTCGAACTTCAGCAGCAGCTGCACGCTGTACCCGTCGCGCACCCAGGTCTCGATGTCGGCGGAGACGTCGCGCAGCTTGCCGCGGTAGTAGCCGAGCGGTTGCAGCGGCAGCTGGCCGGCCTCGAGGTCCAGCGGGTCGCGGCCGAACGACACCACGCGGCGCTCCCCCAGCAGGCTCCACAAGCGGGCGAGCGCTGCGCTGTCGCCCTGGGGATCGCCCAGCTCCCCGGCGAAGAGCTCCGGCGCGTCGAGGAAGACGGTGCCCGGGAGCTGCTCGAGCATGCTCGAGGTCCACCCCTCGCGGTCCAGCTCGCCCGCCGATCGCGGCGTCAGGGTCACCGCCTCGAGCTCGTCGCCGCCCCGCTGGATGGCGTCGAGATCGTCACCGAAGAAGGACAGCCTCAGCTCGTCGCCGCCGACCTCGGGACCGGGATAGACGACGATGCTGTCGCCGCGCACCAGGAAGCCGGGCAGGCCGTCGCGCTCGAAACCGAAGCGGACGAGACGGTCCAGCAGGGCGTCGCGCGGGTAGCTCCGGCCCAGGACGAGCTCCAGGGCCAGCACGCCGGGATCGGCCGGGAACGGGCTCAGGGCGCGGGCGAGCGACAACACCACCTTGTCGCCGAGCTCGGCGAAGTCGCCGATGCCCGGGTCCAGCGCCGCCGGCGAGCCGAACAGGTGGGCGTCCCGGAACAGCGGCAGCCGCTCCTCGGTGGTGAGCAGCAGGGCGGGACCCTCGCTGCGGGCGAACAGCGCCAGCCGCGCCACGCTGGGCTGGCCCAGGACGCGTCCGGCCTGGGGTCGGCTGAGAGCGGTGCTGGGGGTGGCTACGTGCATGGGACTCTCCTGCGTGCTGCGCCGACGCAACCCGTCAATGATACCGGGGGCGGGCCCTCCGCCGGCGCCTCTGCCGACACGCCGGCGGGCCGGCGGTCACTCGGGATGCCCGCGCTCGGGATGCTCGAGCGCAGCAGCGTAAGCCTCGTTGCGGGGTACGCCCAGCGCCTCCAGCGCGGCGCGGAGCAGCCCACCGCGGACCCCGGCACGCGCCAGCGCCGTGGCCGTCCCGGCCGCGGCCGGACGCTCGGGTTCGGCCGCGGCCGGCCCCACCACCACCACGACCTCGCCCTTGACACCCTCCTCGCCGATGCGCGTCGACAGCTCGTGCAAGGTGCCGCGCAGCGTGGTCTCGAAGCGCTTGCTCACCTCGCGGCTGACGCTCGCGGCACGCTCCGCGCCGCACACCTCGGCGAGCTGGGCGAGCGTTGCCGCCAGCCGCTGCGGCGCCTCGTACAGCACCGTGGTCGCCGTGGACGTGGCGATGGCCCGCAGCCGGCGGCTGCGGTCGGAGCCCTTGCGAGGCAGGAAGCCTTCGAAGGTGAACCTTGCCGTGGGCAGGCAGGAGAGCACCAGCGCCGGAACGAAGGCGGTGGGACCCGGCAGCACCTCGACGTCCACGCCGAGGCTCACCGCCAGGCGGACCAGCTCCGCCCCGGGGTCGCTGATCCCCGGGGTCCCGGCATCGGTGACGAAGGCCAGGTGCTGGTATCGCTGGAGCAGTCCGGGGGCGCGGGCCTCCATGGTGTGCGCATCGAGGCGCTCCAGGTGCGCGCGGATCCCGAAGTGATCGAGCAGGTGGCGGCTGCGCCGGGTGTCCTCGGCGGCAACGGCGTCGACCTGCCCGAGGACCTCGAGCGCGCGCGCGGTGATGTCTCCCAGGTTGCCGATGGGGGTCGGGACGAGGCTGAGCCTGCTCACACCGGGCGGCCGCCCGCTCGCGCGTAGACGGGCCTCAGCACCCGCCCGCGGCTGCGCCTCCGGGCGTTCCGCCGGAGGGCCGAGCGCAGCGTGGCTCGGATGAACTCGGCTTCGCCGATGGTGACGGTGACGACCGCTCCGTCCGGAAGGCGGACGCCCTCTTCCAGCACCACCTGGCCCGCCACCACGCGGCCCCTATAGGCCCGCACGGCTCTCCTCCTCGCCGTCGATGAGACGCAGGCCGGCGCGCAACCCCTGGGGCTGGGCCTCGGCCAGGCCGGCCGCCGCGGGTCGTGACACGCCCGCCGGCTGCGGGGCGGGCCGGCGTCGCCGGCCGGCCCCGCGCTCGGGTCCCCGGTCGGCATCGCCGGGGACCCGCCGGCGCCGTCCGGCGAGGACCGCTCGCGCAGCGAACGCCAGGGCCAGCACGAGCGCGAGCACCAGCGACGCGGCCACGCTGGCACCGCGACCCAGCCCCAGCGCCTCGCCGCCCTGGACCAGCAACGGCAGCGTGAACGAGGTCGCCGCCAGCACCGCCAGCAACGCCACGAAGTTCACCGCGACCCCCACCCTTGACGGATGCCTTGCGTCACGGGCCCAGGGTAGCAGGTCGAGCCGCCGGCAGGCTCCGGGAACCGTCCTTCCGTCCGCGCCGGCGCCTGAGCCACGCCGGCGGCCACGTCCACCCGCGTGCTACGGTCGGGTGGACTATAATACCCCCAGCGGGTACCGTTTCCCGGCCGCGGCGGGGGCGAGCGCGACGAGCCGGTCGGAGGGCGGGCGGGACGAACGGGCCGTTTGGAGCGGGATGAACATCAACGACGAAGAGAAGCACAAGATCCTCAACCGCCTCAGGCGCCTCGAGGGGCAGGTCCGCGGGCTCCAGAGGATGATCGACGAGGACCGCGAGTGCCACGACGTGCTGATGCTCCTCGCGGGCGTCCGCAAGGCGCTGGACGCCACCGGCGACGTGATCCTGGAGAAGTTCCTCGACTCCTGCCAGGCGGACTTCCGTGAGGGCAGGGGCGACATCCAGGAGCTGATCAGCGCCGTGCGCCTGGCGCGGGGCTGACCCCGACAGGGCGCGGCCCGACCGCTCCGGTCACGGCCGAGCGCCGGCGGCCGCCCGGTACAGGTAGCGCACGAGGCGCGTGTTCGGGTAGTAGTACCCGAGGATCTGGGTGTAGTCGTAGCCCTCCTCGGCGAGGGCGCGCGCGCCGTCCTGGCTCATGCCGACGCCATGGCCCCACCCCTCCCCGAGGAGCGTCAGGGGACCCGTCAGCGAGAAGCGCATCGACTTCAGCCCCCACAGGCCCGCGAGCGCCGTGAGCTGCGCGTGGCTCAGGCTCACGCTCCCGGCGCTACCGCGCACCTCGAGCGCGTCCACCCTGCCCGAGGGGCTGCGCTCCAGCACGCGTAGGCTCTGCACCGTGCCGACGCTGAGCCCCAGCCGGGACAGGCCGGCACGCGCCAGCGAGGGCTCGATGCGCACCCGCCAGCGGTCCACCCTGGCGCCGGGCGCCGCGTCCGGGAGCGCCACCAGGTAGGGGACCGGCGTGCCCCACACCTCGCTGCTGGAGGCCGTGACGCCGCCGGAGTCGGCGTGGTAGTAGGTGCGGGCGACCGCGCCATGGTAGGTCACGACGATCCCGGCCGTGCTGCGCACGGCCGCGTCGGAGCGGGGGTTCTCCGCGTCCATGCCACGGTAGACCTGGCAGCTGACGCTGGCGCAGAGGTCGTAGTCGGCGTGGCTCCCCGCGAGGCTGAGCGCGTAGCTTCGCGCCGCGACGGCCTGGGCTTCCAGCGCCGCCATGGGCCAGCTCGCGGACATCTCCGCCGGCACCACCCCGCGCAGGTAGCTCTCGACGGCGAGCGCGTTGACGACCTCGATGCCGCCGGGCGTCGCCCGCAGCGTGAGGCTGCCGCGGTAGCGGTGCCCCTGGAACGCCAGCGGCGCGCCCTGCCCTGTGAGGGTGAAGCGCGCGCCCACGGCATCACCGTCCACCAGCAGCTGACCGCCGTCCAGCGTGACGGGCCAGGCCAGGCCGGCGGCGCTGGAGAAGCTGTGGCCGTCGCCCGTGCTGCCGTCGTGGGGCCCCTCGGCGGTCACGGTGGCGCTGGGCACGACGGCGAGCAACACCCGGACGGTCGCCCCACGGCTGGCGGCCGCCTCGACTCCCGCGGGGGCGCTCGCCAGCAACGCAGCGGCGAGCAGGCTCGCCAGGACACGGGGGACGCGCAGGGCCATGTCGGCGCCAGTATGACGGGCCGTGCCCCGGCTCGACGCCCGGAAATCGCACATGGCGACCCGCCCCGCGGCCGCCGGCGCGAGCCCGTGCGAAGATGGGGTCATCATGTTCCGAGACGGACTCCTGGCGGACAAGGTGATCGTCGTGACCGGTGGAGGGACCGGCCTCGGCCGCAGCATGAGCAAGCGCTTCCTCGAGCTGGGTGCCCGGGTGGTCATCGCCAGCCGCCGCCGCGACGTCCTCGAGGACGCTGCCGCGGCGCTCTCCGCGGAGACGGGCGGCGAGGTCTTGCCCTGGGCGCTGGACGTCCGCGACCCCGAGGGCGTGACGGCGCTCTTCGATGCGGTGGAGACGCGGCTCGGCGGCATCGATGCGCTGGTCAACAACGCTGCCGGCAACTTCATCTCGCCTACCGAGCGCCTCAGCCACCGCGCCTTCGATGCCGTGCTCGGCATCGTGCTGCACGGCACGGTCTACTGCACGCTCGAGCTCGGCAAGCGTTGGATACGCCAGGGGCGCGGCGGCGCGGTCCTGAGCATCGCCACCAGCTACGCCGAGAGCGGCTCGGGGTACGTCGTGCCGTCCGCCGTGGCGAAGGCCGGGGTGGTGTCGCTCACGCGCTCGCTCGCAGGCGAGTGGGGGAAGTACGGCATCCGCCTCAACGCCATCGCGCCGGGCCCGTTCCCCACCGAGGGCGCCTGGAGCCGGCTCATGCCCACGCCCGAGATCGAGCGCCTCTTCCGTCAGCGCGTCCCTCTGGGACGGGTGGGGCGCCACGAGGAGCTGGCCGACCTCGCCAGCTACCTGCTATCCGATCGGGCCGGCTTCGTGTCCGGCGATCTGATCTACATCGATGGCGGGGAGCACGCCTACGGAGGCGGCGAGTTCAACGTGCTGGACGCCGTGAGCCAGGAGGCGTGGGACGCCATGGAGCGCCACCGGAAGGAGTCCGGCGGCTGAGCCCGCGGTCTCCGGCGCGGTTCGGATGCGCGCCGTGCCGGGCATCGGCCGCGGCCCCGCCGGTCTCAGAGCTGGTTCTCGTCGGGCAGGTTCAGGCGGAACAGCCCGGTGGCGTCGTGGAAGTCGAGCTGCACGGTGTAATCGCCCTTGCCGCCCTTGAAGCTCTGGTCGATGGCGACGACGTCGCCGGCCTGGTAGGTGTGGTCGAACAGCGGTCTGTTCGACCCGGCCTGCCTGGAGGTCTGGAAGCTCTCGGGGCGCTGGAAGATGACCTTGACCTCCAGGCTGCCGTGCCGTACCCGGCCCGACATGCGCACGGGCAGGGCGTCGGTGTTGAAGGTCTGGCGCGTCGCCTTGCCGCTGGCGGTGATCTTGTACACGAACACCGGCGTGTGCGACGGCACCCCCAGGTACCAGCCGTGGGTCTCCCCCACCACGAAGAACACGCCGACGAGGATGACGATCCAGACGATGAGACCGCGCATGCGCCGAGTATACGAAGCCGCGCCGGGCCCTCGGGGAAGAATTCCCACGGAGCCCGGCGCGCGAGGTGTACGGGCTAGGCGCGTGCGCCCTGCGCCTGGTTGCGGTGCATGTTGCGCAGCACGGTGTGGAGGATGCCGCCGTTGCGGTAGTAGTCGATCTCGACGGCGGTATCGAGGCGCGACAGCACCGTGAGGCTACGCCGGCTGCCGTCCTCGGCGGTCACGTCCACCTGGAGCTGCTGCCGCGGGGACAGCGCGTCGTCCACGTGGATGGTGAAGGTCTCGCGGCCGCTCAGGCCGAGGCTGGCGGCGTCCTCGCCGTCCTCGAACTGCAGCGGCAGAACGCCCATGCCCACCAGGTTGGAGCGGTGGATGCGCTCGAAGCTCTTGGCGAGCACCGCGCGCACGCCCAGCAGGTAGGTGCCCTTGGCCGCCCAGTCACGGCTCGAGCCCATGCCGTAGTCGACGCCGGCGAGGACGATGGTGGGCACACCCTCGTCGCGGTAGTGCAGCGACGCCTGGTAGATGCTGGTGACCTCGCCGCTCATCAGGTCGGTGGTGTAGCCGCCCTCGGTGCCGGGCGCCATCTCGTTCTTGAGGCGGATGTTGCCGAACGTGCCGCGGGTCATGACCCGGTCGTTGCCGCGGCGGGAGCCGTAGGAGTTGAAATCCTTCTTCTCCACCCCGTGCTCCACGAGATAGCTGCCGGCCGGGCTGTCGAGCGGGATGGCGCCCGCGGGCGAGATGTGGTCGGTGGTGACGGAGTCGCCCACCTTGACCAGCACGCGGGCACCCTCGATCGGCCGGATCGGCTCCGGGTCCGCGCTCATGTCGATGAAGAACGGCGGCTCCTGGATGTAGGTCGAGCCATCGTCCCAAGCGAAGAGCGTACCGCCCTTGACGGGGATCTCGTTCCAGGCCTCGTTCGACTTCTCGATGCCGTCGTACATGCGGCGGAAGACCTCGGGGTTCATCGCCGCCTCGAGGTGCGAGGTCACGTCGTGCAGGCTGGGCCACAGGTCCTTCAGGAACACGGGCCGGCCCTCCGCGTCCTCGCCGAGGGGCTCGTTCACGAGGTCGATGTCGACGGTGCCGGCGAGCGCGTAGGCGACCACCAACGGCGGGCTGGCGAGGTAGTTGGCCTTCACGAAGGGGTTGATGCGGCCCTCGAAGTTGCGGTTGCCGGAGAGCACGCTGGCGGCCACGATATCGCCCTTCTGGACGGCATCGGCGACCTCCTCGGGGAGCGGGCCCGAGTTGCCGATGCAGGTGGTGCAGCCGTAGCCGACCAGGTAGAAACCGACCTGCTCGAGGTACGGCATCAGCCCCGTCTCGGTCAGGTACTCGGTCACGACCTTGGAACCCGGCGCCAGGCTGGTCTTCACCCAGGGCTTGGCCTGGAGACCGCGCTCGGCCGCCTTCTTCGCCACCAGGCCGGCCGCCAGCATCACCGACGGGTTGCTGGTGTTGGTGCAGGAGGTGATGGCCGCGATCACCACGTCGCCGTGGCGCAGGTCGTGCTCGACGCCCTTGAAGGAGAGGTGGCTGGTGGCCGCCCTGGCTTCCTCGTCCAGGGCGAAGCCGCGCTCCTGGAAGGGCTTGCCCAGCGCCTCGCGGAAGGCCGGCTGCATGTCCGACAGCAGGATGCGGTCCTGCGGGCGCTTGGGGCCGGCCAGGCTGGGCTCCACCGTGGACAGGTCGAGCTCGAGGGTGTCCAGGTACCGCGGGTCGTCCATGCCGTCGGTGCGGAACAGGCCGTTCGCCCGCGCGTACCGCTCCACCAGCTCCACCTCGTCGTCGAGGCGGCCGGTCTGACGAAGGTAGCGCAGCGACTCCTGGTCGAGCGGGAAGAAGCCCATGGTGGCGCCGTACTCGGGCGCCATGTTGGCGATGGTGGCGCGGTCGGGGACGGTCATGCCGGAGAGGCCGGCACCGAAGAACTCGACGAACTTGCCCACGACGCCCTTCTGGCGCAACATCTGCGTGACCACGAGCACCAGGTCGGTGGCGGTAGCGCCCTCCGGGAGCCGGCCGCTGAGCTTGAAGCCGACCACCTGCGGGATGACCATGTAGTAGGGCTGGCCCAGCATCACCGCTTCGGCCTCGATGCCGCCGACACCCCAGCCCACGACGCCGAGGCCGTTGATCATGGTGGTGTGGCTGTCGGTGCCGACCAGGGAGTCCGGGTAGACGACCGTGTCGCCGTCCACGACGCGGTGCTGCACGCCCTTGGCGAGGTACTCCAGGTTGACCTGGTGGACGATTCCGGACGCCGGGGGGACCACGCTGAAGTTGCGGAAGGCCGCCTGCCCCCAGCGCAGGAACTCGTAGCGCTCCCGGTTGCGCTGGAACTCGATCTCGGCGTTGTGAAGGAGCGCCAGCGGGTTGGCGTACTCGTCCACCTGCACGCTGTGGTCGATGACCAGGTCGACGGGAACCTGCGGGTTGATGAGCTCGGGGTCGCCGCCCATGCGCTCCATGGCGCTGCGCAACGCCGCCAGGTCGACCACCGCGGGGACGCCGGTGAAGTCCTGCAGGATCACGCGCGCCGGCTTGAACGGGATCTCGGCCTGGAGCGGGTCCCTGGGATCGTAGCCGGCGAGGTTGCGGACGTCGTCCGCGGTGACGGTGTAGCCGTCCTCGTTGCGCAGCAGCGACTCCAGCAGGACCTTGATGGAGAACGGCAGACGATCGACGTCGCCCAGCCCGAGCTCCTGGAGGCGGCCCAGGCGGTAGTAGGTGGCCTCGCCGGAACCGGTATCGAAGCGGTCCCGGGAGGAGAACGAGTTCTTGGCGTGGGTGTCAGCCATGCTCACTCCTTCTTGTCGCGAGGAAGACGGTCTTCCGTGGTGACGGGGAACGGTGCGTCCCCTTCGCCGGCGCGCTCCGGGGCCGAGGGCAGGCCCGCAGGGGCCACGGGTGGTCCATTCTAGCCGCTCGCGCGCCGTCTCCGGGTCGTCGGGGACGGCCGCCCGGCGGCGCCGGAGCGGGCCCCCGGCCCGACGTCCGAGCGCTCCGTGCCGGCGTCCGCGGCGTCTTCCCTCCGCCCGCCGGCCTCCTCGGCCCCAGTCTCGGACTATCCTACGTGACATGAAAGAGCACTCTTCATGTAGCGGACCCGAGGCACGGGGCGCGACGTCCGCGCCGGGCGCCGAGCCTGGCCCGCCGGCCAGCTACCGCGTGGTGCGCGAGCCTGCCGCGGCAGCGTTGCTCATGAACCCCACCACGCTGCGCCAGCTCGCCCCCTTCCTGGGACGCGAGCGCACCGTGTCCCAGGCGGCGGCCGAGATGGGGCAGCTTCCCAACACCGTACTGAAGCGCGTGCAGCGGTTCCTGCGCGTGGGCCTCCTGGAGGTCGCCCGCGAGGCGCCCAGGCGCGGGCGCGCGGTGAAGCTCTACCGCACCGTCGCCGAGCTGTTCTTCGTCCCCTTCGAAGCCACCGCCGCGGAGTCGCTGGAGGCCGCCCTCGCCGAGCGGGACGCCTACTGGGAGCGGCTGCTGCGACGCAACGTGGTCCGCGCCCGCATGGAGGCGTTGGGGACGTGGGGCACGCGGGTGTACCGCGACGCGCGCGGCCGCCTCCAGGTGCAGACCGCGGTGACCCCGGAGGCCGACGCCACCACCCTGGACGCCGCCGCGCCCGCCGTCCTGTCCTCCTGGCGCGACAGCGTCATGCTCGACTTCGAGGACGCCAAGGCGCTCCAGCGCGCGATGTACGAGCTGCTACTGCGCTACGAGCAGAAGGCGGGCGCACAGCGCTACATCGTGCGGCTGGCGCTCGCCCCGATCGCGGAGCGCTAGCCGTCGCTCCGCGCTGCGCGCGAGCCTGTAGGATGGGCGCGTGAGACACGTCGATATCCGGCTCGCGAGGCGCGTGGCGCTGGCGTTCGCGGCGGCGGCCGTCGCTCTCGCCCTTGCCGGCTGCGCCCCCCAGGTGCAGCCGCTCACCTTCCAGAACGGGCCGGCCGGCCAGCTCCATCGCACCGCGGAGATCGTCTACCACCGCATGGCCATCGGCTACCTCGAGACGGGCCGTTACACCACCAACGTGCTGGTCGACGTGAAGCTCCCGGCCGGCGCCAAGTGGACGCTGCTGGACTATGCCAGGGACGGCTCCTCCTACCGCTTGCGCGTCACCTCCACGCAGGTGCCGGGCACCGCCTGGGACGTCTCGCCCGGGGGCGTGCAGCGCGTGACGGCCCCCTGAGGCGGCCGCGCCGGCGCTGAGCGGCGCCCGAGCGGCGGCATGCGGCCTGACCGGCCCGCGGCGGGCCGGCCGCATGCCCTGGAAACGTGGCCGGCCGGACCCCTGGGGTCCGGCCCGCCACCGCCGTGAAGCTGCGCTCAGTTCACCTGCAGGTAGGGCTGCAAGCGCGCCTGGTAGGCGCTCTTGGGCTGCGCCCCGATCATCGTCTCTACCGGCTCCCCGTCCTTGAACAGGATCACCGTGGGGATGCTCATCACGCGGAACTGCATCGCGACGTGCTGGTTGTCGTCCACGTTCAGCTTGCCCACCTTGAGCTTGCCCTGGTAGGTACAGGCCAGCTCCTCCACCACCGGCCCGACCAGCCGGCAGGGACCGCACCAGGGGGCCCAGAAGTCCACCAGCACGAGACCGTCACTGGTCTCCGTCTGGAAGTTGTCGTCCGTGAACTCGTGCGTATCGGTCATGAATCCTCCAAGGGCGCGACGGACGTCCGTCTGCTCTGAGCGTTCGACCCAATCTACGGTCGCCGCCAGCCCCGCCGATGTCAGGTACTAGACACGGGCCAGACCAGCAGCGCCTCGGCCGGGGCGCCGCGCTGCACGCGCGGCGGCGTCATCCCCAGGGCGCGGTAGCCGCCCTTCACGGCCGCCCGCACCAGCGCGCGCGGGTTGGCCCTGTCGCCGTGCAGCCCCCGCGAGAAGGCCACCTCCTCGATGATCGAGAGCGACGGGCTCGAGCCCCGTGAGTCGGTGCCGAAGGCCACGTCCACGCCGAAGCGGGCGTACAGCTCCCACGGGAAGCGGCCGCAGGCGAGCGCCTCGTTGGAGCGCGGGCAGTGCACCACCGCGCAGTCGGCGCGCTGCACCGCGCGCACGTCGTCCTCGTCCACCTGCACCATGTGCACCAGGGTCGGCCGCGCCTCCAGCACGCCCAGGCCCGCCAGGTAGCCCAGCGGGCTGCTGCCGCTCGGCCGCCAGGCGACGCCGAGGCCGCCGAGCAGCTCCGCCAGCATCCCCTCGCCGCGACGGTGCAGCGCCACCTCGTCGGGGCTCTCCGCGACGTGGATCTGCATCGGCAGGCCCTCGCCGCGCGCCAGCGCCGCCAGGCGCTGCAGCAGGGGCGCGCTGACGGTATGGGGGGTATGCGGGCTCACGCCCACGCGCACGCCGCCCGGGCGCTCCAGCGCCCGGAAGCCCGCCAGCATGCGGCGCGCCTCGTCGAAGGCGCGCTCCGCGTCGGCGGGGTCCGGACCGATGACCTCCCAGTAGGCGACGCCCGAGAGGTCCGGGTGGGTCAGCAGGTACCGCATCACCTCCGCATCGGTCACGATGTCGCCGATCACGCGCACGCCGCCGGCCAGCACCTCGTCCACGCCGCGGCGGGCGGCCGCCACGCCGCCGCCGTGCTCGCGGCGGTGGCGGATGACGGCGCGGATGAAGCGGTCGTAGGCGCCGGCGCTGTAGGGCATGTCGGTGAGGTCGAGGTGGGTGTGGGCGTTGACCGGCGGCGGCGACACCGCGAAGCCGGCATCTTCCACCCGGGCGTCGGGGAAGCTCGCGCGGGCACGCTCCAGGGCCTCCACGGCGACCACCTGGCGGCGGCTGCCGTCGTCCTGGACGACCACTGCGCCGCCCTCACGGGGCGTGCCCAGGCCGTTGTAGACCACCTCGGCGCGCAGGATGGTGCGCGTCAGCACGCGCCCGCTCAGCCGGGAACGGACGCGCCCGGCGCCGCCGAGCGCTGCCGGCCGGGACCGCCCTCCGCGGGCGTGCCCGCGCTCCCCCCCGGAACCAGCATGGCTTCCACGTCGGGGAACCGCAGGATGCCGTACAGGCTGTCGCGCTGCGCCGGCCGGTAGCCTGCGTCGACGATCTGCCGCACGATCTCGCGCTCGGGGGTGGAGCGGTGACGGGCGCCCGCCTGCGACACCACGTTCTCCTCCAGCATGGTGCTGCCGAAGTCGTTGCAGCCGAACGAGAGGGCCGTCTGCGCGACCTTGTAGCCCATGGTCGGCCACGACGCCTGGAAGTTGCGGATGTTGTCGAGCAGCAGGCGGCTGACCGCCACGTTCTGCAGGTACTCGTGGGCGCCGGCGCCCGGCACGCGCCCCTGGATGCGGACGCCCTGCGTCTGCAGGGTCCAGGAGATGAAGGCGGAGAAGCCGTTGCCGTGCTCGGCCAGCGCACGGTCCTGCTGCTCGCGGATGCGCATCATGCTCGCCACGCGCTGCGCCGGCGTCTCGCCGAAGCCGATCACCATGGTGGCCGTGGTGTAGAGCCCCAGGCGCTGGGCATCGGCCATGATGGCGATCCACTCGTCCGCCGAGATGCGGCCGGGGGCGACCTGGGGGTCGTGACGCACCTCGTCGACGAGGATCTCGCCGCCCCCGCCCGGCAGGCCGTCCAGCCCCGCGATCTGGAGCTCGGCCAGCACCTCGCTGGGCGTCATGCCGGTGAGCCCGGCGAGCCCCTTGATCTCCTCCGGGCTGAAGGCCTCCACGCGGATGGCCGGGTGACGCTCCTTCAGGTGCCGCATGAGGTCGAGGTACCACTCGAAGGGCAGGTAGCGGTTCACCCCCCCTTGCATGAGGATGCGCGTGCCGCCCACGTCCTCGAGCTCACGCACCTTGTCCGAGATCGCCTCGTAGCTGAGGGTATAGGCGTCGTCCTGCCGACGGGTGCGGTAGAAGCCGCAGAAGCTGCAGGCGACGGAGCACACGTTGGAGTAGTTGATGTTGCGGTCGATCAGGTAGGTCACGACCTCGGGGTCGGTTCGGCGACGCCGCGCGGCGTCGGCCGCCGACGCCAGGCCGAACAGCGGGGCGCGGTAGAGGCCGACGGCCTCGTCCGGCGTGATACGCCTCCCCTCGGCCGCCTTCTCGAGAAGGCTCATGGCATCGAGCATAGCACCGCCGCCCACCGTCGCCCGGAGGCGTCCCTACCGCTCGGGGGAGGGAGCGGCCGGGGGTTGTGTACTTGTTTACCCGAGGGGGATAAAATGACACAAATGGCTTCCAAGACGACCGGCGAGCACGTCAGCCCCTGGCGCCCGATCTTCGAGAACGTCCGCGCGGCGGTTGGCCACAAGCGCGACGCGCATGGCGTGCCCGGCAGCATCAACTGGCTCCGCAAGGAGATGGAACGCCGGGGCGCGAACCCCAACGTGGTCCGCAACATCATCTACCGCGACAAGGGCAAGATCGCCGACAAGCGTGTGCTCTACGAGATCCTCAGCGAGCTGTGGGCGGCCGGCGGGCGGCCGGCGCTGCGCTCGCCCGAGCTGGAGGTGCTGCTCTCACCCGGCAGCTCCGCCGAGCAGGAGGTGCTGCAGCTTCTCGGGCGTGAGAAGCGGCGCGCGTACCGCACCTTCGTCGGCGGCGTGCGCGGCGGCGAGACGCCCCGGATGCTCGTGACGGGGCGCCCGGGCTCCGGCAAGACCCTCCTGGCCGATTACATCCAGCACGCGCTGGAGATCCCGCCGCGCGCGGCCGACCGCATCGTGCGGCTGGAGTTCGCCTCCAGCGACCTGGCGGGCGCGCTGAGCCGCATGGCGCTGGCCCTGGGCGTGGCTCCCGACCTGGTGGAGGCGAAGCTGCTGCGCATCGGCAGCTCGAGCGCCTACGCGGTGCAGGCGGACGCCCAGGCCGAGATCGCGCGGATCATCATCGAGGCCGCGCGGCAGGTGGGCGGCCGCCTGGTGTTCCTGGTGCACGTATCGCAGTCCCTCTCCGGCCAGCAGGACAGTCTGGGCATGGTGCCGCTGCGCCTCAACACCCCCGAGGTGCCGCGCGTGACCGCTTCGGAGTGGTTGTGGCTGTCGCTCTTCGAGCCGCTCGGGCGGCTCCCCAACGCCGCCGTGCTGGCCAGCATGGCCGACGTGCCGGCACGCGCCATGCAGCGCCTGGGCGCGTTCGAGGGGCCGGTCAAGCTCACCCCGCCGTCCACGGCCGAGGCGCGCCGGTTCGTGAGGGCGCGCCTCCCGAACCTCTCCGCCTCGCAGCAGGAGGACATCGTGCAGCGCGCGGGCCGCTCCTTCGAGGAGCTGCGCACGCTGACCCTCCTGGCGGAGGTGCGCGAGCCGCAGGGGGAGGAGGCGCTCCAGGGCAACGAGCTCTCCATCGAGCAGCTCGGCAAGCTCGTCGACGCGTCCGGCGATGCCCGCCTGCGCGGCTTCCTGGCCGCGCTCGCGGTGCTGTCGATCCCTGAGTTCCCCACCTTCGAGGCCGAGCGCCTGACGGCGCTCCGCAACGACGGCCAGGGCGAGCTGAACGCCTTCGAGCTGGCCTTCCTCGACCAGGTGCCGGGGGCGGAGGGGCGCTTCCGCTGCTTCTCCAGACAGCTCGCCCGCGCCTTGCGCCAGCGCCTGACCGAATCGGACCCGGCCCGCTACCGGGCGCTCAACAGCGCCGCGGCCGACGGCTACCGCGAGCCTGCCTACGCCGAGCCGGTCGGCGAGGCCGCCTCGCGCTACCTCCACCACACCTTCGAGGCGCGCGACTGGAACACCTTGACGGCCTGGCTGGCGCGGCACAGCATCCAGCAGTCGCTGGTGCGCCGGATCTGGGCGGCCGCCGAATCGGAGCTGGTCGGCAGCCCGGCCTTCCACGCCATCGCCAAGCAAGTGGCGGCGCACTACGTCAAGCTCGGCAGCTACGACCACGCCGATGCCCGCAGCGCCTTCGAGGCGCTGGCCAGGGAAGGCGACGCCGCCGCCCGCGCCTGGACCACCGTCAAACGCGCCGAGGGTGAGGTGCTCAAGGGCCGCTACGAACCGGCCGAGCGCCTGCTGGGCGCCTCGCCGGAGTCGGCGGTGCCTCTGCTCCGCGCCGAGACGGCGTTGGTCCGGGCCAGCATCGCCCGCTGGCGCAGCGATCTCGACGAGGCGGCCCGGCTCGTCGAGGAGGAGGCCCGCCGCGAGCTCGCGAGGGTCGACGACGACGACGGCGAGACCAACCTGGCGCGCGCCAAGGTGTCGGTGTGGGCCGGGCTCATCGCCAAGGATCGCGGCGACCTCGAGGGGGCCCTGGAGCACTTCGCGGCGGTGACCGCCGACGACGACCTCATCGCCGCTCGCATCGCCTTCCAGCGCGGCGACGTGCGCATGAAGCTCGGCCGCTTCGACCAGGCCCTGCGGGAGCTGAAACAGGCGGTCCTCCTGGCCGCGAGCTCCGAGGCTCTGGAGCAGGAGCAGACGCGCTTCCTCGCCCGCCGCGGCACGCTGCACCGCCGTATGGGGAACCTGCCCGCAGCCCGCGAGGACTTCGCGGCCGCGCGCCGCATCCTGGAAGCGGCGGAAGCGGAGCCGATCGAGCGCGCGTTCTGGCTGGCCAAGGTGGACGACGAGGCCGCGCTGGCCCTGCTGGCGGAGGGCGCCTTCGAGGAGGCTACCTTCACGCTGGCGCGCAGCATCGATCGCTTCCGCAACTACGCCGCCACCCTCGAGGTCGATGCCGAGTACCGCATCCTGCGGACCACCCTGCACCTGGGCCTGGCCTATGCCTGCCGCGGCCTGGCAAGGCCGTTCAAGCTCCCGTACCCGCTGCTGCCGCTCCCCGATGTCGACCTGCCGGACCTGCGCCACGCGCGCGAGCGCATCGGCGAGGTGCTGGCCGCGCTGCATGCCAAGCAGGACGAGGAGCTCCACGGCATGCTGGTGCACGCCGCACATCTGCTCGCCAGCCTCGTGGCCCGCGAGCCCGACGTCGCCCGCGAGCATGCCGAGCGGGCCACGGCCAGCTCCCGCTTCGAGTACCAGCGCGCCCAGGCGCTGGCCGCGCTGGTGGCCGCGGAGCTGCGCCGGGCCGATCCCGACGCGGCGGCGGCCGCGCTCGCCCAGGGCGAGGCCGCGCTGCGCTGCTCGCTACCGCAGAACGGCGTCCCCGAGCGCGGGGACCTGGGCCTGCGGGCGCAGTACGTGGCGCTCGCCAGCGCCGCCCAGCTCCAGCGCGGCGCCTCCTCGGAGGCGGCCGAACGGCTGGCGCTGGCGCTCGAGGACGCCGATCTGACCGCCTACCATGAGGGACTGCTGCGCGCCTTCGGGGAGGGCGCCGAGCGCATGCCGGCCAGCGACGGCGCCTGGCGCGCGCACGCGCGCCTGGGGGCGCTGCTGGGGCTGGAAGAACGGCTCGATGCCGGCCCTTCCCGGCTCCCGGATGCGCTGGTGGCCAGGTGGCGCAGCCGGCACGGCCCGGTCCCGACGTGATTGCACGCGCCCCGTCCTCGAGCCGGCGACCGTCGGTCCGATGAGCGAGGCGGCGGGCCAGGCGCCGCCGGCAGCCGCCGGACCGGCGCGCATCGAGGTATGCGTCGACGGCGACGCCCTGGCCCTCCTCGGCGTCCATCCCGGGATCGACATGTTCCGCGCCTCGACGAAGCAGCACCAGGCGCTCGTCGGCATCGCGCGTGACCCGCAAACCTGCGTCAGCGTCGCCGTCGACGGCGGGCTGATGGTCGCCTACGCCGCCTTCCACCCGCCCTCGGACGTGGAGTCCTGGGGCGAGGACCGCACCGGCCGCATCATCGAGCTCGGCGCCGTGGAGGTGGCTCCCCCCTACCGCGGGCAGCGGCTCGCCGAGCGGCTGCTCGCCGCGAGCTTCGAGGACGGGCGCTTCGAGGGCACCGTGGTCTTCGCCACCATGTACGTGTGGCACTACGATCTGAAGCGCACGGGCCTCAACGACTTCGCGTACAAGCGGCTGTTGGAGCGCCTCTACCGCAGCGCCGGCTTCGTGCCCTTCCCCACCGCCGACGCCGAGGTGCGCAGCAGCGCCGCCAACCAGCTCATGGCACGCATCGGCGCGCACGCCGATCCCGCCGTCGTCGAGGAGTTCCACCGGCTGCGGACGCGCCCGCGCTTCTACGGCTGAGGCGCCTGTGGAGGGCCGGCCCCGGCGGCATCGCCGTGGCCGTCGGGGCCCGGGGCGGCGCCGTCCGCGCCGCTAGAGGCGGTACCATCGATCGAGGGTGGCGGCCCACGGCGCACACCCCCGGGCGGAGGGCAGCATGCTGGTTCAGGACATCATGACGCGCAAGGTGGTGGCCATCGGCCCGGACATGCCGATCCGGGACGTGTGCGCCCTGATGGAGCAGCGCAACATCCGCCACTTCCCCATCCTGGAGAGCGCCGGCAGCGGCTCGGCGCGCGCCGGCGCCAGGGACGAGCGGGCGGGCGGCGCGGACCATCTGGTCGGCATCGTCTCCGACCGCGACCTGCGCCTGGTAGGTGCCGACCACCCCCTGGCGACGCACCGTGTGGCCGCCACCGACCCGGTACGCGAGGTGATGGTGACGCCTGTCCTCACGGCCCACCCCCTCGATCCCATCGAGGAGACCGCCAAGGTGCTGCGCGAGCACAAGATCGGCGCCATGCCGGTGATGGACGGCCCGCGCCTCGTAGGGATCATCACCGGCATCGACATGCTCGACGCCCTGATACGCATGTCGGGCGTACACGAGGCCGCGACACGGCTGGAGGTCGAGGTGCCCAACCGCCCCGGCGAGCTGGCCTCGCTGCTGGCGGCCATCGCCGCGCGGAAGCACAACGTCTCCAGCGTCATGACCTCACGGAGCGACGCCGAGACCGTCACCTTCGTCCTGCGCGTGAACACCGTCGACGGGCGCGGTCTCGCCAGCCACCTCCGCAAGGCCGGCTTCGTGATCCTGTGGCCGGTGGAGAAGACCACCGAGTCGTGACCGGGGGCCGGCGCGAGGCGGGAGCGGAGCCGGGGCAGCACGGCCGCGTCGGGCAGGCGCCGGCGGACGTGCGCTTCGTGTACGACCCCGCCCTCGCCGACTACGAGCTCTCCCCCGAGCATCCCTTCCGCCCGGAGCGGCTGGAGCTCACCCGCACCCTGCTCGAGGCCTGCGGCGTGCTCGCGGAGGACGCCTACGCGGGGGTCGGCCACCTCACCGAGCGCGAGCTTGCCCGGGTGCACTCCACGGCGTACATCGACGCCGTCAAACGCGCCTCGCAGGGTGACGGGCTCGAGGAGGCGTACGCCTTCGGCCTCGGCACCGGCGACAACCCGGTCTTCGCGCGCATGCATGAGGCGGTGCTGCGGGTCTGCGCCGCCACCGTCACCGCGGTGGAGCTGGTGGCTACGGGCAGGGCCAGGCGAGCGGCCAGCTTCGCGGGAGGGCTGCACCACGCCCAGCGCGCCAAGGCCTCCGGCTTCTGCGTCTACAACGACCTCGCCCTCGGCATCCGCCGCGCCGTCGACGAGCACGACATGCGGGTGGCCTACGTCGACCTCGACGTCCATCACGGCGACGGCGTGCAGTGGCTGTTCTACGACTCACCGAGCGTGATGACCGTCAGCCTGCACGAGTCCGGGCGCTACCTCTTCCCGGGCACCGGCCACACCTACGAGACCGGCCGCGGGGCCGGCCGCGGGCACGCCGTCAACATGCCGCTGGAGCCGTTCACCGAGGACGCGTCGTTCCTGGAGGCGTTCGACATCGTGGTACCGGCCGCACTGCGGGCCTTCCAGCCGGACCTGATCGTGCTCCAGGCGGGCGCGGACATGCACCGCAACGACCCGCTCGCCGACCTGTCGCTCAGCCTGGCAGGTATGGGCGCGGCGTACCGGCGGGTGGTGGGGCTGAGCGAGACCCTCACCGGCGGCCGCCTGGTCGCCACCGGCGGCGGAGGCTACGACCCGTTCCGCACCGCACCGCGAGCCTGGGCGCTGGTGTGGGCGGCGATGACGGGCACGGAGCTGCCCGAAGCGGTGCCGGAGGCGTGGCGCCGGAGGTGGGCCGGGGTGAGCCCGGTGGCGCTCCCGGAGCGCATGGTCGACGACCCGTCCTCCTGGGAGCCGGTCCCGCGGCGCGACACGATAAGCTCGCACAACCGCGTGGTGGCGGAGCGCCTGATGGAGGTGCTCGAGACCATCTGGAACGGCAGCGGCCCGGCCGTGCCGGACGACCGTGCCGAGAACGGGGAGGGACCCACATGAGGATCGGTTTCATCGGGCTGGGCACCATGGGCGCGCCGATGGCGAGGCGTCTCCTGGAGGCCGGCTTCGATCTCAGCGTCCACAACCGCACGCGCGAGCGGGAGGAGCCGCTCGCCGCGCTCGGAGCCCGGCGGGCGGCCACGCCGCGCGAGTGCGCGCGAGATCGCGAGCTCGTCATCACCATGGTCAGCGACACGCCCGACGTGCAAGCGGTGGTCCTGGGTGAGGAGGGCGCCGTCGAGGGGATGGACGCGTCCACGGTGCTGGTCGACATGAGCACCATCAGCCCCGCCACCACCCGCCTCATCGCGGCGGCCCTCGGCGATCACGGCGTGGCCATGCTGGACGCTCCCGTATCGGGCGGCAGCGAAGGGGCGGAGAAGGGCACGCTGTCGATCATGGTCGGGGGGGACGCCGGCGTGCTGGAGCGGGCACGGCCGGTGCTGGAGGTGCTGGGGCGCACCATCACCCACGTCGGTCCCATCGGCAGCGGGCAGGTCACCAAGGCGGTGAACCAGGTGATCATCGCCGGAACCTACGCCGCGGTGGCCGAGGGGCTGGCGCTCGCGATGGCGGCCGGCATCGACGTGGAGGCCGCCCATGCCGCGGTGTCGGGCGGCGCCGCGGGATCCTGGGGACTGACCAACCGCGGCCCCAACATGATCCACGATCACTACCCGCTCGGCTTCCGTACGCGCCTGCACCGCAAGGACCTGGGCATCGCCCTGGAGTCCGCGCGGGAGCTCGGCGTGGCCATCCCGGTCGCGGCCTACGTGGAGCAGCTGGAGACCAGCCTCGTCAAACGTGGCTTCGGCGACGAGGACGTGTCCAACATCGCGCGCATCGTTCGCGAGCAGGCGGGACTCGCCGAGGAGGCCTGAGGCCGCGCGCCCGGCCTACGGCGGCGCCGGCGGCCGGCGCGCGACCACCCATACCCGCGCGGCGTCGGGCGGCGCCGGCCTGCCGCTGGCGTAGCTGACCGCCTCCACGCCCTCGAAGCCGGCCGCGGCGAGCAAGGTACGCAGCTCCGGGGGGTCGTAGGGGCGCTCGAAGTGCACCTCCGTGAAGGCGCCGGTCTCCGACTCGCAGAAGGCCTCGACCCTGGCGAGCCCCGTCGCCTCGTCGTAGCTGTGGACCCAGCGGTAGTAGACGTCTCCCGCCCAGCCCTCCGCCCGGCCGCCCTCCCACAGGTCGCGGAGGCCGACCGTGGTGTTCATGTCGAAGACGAACAGGCCGCCGGGCAGAAGCAGCCGGTGCACGTGCCGTGCCATGGCCTCGAAGTCGGAGGGCTCGAGCAGGTTGTTGAGCGCGTCGAAGACGGAGTAGACGAGGCCGAAGCGGCCGGGGACGCGCAGGCGACGGAAGTCTGCGCGGTGGAAGCGCACCCGGGGAAGCTTGCGCCGGGCCACCGCCAGCATCGCCTCGGAGGCGTCCACGCCCACCACCTCCAGCCCGCGCTCCACCATCGGTGCGGTGGCGTTGCCGGTGCCGCAGCCCAGGTCGAGCAGCGGCCCCTCCACCAGGCCCCGCGCGCGCGCCAGCCGCAGGATGAAGTCCGTCCAGGCGTCGTACTCGACGTCGGCCATGATGGCGTCGTACACCTCTGCCAGCGCCGTGAAGGGCTTCGGCTGCATGCGCGCACACAGTATACGGGGGACGTCCGGGACGCCTGCCCAGGCAGTCTGGGGTGCCGTGACGGCCACCCGGCCCGTGGGGGGACGCCCCTGCTAGCGTGAGGGCGACCCTCGAGGGTCGCCTCGATTCCGATGCCCCCCGGGCGGGGTTGCCCTCGAGGTCATCTCTGCCTCAGCGCGGGCCGAAGCCGCTCACTCCGAGCGGTCGGCGCCTTCGCGCACCAGCAGCACGATCTTGCCCACGTTCTCGTTGCCGGCCATGCGCGCCTGGGCGTCGCCCGCCTCGCGGATGTCCATCACCGTGTCGATGACGGGGTCGAGCCGCCCCTCGGACAGAGCCTGCCCGAAGCGCTCCTCGAACGCCTCGCGGATGCGCACCTTCTCCTCCAGCGGCCGGGCCCGCAACGTCGAGCCCTTGATCATGGCCCGCTTGGCCATGAGCTGGCGGATGTCGAAGGACGCCGTTCGGCCGCTCAGGGCGGCGATGAACACCATGCGACCGCCGAGCTGCAGCAGGTCGAAGTTGCGGTCGAAGTAGGCCTCCCCCACCATGTCCAGGATGACGTCGACGCCCTCCCCGCCGGTGTGCGCGCGCACCGCCTCGGCGAAGTCGCGCTCGCGGTAGTTCACGGCGAGCTCGGCGCCGAGCTCGCGACACACGCTCACCTTCGACGCGCTGCCGGCGGTCGTGAGCACCGAGGCGCCCGCCAGCACGGCCTGCCGGATGGCGGCGGTCCCGACCCCGCTCGCGCCGCCATGGATGAGCACCCGCTCGCCGGCGCGCAAGCCGGCCTCCAGGAACAGGTTGAGGAAGGCGGTGAAGGCGGCCTCGGGCAGCGCCGCGGCCTGAGCGAAGCTCCACCCCTCGGGAACCGGCATCAACATGCCGGCCGGGACCGCTGCGCGCTCGGCGTAGCCGCCCCCCGGCAACAGGGCGCACACCCGGTCCCCCGGTCGGACGCCGCGGATGCCGTCGGGAACCTCGCTCACCACGCCCGCCATCTCCAACCCGAGGATCTCGCTCTCCCCGGGCGGGGGCGGGTAGTGGCCAGCGCGCTGCGACAGGTCCGCGCGGTTGAGCGCCGTGGCGTGCACGTCCACCATGACCTCGCCGGGCCGGAGACGCGGATCCGGGACGTCCTCGAACGCGAGCTCGCCCGACTCGCCAACCACGATCGCCTTCATGGGGGCCTCCTTGGGGCCAATGCTAACGTGCCCGGCGCGCCTGCGCCGCCAGCGTCACAGCGATGCCGCAGCATGGCGCCGGGACACGCCACCGGACGCAAGTGGGGGATCGCTCGCTACGCGCCCCGCACAGACCTGATAGCGTAGCGCCATGATCGGGGTTGATCTCGGGACCACCAACGTCCGCATCCACGTCAAGGGCCGGGGCGTGATGCTCAGGGAGCCCGCCGTGATCGCGGTCGTCAAGGGCACCACCGACGTCAAGGCGGTCGGCGAGGACGCCTACCGCATGCTCGGCCGCACGCCCGGCAACATCACCGCCGTCAGGCCCATGGCCGACGGCGTCATCGCCGACTACACCCTCACCGAGAAGATGCTCAAGGCGTTCATCTCCAAGGTGCTCACAGGCGCCAACCGCCTGCTCCGGCCGAACATCATGGTCTGCATCCCGAGCGGCATCACCGAGGTGGAGAAGCGCGCCGTCCTGCAGGCCGTCAACGAGATCGGGGCACGCCGCGCCTTCCTCATCGAGGAGCCGGTGGCGGGCGCCATCGGGGCGGGCATCAACATCGCCGATCCGGTGGGCTCGATGGTCATCGACATCGGCGGCGGCACCACCGACATCGCCATCATCAGCATGGGCGGCATCGTCGTGTCCGAGAGCCTGCGCATCGCCGGCAACACCTTCGACCGCGACCTGATGGCGTTCATCAAGGCGCAGCACAACCTGCTCATCGGCGACCGCACCGCCGAGGAGATCAAGCGGACCGTGGGCGCGGCGGTGGTGGTCAACGAGGACGACGACCGCAGCATGGAGGTCCGCGGCCGCGACCTGATCGACGGCATGCCCAAGAGCATCGGCATCACCACCGAGGACGTGGTCCGCAGCCTCAGCAGCTCGCTCGACAAGATCTCGGCGGGGGTGCGCAAGGTGCTCGAGCAGGCTCCGCCGGAGCTGGTGTCCGACGTCATCGAGCGCGGCATCGTGATGACCGGCGGCGGCGCCAAGCTCCGCAACCTCGACGCCTACCTGAGGCGCGTCACCAACATCCCGGTAGCGGTGGCGGAGACCCCGGAGGACTGCGTGGTCCTCGGCACCGCCAAGGCGCTCGACATGTCGCACGTCCTCCAGGACGCCCGCAGCACCGTGTTGCGCTACTGAGCCGGACGTCCCTCCCGTCCCCAGCCTCTAGCCCCCGGCGATCTCCACCAGCTCGAGCTCGAAGTTCAGGTCCTGCCCGGCCAGCGGATGGTTCGCGTCGAGGGTGACGCTCTCGGCCCCCACGTCGGCGACCGTCACGGGCACCGCCTGCCCGTCGGGCTGCCGCAGCTCCAGCCGCATGCCGGGGGCGACCTCGAGCCCTTCCGGCACCTGCTCCTTGGGCAGGTCGAGCAGCAGGTCGTCGCGGCGCTCGCCGTAGGCGTCGCCGGCCTCCACGCGCGTGTTGCACGCCTCACCGACACGCATGCCCTCCACGGCGTCGTCGAAACCCTTGATGACCTCGCCGGCGCCGACCGTGAACTCCAGCGGATCGCGCCCCTCCGACGAATCGAACACGGTGCCGTCGTCCAGGCGTCCGGTGTAGTGCACTCGCACCTTGTCGCCACTCTTGGCTGCTGTCATGGCGGCCTCCTTCCAGCGACCCAGCCCCACGTGATGCACGACCCGTGGCCGCGGTGGGGCAGTGTACCGTCCGGGTACGGGGTCGGCCTGCGCCGTGCATCACGAAGCCCCACCGCGACCGCCGGGCGTCCTCCCCCGCCCGCCGGGATCGGGGTCAGTGGATCACGAAGACGCCCAGCAGGCCGCCCGCGACGATCAGCAGCGCGGGGTGGACGTTGAAGCGGAGGGACAGGACGAACGCGCCGACGGCGAGCAGCCACAGCGCCCAGTTCCGCAGCCACTGGGGGGGCATGCCGAAGGCGCGAGGCGCGAACTCCCACACCACCAGCGCCAGCAGCGCCACCACCACGGGGCGCACCCCGCGAAGGAAGTGCTCGATGGCCGGGGTGTGGCGGTACCGCATGTACAGCGCGCCCAGCGCGATCATCGCCAGGATGGTGGGCACGGCCATGCCGAGGAGCCCCATGAGCGCGCCGGGCCAGCCGGCCACCTTGAAGCCGACGTAGCCGGCCAGCTTGGTGGCGAGGGGCCCGGGAAGCGAGCTGCCGAAGGCGAACGCGTCCAGGAACTCGTCCTTGGTGAGCCAGTGCTGGGCCGCGACGACCTCCTCCTGGATGAGCGGGATCATCGCAGGTCCGCCACCGAAGCCCACCAGACCGACCTTGGTGAACGACCACAACAGTCGGAGGAGCTGCATGCTGCCGAGTCTACCGTCCCCGGCGGGGTTCCGCGCCGCCATCGGGGAACGCCGGGGGGACGGTCCCGCGACGGGCGGGCGCGAGCCGGCCCACACCCGAGGCCGCTGCCGCCCCGGTCATCAGCTCTTCTCCGTGCTGGTCTCGCGCACGTCGAGCAGGTCGCGCAGGTAGTCGCCGAAGAAGTTGATGCTGAGCACGGTCACCATGATCGCCACGCCCGGGAAGATCCCCAGCCACCAGGCGCGGGTGATGAAGCTCCTGCCATCGCTCAGGATCAGGCCCCAGGTCGGCGTGGACGCCTTGACGCCCAGCCCCAGGAAGCTGAGGCCCGCCTCGGCGAGGATGGCGTAGGACACGCTCACCGTCGCCTGCACGATGAGGGGCGCCATGGAGTTGGGGAGGATGTGACGCAGCATCAGCCGCAGGTCCGACGCGCCCAGCGCCCTGGCGCCCTCGACGTAGTCCAGCTCGCGGATGGTCAGCACCATGCCGCGCGCGATGCGCGCGAAGTCGTCCAGGAAGGCCAGGGCGATCGCGATGATCACGTTGCTCAGGCCCGCTCCGAACACCGCGACCAGGTACACGGCGATGATGAAGTTGGGGAACGCCCACTGCAGATCGATGTAGCGCATGATGATGGTGTCGAGCCAGCCGCCGTAGTAGCCGGCCAGGACGCCCATCACGACGCCCAGCAGCATCGACGACGCCACCGTGGCCACGCCGACGAACAGCGATACCCGCGCTCCGTAGATCACGCGGCTCAGCAGGTCGCGTCCCAGGTCGTCGGTGCCGAACGGGTGGTGCCAGCTCGGCGCCTCGAGCATGGTGAAGGACATGCTGTCCGGGTTCGCGGGCGACACGTAGGGAGCCAGTACGGCGGCCAGGACCAGGACGATCAGCACGACCAGGCCGATCGACGCGCGCCGGTCGGCCAGCAGCGCCTTCAGCCAGCGCGGGCGGCGGCGTCTGCGCTGGAGGACGCGCGCGGAGACCTCCGAGACGGGGATGGGTTCGGCCACGCGACTCACCTCAAACGGATCCGCGGATCGATGACCGTGTACAGGACGTCGACCACGAGATTGGTCATGACGAAGATGGCGGACACCACCAGGATGGCTCCCTGGACCACCGGGTAGTCGCGGTTGAGGATGCCCTGGATCAACACCCGGCCGATCCCCTTGATGGAGAACACGTTCTCGACCACCACCGCCCCCGCCATGAGCAACGCGAAGGCGATCCCGGTGACGGTTATCACCGGGATGAGGGCGTTGCGCAAGGCGTGCTTCATCACCACCTGGCGCTCGACCAAGCCCTTGGAACGGGCGACGGTGATGAAGTCCGCGCTGAGGACCTCGAGCATGGAGGAGCGGATCATGCGCGCGAGGATCGCGGAGAACGCGGTGCCGATGGCCGTCGCCGGAAGGATGAGGTGCCTCAGCCACGGCACGAAGCCGTCGCTCGGGGGCGCGTACCCGATGGCCGGCAGCCATCGCAGGTGCGCCGCGAAGATGATGATCAACACGATGCCCAGCCAGAAGTCGGGCATGGACAGCCCCAGGAACGCCAGCAGCGTGAAGCCGTGATCGAGCGGGCTGTTCCTGCGCACGGCCGACACGATCCCGGCCGGAACGGCGATGGCCATGGCGATCACGAAGGCCAGCAGGGCCAACGACATGGTGCGCGGGAGCGCCTGGGAGATGATCTGGCGCACCGGCTCGCGGCTGCCGTAGATCGAGGCTCCGAAGTCGCCATGGCCGATGTTCCACAGCCACAGGCCGTACTGCACGTAGACGGGGCGGTCCAGGCCGTACTTGTGGCGCAGGACGGCCACCGCGTGCGCGTCCGCGGTGTCGAAGAGCATGGCCTGGACGGGATCGCCGGGGACCGCCCGCAGCATGAAGAACACCAGCGTGGCGACGGCCCACATCACGAGGATCGCGGCCAGAACCCGCTTCAGAAGATAACTCGTCACGAAACGATACCTCAGGCGGCGCGCGGCCGCCGGCGAGATGGGCGCGACGGCCGGGGTCGCCGCCGGCATCATCCCGCCGGCGGCGACCGGCGCCGTCAGGCCCGGAGGCTAGGCGATGGTCACCCGGTCCAGGTCCACCAGACCCGGGATTCGGCTCACCGCCGGGAAGGCGACCTGCTTGCGGTAGACCAGGATGTCGAGCGGGTGGTACAGGAAGGCCGAGGCCACCTTGTCGGAGGTGAGCTTGTTCGCTTGCTGCACCAGCGCCTTGCGCTTCGGGAGGTCGGGCTGAATGCGCTCCTCGTCGGTCAGCTTGTCGACCTCCTTGTCCGAGAAGTAGCCGAACGTCTGCGTGGCCTTGTCGCGGTTGGGACCGTTGAACTTCGAGCTGGTCATCATCCAGTCGACCAGCCCGTCGTCCGGGTCGTAGTCGCCGCCCGAGCCGACACGCAGGATGTCGTAGTCGTTGGCGTCGAAGTGATCGATCAGCACGGAGAAGTCCTGGATGTCGAGCTCGACGTTGATGCCGAGGTTGCGCTTGAGGATGTCGGCGATGATCAACGACTCGCGCTTGCCCGCCGCCGTGGTGGTCAGCTTCAGCGTCCGGAAGCCCTTGCCCCCAGGGAAGCCGGCGTCGGCCAGCAGCTTCTGCGCGGCCGCGAGGTCGAAGCGCTGCTCGCTGGTGGAGTCGATGGCGTCGTCGTAGAAGTAGCGCATGGCGGGGTTGATGCTGCCGAAGGCGGGCACGCCGCGGCCGAACTGCGCCCGCTTGATGTAGTCCTTGCGGTCGAGCGCCTTGGCGATGGCGAGGCGCACCATGAAGCCCTTCTGCTTGACCAGCTCGGAGTACGGCGGGTTGAAGTCGGTGACCTTGAACGGCTCGCGCCAGGGGTTGATCCATACCGACTGGAAGCCCGGCCCCGGGATCTGGCTGACGACGAGGTCCTTGTTGGCGACGAAGCGGTCGATGAGCTCGGCCGCGGGCGGGTTCCCGCCGATCAGCTGGATGTCCCCCGCCTCGATGGCGGCCGCCAGCGCCTCGGGCTCGGAGATGGGCGTGATGGTCACGCGGTCCAGCTTCGGCCTGGACGGGTCGTAGTACTTGTCGAACTTCGCCAGCTCGACCCCCTGGCCGAGCTGATGCGCCGTGACCATGAAGGGGCCGGTGCCCACGGGCTTGAGCCCGTAGGCGGCGGCGCCCATCTCCTTCAGGGCGCGCTGGTTGACGATGGCCAGGGCGCGGCCGCTGGCGCGCTCGGTCACCTTCACCAGGAACGACGCCTGGGGCGCCTTGAGGTTGAAGCGCACGGTGTGGTCGTCGACCTTGTCGACGCTGTCCACGCCCGCCAGAACGGTCGCCTGGATGGACTGCTTGGGGTCCTTGGAGCGGTTGTAGGTGAAGATCACGTCATCGGCGGTGAACGGGTCGCCGTTGTGGAAGGTCACACCCTGCCGCAGCTTGAAGGTGTAGTGCAGACCGTCGGGCGTCACGGTCCAGTCCTCGGCCAGATCGCCCTCGGCCACCAGCTTGGGGTTGATGTGCGTCAGTCCGCTCAGGACGTTGGACGCGATCTGGAACTCGAGCACCTGGTCGATCTGCGCCGGGTCCAGGGTCGTGATCTCGCCGGTGCCGGCCCACCCCGCCTTGAGGTGGCCGCCGGAGGCGCCCTGCGCGTGGGCGAGCCCGCCCAGGCCGGGCGCCAGGCGCACCGTGGACAGCACGCCGGCCGCCGCCATCAAGCGGAGCACCGCACGGCGGCTGAGCCGCGGGCCGCTGAGATCTTCGACCGTGAGGCCGAACAGCGGGTCGTCCGGGTCGTACTGCTTGGCTTCTTCGATCTCGCGCTGGAACGACTCGTCGTCGCCCCCGGTCATGTCGGCCGACGCCCACTCGGCGGCGTCGGGGTCCTTGCGATCCTTGCCCACGGCTCACTCCTTCGCGTCACGACCGCCCATGGCGGTATGAGGACGTGCTCCTCTTCGGCGCCTCGCGACCTACCGGCCGTCGACCTCCCTCCCGCGTCCTCTCTCCGGTCGCCATGCGACCGACCGCACGCCTCACACGGCGCGCGCCTAGAAGACATTGCGCATGGTGCCCTAAGTAAAGCTAGATTCCTACGCATTGTCAACCTCGATGGGGCATGTTTATGCTGAATGCGTCCCCACACGCGGCCTGGCCCGCGCACGAGGAGGGATCATGCAGCTCGACGCGCTGGACAAAGCGATCATCGTCGCGCTGGAGGACGACGGCCGTCGGCCCTTCCGCGATATCGCGCGCGACCTGGGCGTGGCCGAGAGCACGGTGCGCTCGCGCGTGGGCCGGCTGCAGGAGCGACGCCTCATCCACATCACGGCCGTCGGCGACCCGCTGCAGCTGGGGGTGGAGGCCGCCGCCATCATCCTGGTGCGGGTGCGGCCGGGAACGGTCTCGCGCACGGCCGGCACGCTGGCCAGGCTGCCCTACGTGCGCTTCGTGGGCACGTCCTTCGGCCAGGCGGACATCGTCATCCAGACCGTGCACAGCAGCGTGAAGGCGCTCCATGCCTTCGTCACGGAGGAGCTACCGAAGCGCTGCCCGGACATCGCCAGCACGGAGACGTTCCAGCTCGCCGAGGTCTTGAAGAGCTCCTGGGACTGGCGGGAGTGGTTCGCCCTGAGCGAGACCGAGGTCGGCTCCGGGTAGCGTGCGGCCGGCGTCAGGAGGGAGCGGAGGGCGGGCCCTGGGCGGCCTGTGCCGCCAGCCGCCCGACGCCGCCCACCCCGATCGCGTAGAAGAGCGCCAGCAGGCCCCACAGCAGCAGCACCGGCGTCCCCGTCTGCCCCGTCGCCAGCGCGAGGGCGGCGAACCAGGCCGGCGTGGAGAGGATCACCGCGCCGAGCAGCGCCGCGGACAGCGCGCGGCGGCGGTCCTCGCCGCGGCCGGCCAGCCCGGCCAGCAGCACGCCCAGCGGAAGCTCCAGGCAGGACAGCCCCACCAGCACCCAGCCGAGCAGCGGGCTGGGCCGGGTGTGGACGTGAACGGCGAGGCGCACCACCACGGCGAGGCCCAGCGCGATCACCATCTGACCGAGGAACATGGCGGCATAGACCGCCCGCAGCACGGCGGCGGCGCGCCGGGTCTCGAGACTGGGTGCGCGCAGGTAGTGTTCCAGGGCGGGGAAGCGCATGACCGGGCTGCGGGCCCGCACACGGCCCCGGCCGCTCGTGACGGCAGGGAGCCGGCGGGCTCCGAAAGCGCAGTCTACCGCAGGCCGGCGGCGGGGAGCCCCGGCGCACGGCGGCGCCACCGCACCTGCAACGCCAATCGCCCCACCAGCAGCACGGCGGCCGTGGCCAGCCCGACGACCAGCCCGAACCACAGGCCGGCGGGACCGAACCCGGCCGGGAAGGCGAGGACCACCCCCACCGGAACCGCCACCAGCCAGTAGGCCACCAACGTGAGCAGCATCGGGGCCCGCGTGTCCTTCAGGCCGCGCAGCGCTCCGGAGGCGGTCACCTGGGTCCCATCGAAGACCTGGAAGATCGCCGCGATCGCCAGGAAGCGACGTGCGTACGCCACCACCGCGGCGTTGGCCGGCGCGTCGACCGGCAGGTAGAGGCCGATCACGACGTCGGGCGCCAGCTTGAACAGCGCGCCCGCGAACGCCATGAACAGCACGCTCAGGGCGATGCCGGTGAAGCCTGAGCGCGCCACGCCCGCTTGCTCGCCGCGGCCCGCCGCCTGTCCCACGCGCACGCCGGTGGCGATGCTCACGCCCAGCGGCACCATGAAGGTGGTGGAAGCGCTCTGCAAAGCGATCTGATGTCCGGCCAGGGCGGCATCTCCGAAACGGCCCATCAGCAACGCCGTCAGCGCGAACAGCCCCACCTCGAAGCCGAGCGTGAGGCTGATGGGCCAGCCCACGCGGAAGAGCTCCCGCAGCATGGCAGGGTCCGGCCGCCGGAGGCCGGCGAACAGCCGGTACCGCGGGTAGCGCCAACGCAGATAGGCCGCCACGAGCGACGCCATGACGGCGTACACCACCGCCGTGGCGTAGCCCGTGCCCACCAGCCCCAGCCGCGGGAACCCCAGGCGACCGAACATCAGCACGTCGTTCGCGAAAACGTTCAGGGCGACGCCCAGGGCGGCAACCAGCAGGATCGGCCGGGTGTCGCCGTGGCCCTCCAGGAACCCCCGCAGGGCGGTGAGGACGAGCGCGAACGGGAACCCCCAGGCCATGGCCCGCAGGTATCCTCCGCTGGCCGCGGCCACCGCCGGCTCCTGGCCCGTGAGGAGGAGGAGAGGGCGCGCCAGCACGAAGACGACCACGCCCGGAACGGAAAGCGCCAGCGCCAGCCAGAAGCCTTGCCGGGTCGCGCGCGCCGCCTCCTCGGGGCGGGAGCCGCCGTGGGCGTGCGCCACCATCGGGCCCACGGCGTACAGCACGCCCATGCACACGATCAGCATCAGCGTGAACAGCGTGCCGCCCAGCGCGATGCCGGCCAACTGCTGGGGGCCGAGGCGTCCCACCATGAGCGTGTCGACCACGCTCATGCCGTTCTGGGCCAGCTGCGCCAGCACCAGCGGCGCGGCCAGCAGGGACAGATCACGCAGTTCGCGCCGCCACGCCGCCATGAGCCCCCACCATATCCGGCCGCCAGCCCGGCTGTCATGGCAGCCACGCGAGAGGCGACCGCCTCGATCCGCGGTCGCCTCTCGCGCCGGCGCGTCGGCCCGACGCGCCTCCGCCTACCGCTTCAGGCTCAGTGGATGGCGATCTTGTGCACCTTGGCCTCGGCGAGCTTGGGCATGGTGAGCTGCAGCATGCCGTCGGCCACCTGGGCCTCGATCTTGTCGACCTCCACCGCCGCCGGCAGCTTCACGGTCCGGCTCATGTCGCCGCGAGGGATGCTCTGCAACCAGTAGCGACGCCCGTCCTCGGCGGCCTCGGGGAGCTTCCCCCGGATGCTGAGCTGCCGGCCCTCGATGCTGATGTCGAGATCCTCCGAGCGGACGCCCGGGATCGCCATCTCCAGCACCAGGTCACTGTCGGTCTCGAACAGGTCGATGGGGTAACCGACCATCTCACCCGTCCGCCGGAAGGGGCCGCCGAACTCGTCGAGCATGCGGTCGAACTCTTCGAAGGGATCGAGGGCGAAGCGACGCACGGGAAGGGTACGCGTGTTGCGAACCAGTGCCATGGTGTCTCCTCCTTGCATGGGTCTCGTCGGCACCGGGAGGTCCACACGCCCCACCGGCGCCTCTCACGCTTCGAAGTATAGAAATCTGAGCGCCTTCGTGTCAAGTATTATGTGCGGCCGACGATACGCGGACCTGAGGCTCACCAGGGAAGGTTGAACCCGCCGTGGTGCTCGCTGCGGTAGTAGTCGTCGATCTCGTCGGCGATGGTGCTCACGTCGTCGACCACCTTGAAGAGGTGCAGGTCGTGCTCGGAGATGGTGCCCTGGCGCTGCAGCGTGCCCTGCAACCACTGCAGCAGCCCTCGCCAGTACTCCACGCCGATGAGGTAGACCGGGAACGGCTTGATCTTGCGGGTCTGGATGAGCGTCAGCGACTCGAAGAGCTCGTCGATGGTGCCGAAGCCGCCGGGGAACACCACGAACGCGGTCGAGTACTTGACCAGCATCACCTTGCGCACGAAGAAGTATTTGAACTGCAAGCTGTCGGTCTGGTAAGGGTTGGGCTTCTGCTCGTGCGGCAGGTCGATGTTCAGGCCGATGCTGCGCGCCTCGGCCTCGATGGCGCCGCGATTCGCGGCCGCCATGATGCCGGGCCCGCCACCGGTGATGATGGCGTAGCCGGATCGCGCCAGCTCGGCGGCCAGCGTCCGCGCCTTGGCGTACGTCTCGGCGTCCTCGCCCACGCGGGCGGACCCGAAGATGGTCACCGCCTTGCCCACGTCCGCCATCTCCTCGAAGCCCTGCACGAACTCGCCCATGATGCGGAACATGCGCCACGAGTCCTCCGCCAGCGCATCGATGACGTACTGCTTCTCCAGGTTGTCCATGGCCCATGCTACCGGCAGGTACCCGCGCCGAGCGTGAAAGCCGGCCGGCTCAGCGCTGCGGTGGACAGAGCTCCAGCAACCTGCTCAGATCCGGCTGCAGCTCGCTGGGTTGGGCCCGGCCGAGCCGCGCCGCGTCGTGCGTCCCCCAGCTCACGGCATACGTGGCCAGGCCCGCGGCACGGCCCGCCTCCACGTCGCCCACGGTATCTCCGACCATCCACGTGCCGCGTCCGCCCACGGCAGCCAGCGCTCGGAGCACCACGTCCGGCGCGGGCTTGTAGGGTGCCGCATCCGTGCCCTCGACGTGGTCGAGGAGCGACGTGAGGCCCGTGCGCTCGACCAGGCGCCGGGCGGTGGCGGTGCGCTTGGTGCTGGCGACGGCTCGCCGGTAACCGCGCCGGCCCAGCTCTTCCAGCAGTGCCGGAACGCCGGGGAAGGGCCGCGAGGAGTCCGCCAGGTGCTCGGCGTAGTGGCTGCGGTAGCGCCCGCACAGCTCGTCGACGCGTCCGGTCGGGACGAAGCGCGCGTACATCGCGTCAAGGGGCTCGCCGATGGCGTCGCGGACCTCTGCCTCGCGGGGGGCGGGGAGCCCCGCCGCGATGAACGCCAGCCGGAAGCTCGTCACGATGTCGGGCAGGGAGTCGACCAGGGTGCCGTCCAGATCGAACACGACGGCGGGGGGAAGGCTCGAGCTGTCGCCCGGGCTGGCGGCATCGGTGCCGGGGTCGGGAGCGGGCATGACCGGCAGTATGGCACGCGCGCGGCGCCCCGACGGCGGGGCGCTCAAACCCGCAGGTAGGCCACCGTCACGCCGTGCCCGCCCTCGTACGGCACGGCGTCCTCGAAGCGCTCCACGCGCTTGTCGCTCTTGAGGTAGCTGCGCACGGCGTCCCGCAGAGCGCCGGTCCCCTTGCCGTGCAGGATGCGCACCGTGGCCACCTTGAGGGCGTGCGCCTCCGCCACGAAGTCGCGCACCTTCTCCAGGCTCGCCTCGACCCGCTCGCCACGGATGTTGAGCTCGCTGTCGAAGTGACCGCCGGGCGCGGCCGGCGCCGGAGCTCCGCCAGCGCGCGGGGAAGCGGCCGGCTGCCGCTGCTTCGGGGCCACGGGCCGCACCTCCCGGCGCGGCACCTCCACCTTGAGCAGCCCCAACTGCACCACCACGGTGTCGCCGCGGTCCTCGAGGATGGGGCCCTCGGCGTTGTACTGCGCGACGTGCACGTGCGCGCCCGGCTGCAGCCCCGGCTGCTCGGGCCGGGGCTCCGCCGCTCTGGCCCGGCTCCGGGCCTCGCGGCGCAACGCCTGGATGGCCTCCAGCGCTTGCGACCGTTGCTCCGGCTCGTGCGTAGCGGTGCGGCGGAGCCGCGCCGCTTGCTGGAGCGTGTCCTGCAGCATGCTGTCGGCACGCTCGGCCGCTTCGGCCAGGAGCGCCTCCTCCCGCTCGCGCAGGCGGGCGATCTCCCCTCGCAGCACCTCCGCCTCGCTCCGGGCCCGCTCGCCGGCGTCCCGAGCGTCGTCGAGCTCCGCCTGCAATGCCGCCCTCTGCCCCTCGAGCGTCTCCAGCAA
Source organism: Trueperaceae bacterium (assembly GCA_035266525.1). Classification (GTDB taxonomy): domain Bacteria; phylum Deinococcota; class Deinococci; order Deinococcales; family Trueperaceae; genus JASBRS01. Next base: position 8,424 of record DATFNF010000080.1, on the reverse strand, counting down.
GGACTCCAGGCGTTCCCCCGCGGGCCCGAGGAGCTCCGCGGCCCGCGACAGCAGCGCCGACCCCAGCCCCAGCCGCTCCGCGATCGCCAGCGCGTAGGACCGCCCGGGCTGACCGACCACCAGCTCGTAGCTCGGCTCGAGGCGGTCCACGTCGAAGCGCATGGCCGCGTTGCTGACGCCCTCGGCCTCGGAGGCGAAGACCTTGAGGGGCGCCAGGTGGGTGGTCACCAGGCCGCGCGCACGGCTCGCCAGCACCGCCTCCAGGATGGCCTGCGAGAGCGCAGCCCCCTCGTCCGGGTCGGTGCCGGACCCGAGCTCGTCCACCAGCACCAGGGTCGCCTCGCCGGAGCGCTCCACGATGCGCTTGAGGTTCCTCAGGTGTCCCGCGTAGGTGCTGAGGCTGGCTTCGATGCTCTGCTCGTCGCCGATGTCGCTCAGGAGCGTCTCGAAGCGGGGAAGGCGCGGCCCGCGGCCGCGGACGGCGCCGTCCGCCCCGATCTCGCCGGCGGCCACGAACAGGCCGCTGCCCGCCATCAGCGCGGCCAGCCCAAGGGTCTTCAGCAACACCGTCTTGCCGCCGGCGTTGGGCCCGGTGACGACCAGCAACCGCTGCGCCCGCCCCAGCTCGATGGTGTTCGGCACGCACCCCTCGATGAGCGGATGGCGGGCCGCGGGCAGCGAGACCTCGCCGGCGTCGCCGGCCGACGGGCGCGCCAGGCGCCAGTCCAGCGCCAGCCTGGCGCTGGCGTTGGCGAGGTCCAGCTCGGCCACCACCTCCAGCGTCTCGTCGACTCCCGGCTCATCGGCCAGACGCCGGCCGAGGGCCTGCAGGATGCGGCGGACCTCGTCGCGCTCCTCCATCTCGAGCAGCGCCAGCTCGTTGTTGAGCGGCACCACCGACGCCGGCTCCACGAAGACCGTGGCGCCGGAATCGCTGCGGTCCACGGCGATGCCGGGCACGCTGCTCTGCGCCGACGCCCGGATGGGGATCACGTAACGGTCGCGCCGCAGCGTGATGATCGGGTCCTGCACGCTGGCGGCATGGCTCTCCAGGAGGCGGGTCAGGCGGTCGCGGATGCGCCCTCGCAGCGGGTTGAGGCGGCGCCGGATGTCGGCCAGCTTGGGCGTGGCGTCGTCCCGGACGTTGCCGTCGGTGTCCAGCTGCTCGCGAACCACGCGCAATGCGCCGTCGAAGCTGCCGATCCGTGCCGCCAGCGCGGCCAGCGCCGGACGCTCCCCGCCCTGCAGGCCCCGGCGCAACGTCGACGCGGCGTCGAGGGTGTAGGCGATGGAGAGGATCTCCGGACCCTCCAGGAGGTTCCCCTCCCGGACCCGGGCCAGCAGCGGCCGGATGTCCTCCACGCCACCGAGCGACAGGTCGCCCCCCGCCACCACCTCGGCGGTGCGCGTCAGCGCCGTCTCCGCCGCCTCCGGCCCGAGCGTCGGCGCCACCGCCCACGCCCGCTCGGCGCCGAGACGGGTCGCCGCTCGCTCGGCGAGCGCCGCGCGCACGCGATCGAAGGAGAGCTTCTCGAGGGTGGCGTCCGAGACCTGCACAGCGGCCACAGTATACGGCGGGGACGGGGCTACGGCCGCTCGGCTGCGGCACGGGCGGCGACCGGCGCTAGGGGCTGCCGTCGTAGGCTGGACGCCGGTGCCGGGGACGCGCCCCGGCCCCCGGAGGAGCGCCCATGAGAGCCGCGCAGTACCGGGCCTACGGCGGCCCGCTTGCCATCACCGACGTCCCCGACCCGCAGCCCGGCCCGGACGGCGCCGTGGTGGAGGTCCGCGCGACCGGCGTGTGCCGCAGCGACTGGCACGCCTGGATGGGCCACGACCCCTCCGTGCGCCCGCCCCACGTGCCCGGTCACGAGTTCGCCGGCGTGGTGACGGCCTTGGGCCCGCAGGTGCGCAGCCACGCGCTGGGCGAGCGCGTGACCGCTCCGTTCTGCTGTGGCTGCGGGCGCTGCGAAGCCTGCCGCGGCGGCCACCAGAACCTGTGCCATCACGAGTACCAGCCGGGCTTCGACGGCCCCGGCTCCTTCGCCGCCCTGGTCTTCGTGCCGCACGCCGACGTCAACCTGGTGCGCCTCCCGGAGGGCCTCGGCTTCACGGAGGCGGCCAGCCTGGGGTGCCGCTTCATGACGTCGTTCGCCGCCCTGGTCGACAAGGCGGCGCTGGCGCCGGGCGAGACCCTGGCGGTGTTCGGCTGCGGCGGGGTGGGGCTGTCGGCCGTGATGATCGCCTCGGCGCTGGGCGCGCGCGTCATCGCCGTCGACATCGACACGCGCAAGCTGCAGCGCGCCCGGGAGCTGGGCGCGCATGACGCGGTCGACGCGGGCGCTGCCGACCCGGTCGAGGCCATCCGCGACCTCACCGGGGGCGGCGCGCACGTCAGCATCGACGCCGTGGGCACTCCCGCGACGGCGGCTCAGGGCGTCCGCAGCCTGAGGCGCCGCGGGCGCCACGTGCAGGCCGGGCTGCTGCTGGCAGACGATGCCCACCCGGCGATGCCCATGCTGGACGTCATCAAGCGCGAGCTGGTGGTGTCCGGCGTGCACGGCATGGCGAGCAGCCGCTACCCGGAGCTGCTCGCCTTCGTCGCCAGCGCCCGGCTCGAGGTGTCCAGGCTGATCGGCCGCCGCGTCGGCCTGGAGGACGCCGGCGCCGAGCTCGCCGCCATGGGCAGCTTCGCCCAGCAAGGCCTCAGCGTCATCGAGCGCTTCTGAGGCGGACCGCCACCGGACGCAGCGTGCCGAGCTTCGCCCTCTCCCCCGCCCCACCGCTCGCGTTCGACCACACCCTGGCGGCGCTGGCGCACTTCCCCGCCAGCGCGGTGACGCGCCGGCTGCAGGCGGGCGGCTTCCGTCAGGCATGGCGACCGGCGCCCGGGGCCGACCCGCGGCTGGTGACGGTCCGCGCGCTCGGAACGGTCGAGCGTCCACGGCTCCGGGTGGGCGTCGACGGCACGCTCGCGGAGGGCGAGCGCGCCGCCATCGCGCGGGCTCTCGGCCGCGCGCTCGCCCTCGACCTCGACGTCCGTCCGCTCGAGCAGGTCGACGACCCTGCCTTCGCACCCGTGCTCGCGGCCCTGCGCGGCTATCACCCGCCCCGCTTCACCACCCCCTTCGAAGCGGCCTGCTGGACGCTGGTGCGCCAGCGCACCCCGCACCGCTTCGCCGAGGCGACGATGGCACGGATCGTGGAGGCTCTGGGGGCGTACGCGGGCGGGGGCGATGCCGGCTTCCGGCTCTTCCCCGAGCCGGCCGACCTGGGCGACGCCTCCAGGCCCGTGCTGCTGGCCGCCACCAACAACACGCGCAAGGTGGATCGCCTGGTCGCCGCCGCGCGCGCGTTCACCGGCATCGAGGTCGAGTGGCTGTGGACCGCCAGCTACGAGGAAGGCTACCGTTGGCTGCTGTCGGTCCCCGGCATGGGCCCGTGGTCCGCCGAGTTCGTGCTGCAACGCGGCCTGGGGCGCTTCGAACGCGTCCCCTGGACGGACACGGCTGCCCTCGAGGCCATCAGCCGGGTCTACACTGCCGGCTTCCGCATCGCGCGCGGCAGCGCCCGCGAGCTCGCGGAGCGCTACGGCTGGCTCCAGGGCCTGTGGCTGCAGTACCTCAAGCGCTACGTCTACACCCTCCGGCTCGCCTGAGCGGGGCCGGCCGCAGACCGCCCGCCCCTACGCGCCGACGGCGGCGCGCTCGAGACGCTCGGCCTGCTCCGCCTGGATGGCCGTGAGCGCGATGGTGTAGATGATGTCGTCCACCAGCGCGCCACGCGACAGGTCGTTGACGGGCCGCCTCAGGCCCTGCAGCATCGGCCCGACCGACACCACGTTGGCGCTGCGCTGCACCGCCTTGTAGGTGGCGTTGCCGGTGTTGAGGTCGGGGAAGATGAGCACGGTGGCGCGCCCCGCCACGGGGCTGTCCGGGGCCTTCGAGCGCGCCACGCTCGCCACCGTGGCGGCGTCGTACTGCAAGGGGCCGTCCAGCACCAGGTCGGGACGGCGCTCGCGGGCGAGCCGGGTGGCTTCGCGGACCTTCTCCACCTCGCTGCCGCTGCCGGAAGGGCCGGTGGAGTAGCTGATCATGGCGACCCTCGGCTGCACGCCGAAGGCCAGCGCGGACTCCGCCGATTGGACGGCGATGTCCGCCAGCTCCTCGGCCGTCGGCTCGGGGTTGACGGCGCAGTCGCCGTAGATGAGCACCTGTTCCGGCAGGCACATGAAGAAGATCGAGGACACCAGGCGGGCGTCCTCGCGCGTCTTGATCAGCTGCAGGGCGGGCCGCACGGTGTTGGCGGTGGTGTGGAGCGCTCCCGAGACCAGGCCGTCCACCTCGCCGCGCGCGAGCATCATCGTCCCCAGGACCACGTTGTCGCGCAGCTGCTCGCGGGCGCCGTCGGCGGTGAGCCCCTTGTGCCGGCGCAGCGTCACCATGGCCTCCACGTAGCGCTCGCGCATTTCGTCGGTGGGCTGGAGGATCTCGATGTCGTCGCCCAGGCGCACGCCCTGGGCCTCGGCGACGCGCCGGACCTCGCTCGGCTCGCCGATCAGCACGCAGCGGGCGATGCCGCGCTCGGCACAGGCGCCGGCCGCCCGTATCGTCCGCGGCTCCTCCCCCTCCGGCAGCACGATGCGCTTGCGGGCCCGGCGCGCCGCCTCCACCAAGCGGTACAGGAAGGCGGGCGGCGACAGGCGCGGCTCGCGATCGGTGGCGATGCGGTTCTTCAGGTGCGCCACGTCCACGAAGCTGGCCACGGTGTCCATCACGCGCTCGATCCGCTCGAGATCGTCGCTCGGCACCTCCAGGTTCATGGCGGCGGCGTGGGCCGCGGTGACGTAGGAGTCGGTGTCGACGAGGAGCACCGGCAGTCCGGTGGCCACCGCCTTCTCGCACAGCTTCATGACGTGAGCGTCGGGCCGGATGCCGCCGGTGAGCACCAGCCCGGCCAGCGGCACGCCGTTCAGCGCGGCCATGCAGGTCGCCAGGATGATGTCGTCGCGGTCGCCGGGCGTGACGATGAGCGCGTCCGGCCTCAGGCGATGGGTCATGTTCGCCACCGTGCGCGCCACCATCGACACGTCCACGACGCGCCGGCGTGTGATGTCTCCCTCGACCAGCGGGCGGGCGCCGAGGTGCAGGACCACGTCCTGGGTGCGCGGCGAGACCATCGCCTGCTGCCACGGCACCATGCCGTACAGATGGAACCCCTCGTGGCGGAACACCTCGCACGCCTCCAGCAGACGCTCCCGCGTCAGGAGGCGGGCGGGTGGCCGCAGCTCGGTCCGGGTGCTGGCCACCACCTCCTGGTGCGGAGCGTTCACCTTGTTGACGATCACCCCCAGCACCTTGCTGCTGCCGGCTCCGCCGTACTGGCCGGACACCAGGTCGACGCGATCGTTGAACTCGCCGAGGCTGCTGCGGCCGACCGCGCCTACCAGCAGCACCTCGGCGTCGAGCGCCTGCGCCACGTCCGCGTTGAGGGTATCGAGACCGGGCCGGTCGGCGGTGGCGACCAGGCCCTCGACGATGACGACCTCCGAGCCCTCGGCCGAGCGCTGGTAGCGCGCGACGACCTCCTGCAACAGCTCGGCACGCTTGCCGGCGGTCAGGAGCGCCTCCGCCTCACGGAACGTGAGCGGCTCGGCGGGTTGCAGCGTGGTGGTGTGCCTCACGAAGTGCGTCGACCGCTCCGGCCCCTCGTCGGCGCCCGGTTGCCGGATGGGCTTGAAGAAGCCGACGCGCAGGCCCTCACGGTCGAGCGCGCGCACGAGCCCCAGGCACACCGACGTCAGGCCGACGCCCGGGCCGGTCGGAACCACGTAGAAGGCATGCGTCTGAGCCATGCGATCGTCGCTCGCTGCGGCCGCCGGGCCGGCGAGCGCCTCCGCGCTCACCTTACCGCGGTCCCCGCCCGCCCCCGAGGGACGAGCGCCCCGCTCCCAGAGGGCGCGGCGGCCGCCGGACGGGGCCCGGCGACGCTGCCGGCCGGCATAAGGAATGCCACCTCGGGGCCCTCACCCCCTCGCTACACTGACCGCACGCGCGGGCGAGGGCGGGTTGCTCATGGCGTGCCTGCCCGCGCGGCAGCGCCACCACGGAGGAGAAGGGAGACCCACATGAGCGATCCCAGTACCGGGCAGGGCGTGCCCCCCGCCGCTCCGGAGCCCACCCCCTCGACGGCCCGCCGTCGGTCGTGGTCCGCCACGGACGGCACCCAGGTCGCCAGGAAGGCGGATGTCACCAAGCGCTTCCTGGCGTTCGTCATCGACGCCGTCATCGCCGCCGTGCTGAGCGTCATCCCTTTCCTGGGGAGCCTGCTCGCCGCCGCCTACTTCCTGCTGCGCGACGGCTTCGACCTGGAGTTCATGGACCACCGCTCCATCGGCAAACGCATCATGCGCCTCAGGCCCGTGTGCGACGACGGCTCGCCCGTCACCTTGGAGGTCTCGGCCAGGCGCAACTGGCCCCTCGCCGTCACCTCGCTCGCGGTGTTCCTCGGCTTCGTTCCCGCCCTGGGCCACGTCATCAAACCGCTGGGCATGGCCGCCGGCATCATCCTGATGGTGTTGGAGGGCTACTTCGCCTTCACCGACGAGCACGGCCTGCGCTGGGGCGACGGCCTCGCCGGAACCCGGGTGATCGAGACCGAGTCCTAGCCCCCCGCAGGAGAGCCGCGCTCACCAGCCCAGCCACAGGCCGGCCAGCACGGCCGCGACCGTGCCCACCCCGTAGGCGAGCTCGAGCATGCCGACGCGCCTGGCGGCCAGGGTCCGGGCCCGCGGGCCGAGCCCCCACGCCGCGCGGAGGGCCAGCAGCGCGAACGCGGCCACCGCCAGCCAGGGCAGCACCCGGGCCGCCGCCAGCACCGCCACCGCGGCGACCGCGACGGCATGCAGCACCACGGGTCCGGCGCGTCCAGCGGGCTGGGCGCGTTGCAGACGGAGGCGGGCGCGGATGTAGAGGATCGAGGGGACGTTGCGGGCCGCCGCCACCAGCCACAGGCCGAGGGCGAGCGGCCAGGCCCCGCCCCCCGCCAGCACGGTCATCGCGGCCAGAGCGCCGAGCGCCACCGCCCCGGCGAGCTCCGCCGAAGCCTCACGGCTGCGGTTGCGCGCGTCGAAGGCGAGCTGGACCAGCGCCACCGGAACGGCCAGCGCCAGCGGGGCGAACGCCGCTGCAGGCGCACCCAACAGCCGGGCGCAGACCAGCCCTGCCGCGGCAGCCGCGCCGTAGACGGCCGCCAGGGCCAGCGCCGGGCGCGTGCGCGGGAAGCGCTTCCCGCGCCGGACGTCGGCCAGGGCCAGGCTGAGGGGATGCTGCGCCAGCAGGGCGCCGAGCGCGGCCACGACGAAGGCGACGCCGGCCGCGCTGGGGCGGAGGGCCAGACCGAGGAGGGCGGGCTCGAGCAGGAAGGCCCACACCCCGTGCTCGTTGGGCAGCGCCAGCGTGCGCCATCGGACCCTGGGCCGCGTCGCCTGCACGCTCTGCACGTTACCCCTCGCTACCCGCCGGGAGGAGGGTGAGCACGAACTCCAGCGGCTCCAGCGCCGCGACCGCGTGCCGCAGCCCGGCGCGCATGTGGAGATGGTCGCCGGGGCCCACCTCGACGGTGTCGCTGCCGAGCACCAGCCGGGCGCGGCCGTGCAGGAAGTGGAGCAGCGCCGGCCGCGTGGAGGTGTGCTCGGTCAGCTCCTCGCCCGCAGCGAAGGCGAAGCGGGTCACCCGCACGCCGGACGCCTTCGCCAGCGTCTGGCTCAGGATGCCGGCGTCTGGCGCAGGGGTTCCGGACGCGCCGCGCAGCAGCGCGTAGTCCTGGCTCGCGCCGGGGGTCTCGGCGACGGCGGCGTCGCCGGTCGCGCTCACCCCGCCCGCGCGATGCGAACGCGCCAGCACTCGGGGCCCTGCTCCAGGTACTCCCACGCCACCTGGCCCGGCCGTTCGGCCTGGAACTGGTAGTAGAGCGGCTTGGGGTCGTGGTCGTTCACCAGCTCGAAGGCGGTGCCGGGCTCGAGCCCGTCGAAGGTCTCGAAGATCAGGGGGTGCCGCTCGCGCGGCGCGATGTCACGGACGTCGAGGGTCTTGCTCATGGGTCTCTCCTTCCAACCACAGGATGGCGCCGACCGGACAGGCGGCCATGGCCTCCAGGGTTCGCGTGTCGATGGCGATGCGCTCGCGACCCGCGCGCATGCCGGGGGCGAGGTCGTCACAGGCCCCGCAGTCCACGCACCGGACGGGGTCGATACGCATGGCCGTGGGCCGGTTCAGCGCGCCGCGCGGACGGTCAGCCACGGCGCCTCCCGGCGAGACGGCGCACGCCCAGAACGGTGAACCGGCCCTCCCCCGCCTCGAGCGCCTTCTCGCGCCCGGCGAGCACGTGCACCACGTCGCCGGCCGCCACGGGAAAACGCTCGTC